>CAYPSE010000151.1:0-3888 GCA_964413305.1 uncultured Rubrivirga sp. | reverse complement strand
TGCAGTACTCGACAGCTGCAGCGGGATTTCCACGACGTCTTGGGCGTTACGCCCCGCCAATACGGAGCAAGCGTCCGCGCGATGAACGCCCGTCACACGCTACGCACGTCGGCATCGGTCACCGATGCGATCTACGACTCCGGCTACGGATCGGTGCGGGCGTTCTACGAGAGGGCGTCATCGCGGCTGGGCATGACGCCTGCGGACTTCGCCGCGGGCGCACCCCAGCACCTGTTGCTGTGGTCCACGTGTGACTCCGCTGTGGGACGACTCACGTGCGTTGCCGGGCCACGCGGAATCTGCTTCCTGACTCACCCGGGTGCCGATTCGCGGGTGCGTGCCGCCGACGACGAAATGCGTATCCGCGAGGAGTTCCCCCACGCGATCCTGGAGCGCGACGATCGCGCTATGCGCGACGTGATGCGCGCCCTGCGCCTGATCGCCGAGGGCAAGCAAGCACCGGAGCTGCCCGTTGATGTGACCGGCACGGCATTCCAGGCGAGGGTGTGGGCTGCGCTGCGCGAGATCCCGTACGGCGAAACCCGCAGCTACGCAGACATCGCCGAGGAGATCGGCGAACCCGCGGCGATCCGCGCGGTGGGAAGCGCATGCGGTGCCAACCGGGTCCCGCTGACGATCCCGTGCCATCGGGTGATCCGCACGGACGGCACGCTCGGTGGCTTCGGTTGGGGCCTGGAGGTCAAGGAGTCGCTCCTGGCGTTCGAATCTCCCCCATTGCGGCGTCAGAGGTAGGGCCAAGATTCGAAGAATCGGCCCGACGCTTGACGCCGCAATGGGGAAAGGAAGGGGTGCAGCGGGGAGGAGTCCAAGCCCAACCGAGTGCCTCTCTAATGCGTAGACAGGGAAAGCGGATTCGAATCTCCTATTCCGGTTTCCCGCTGGTGGAGCGCGTACTAACGTCCAAGTGTGGGCATGAAGCCAGGATTTCTACGGGTCACAGTTGCCGGTGCGCTCCTGGGCCTGGTTGGCACTGCCTTGATCGGATCCCCGACTGCGGCGAATGCACTCGACCGGGCTTTCGTCACGCAGGTCGATCTGCGTCCGCAAGGGGGCGATCTCCAACCGCGCCCGAATCTCAACATGAACGTCCTGGTGGGAATCGGAAACTGTCCGGCGGGCCGGCCGACATGCGTCGCGGAGCCTGACACCTATCAAGTGCAGCTTCTGGTGGGAGCCGATGAACGAGTTGTAGCGGAGCAGTTGAACGCAATTCCGCAGGGTCAATTCGCACCGGTGGTCATCGCCGAACTCGGAAACCTCGGAGCCCTCGGTGTCAGAGAAGGTGACTCGATCCGAGCCCGTGCGCGAGTCCGCAATCCCGCGGGTTGGTCCAATTGGATCGACTCCAATCGCGCGCAGGTACTCGCGAATGCCGCCAACGCACGTCTGAGTTCGAACATCACTCCGCCACGAATTGCTGCGGCCGGTGTCGGGGCGCGCCTCATCACACCGGAAACCAATCGGATCAGCGTCAACCTCGGCGAATGGCGTCAGCCGGATGTCGCGTCAGCGGTGAGTTCCATTGGTGGCTCGGTGATGTATTGCACCGACGCCGAATGCAACCTAACTAATGACATGTGGAACATCGGACTGCGTGAAGGCTGGGGACGAACCTTGAGAAACGATCGTGCCTGCTGCGGCCGTGCTGCAGCACCGACGTACACGATCGATGTAGACATTCAAGACGACTGGACTGGTTTTCGAGTTCGAAGCAAGGCGATCAACGCGGCTGGCTCAACGCAGTACGTAGTTTCAGATGTTTTTCCGATTCTCGGGCGCGGTGAAGCTGCCGGACCCCGAGCTGACGACATAACGCCGCCGGAATACACACCGCAGCGTGGCCGAGTCGCGGAGTTCCTCGGTGAACCCGTGGTCGGCTCATGGCTATTCGTGTTCCCGGGTACGTGGTCGTCGACAATCAACGAAGCCACCCGCATCAGCTATTCGATCTACTGGCACTCGTGCGCCGGAAGTCCTAACAACGGTGGATACGCTGCCGCCGGTTGTGAGCAACTGCTAGACGGCCTCGTTAACCAGTTCCTGCTTCGACCGATAGGCAACGATCTGTGGACGCGCTACGTCTACGCGTGTGTAACGGGTAGATATGCAAACCGCGAGATCTCACCCGGTTACCGCTACGAGAGTGCGTGTTTGAGTCCGGTGCAGATTCGCGCGGGTGTGCCGCAGATCGATCCTGCGGCTATTCCCCCTGTTCCCGATGAGTTGCTCGATCCCGGGGCCGCTGGTGGAGTAGTTGCGCAACCCGGACAGGTTGCAGCGGACCCACTTGGTGAACAAGCCGAGCAACTAGCGGCCCTGGGACAAGCCGCCGGTGCCGATGCTCAGGCGGCTGCCGCCGGCATAGATGTCGCTGCAGCCCCCGTTCTCGGCGTTGCCGGAACAGCCACCCGTGATGGGTTGACGTTGCGCATGTCGATTCCGCAGGAGCAAAGGCGTGGCTTGAAGCGCAAGAAGCAGAAGTACACGGCTTTCGTCTCGTCGCGAGTGGCGACAGGAAAGGTGCGCTTCACCCTCACGCGGCTCACACCTAAGGGCAAGCTCGTGATCGGTAAGACGAAGACGGTCACGTTGACAAAGGCCAAGGGACAACAACGACGTGGCGTGATCCGGTGGAAGTTCGCACTGACGAAGCCGATCGGCAACTACACCGTCTATGCCACGTATCTGCCCAACAAGAAGGCTCAGCAACGTGGCTTCGAGGGCCTCACAGCAGCGAAGGCAATGCGCCTTAGCTAGAACTTGAGCTGGTCACCCTGCCTCCGGCCCCTCCCCCCCCCGATGCTGAGTCAGTTGTGGCCGCAAATTCGTCCTCGGGGTCAAGTGGGGGATGCAACACCTGAGTGATTGGGGTGTTGTGTGGGGCCGATCTGCGCCGGCGCGCAACCCGGCGGAGAATGGGAGCGCTATGAATCGCCCTATGAAGACCGATGTCCTCGTTGTGGGAGCCGGCCCCGCCGGTTCGGCCGCTGCCGCTTGGGCTGCGCGTGCCGGCCTGGAGGTCACCCTCGCCGATGCCGAGGTCTTCCCCCGCGACAAGCCCTGCGGCGACGGCCTCACGCCGCGGGCTATCGCCGAGCTCGACGCCCTGGGTGCCTCGGAGTGGATCACCACCCGCGCCCGCAACGCCGGTCTGCGTGCGGCCGGCTTCGGCCAGACGCTCTACCTGCCCTGGCCCGGCGGCTCGCTGCCCAATTACGGAAGTGCCGCACCGCGCCTGCAACTCGACGACGCCATCCGCAAGGTCGCACTCGAAGCGGGCGTGACACCGCTCGAAGGCCTGCGCGCAACCGACGTGGAACGCGACGCCGGTGGTCGCGTCGTCGCCGTTGTCTTCTCGAATGCGGAGAAGCAAACTTCGCGTATCGAGTGCAACAGACTGATCGTGGCCGACGGCGTGCGCAGTCAACTCGGCCGAGTGCTCGGCCGCGAATGGCATCGCAGCACCGCATACGGGGTTGCCGCGCGCGCGTATATCGAATCCGGTCGCAGCGATGACCCGTGGATCTCCAGTCACCTCGAACTGCGCGGCACGCAGAACGAACTTCTTAGCGGCTACGGCTGGATCTTCCCGCTGGGCGATGGTGACGTGAACATCGGCGTGGGCACGCTTGCCACCGACAAGCGCCCGGCGGATGTGAACCTGCGCCAACTCATCAAGCACTACACCGACCAGCAACGCGCCGATTGGGAACTCGAGGGTGAACTGCGCGGGGCGTGGTCGGCGATGTTGCCGATGGGTGGCGCGGTGAGTGGTGTTGCCGGCCCTAACTGGATGCTCGTGGGCGATGCCGCCGGATGCGTGAACCCGCTGAACGGCGAGGGCATCGACTACGGCCTGGAGACCGG
>CAYPSE010000150.1:0-3899 GCA_964413305.1 uncultured Rubrivirga sp. | reverse complement strand
CGTTCATGCGTGAGCACCTGCGGGCGCGGATCGTGCGGGCGATCCGCGGCCTGGATGACCACCGCCGGCCCCGAGCGCTTGCCGCGCGGGATGACGAACACATCGCCCGGTCGCATCTTCGCTAGGCATTCCTCAGCGCTGGACTTGCGCTGAGCTGAGGCAATGCGACCTGCGCTCTTCTCCTTCTGGGTTATCTCCTCGCGCAATGCCGCGTACTCGGAGAAGTCACCGAGGTGGCAGTGCATTGAGCCGGCGTATCCGGCCTGCGCTTCCTTGAGCTTCTTCACCTCGGCACTGAGGCCCACGACGGACTGGTCGGCCTGGAACTGCGCGAAACTGGTCTCCAGGACTTCGCGTGCGCGTGCGCGGCCCATCTGACCGACCAGGTTGATCGCCATGTTGTAACTGGCTTGGAAGGACGATCGCAGTGGGTACGTGCGCGTGGTGGCAAGTCCGGCGAGGACCTCCGGGTCCAGTTCGTCCGACCACACCACCACGGCGTGACCCTCGACGTCGATACCGCGCCGTCCTGCTCGACCGGTGAGTTGGGTGTACTCCCCGGCGGTGAGGTCCACATGCGCCTCGCCGTTCCACTTCACTAGTCGTTCCAGCACCACTGAGCGCGCGGGCATGTTGATGCCCAGGGCCAAAGTCTCAGTCGCGAAGACGACCTTGATCAGGCCGCGCTGGAAGAGTTCCTCGACGATCTCCTTGAATGCAGGCAGCATCCCCGCGTGGTGCGCGGCGATGCCGCGTTCGAGGGCATCAGCCCAGTCCACATAGCCGAGGGCGGCGAGGTCGTCGTCGGCGATGGCCATGGTGCCTGCGGCCACCACCGAGCGGATGGATTCCCGCTCGGCACCGGAGGTGAGTCGCAGACCCGCGCGCAGACATTGCTCAACGGCGTCATCACAACCCGCCCGGGAGAACAGGAAGTAGATGCACGGCAGGAGGGCATCGGAATCGAGTTTCTCCACCACTTCGCTTCGCCACGGGGTGAGCGAGTCACGGCGCCGCGGGCGCCCGCGCTTGCCGCCCCGCCTGCTCGCCGGACCGCGATGGTGACTGCGCCGGGAAAGCGCCAGCAGTTCGGCATTGACGGTGTGGTCGTCCACGAATAGGTCGTACAGGTGATGCCCCGCCATCACGTGCTGCCACAGTGGCACCGGGCGATGCTCCTCGACGATGATCTCGGTCCTGCCACGAACAGCCGACAACCAGGCACCGAACTCCTCGGCGTTCGACACGGTGGCACTCAGCGCGATGACCGTTACGGATGCAGGCAGGTGAATGATCACCTCCTCCCAGACCGCCCCGCGGAAGCGGTCGGCAAGGTAATGCACCTCGTCCATCACCACATAGCCAAGGGTTTCGATGGTGCTCGAACCGGCGTAGAGCATGTTGCGCAGCACCTCGGTGGTCATAACGACGATCTGCGCTTCACCGTTGATCGAGTTATCACCGGTGAGCAAACCCACTTTGTCGGGGCCATACCGCTCGGTCAGCTCGGCGAACTTCTGGTTCGACAGTGCCTTGATGGGAGTGGTGTAAAAGCACTTGACCCCCTCGTTCAGTGCGAGGTGGACCGCGAACTCCCCCACCACGGTCTTGCCCGAGCCGGTGGGGGCAGCGACGAGGACCCCTGAGCCCTTCTCCAGCGCAGTGCACGCTCGGACTTGGAAGGCGTCGAGCTCGAAGGGGTACTCCTTCGTGAAGTGTGCGAGTACCGGCTGCGCTGCCCGGTCACGAGATCGGGCGTAACGCTCCGCGGGCGACAAGGACACAGGGACAGACTAGGTGCGTTGCCAGGACAGCACCCGAAGCGCGGACGCCATGACCTCGATGGTGACCGGGAGCGGCCCGATCCGTTCGCCGTCGGCGAAGACCAAGGAATCTGGAGCATCGATGCGCAGTCGCCGAAAGCGCCAGGACTGCACGGCGGGGTGCTCGACGTGTTTGCCCGAATAGACCTTGGGCAGCACCGAGACGAACGTGTGCTTAGGGGTGTTGGTCACCACCGTGATGTCCAGATGTCCGTCGTGCATGTCAGCCTCCGGACAGATCATCATCCCAGAGCCGTAGGCCGGCCCGTTGCCGATGGCGACCACCATCGCAGCCATGCTTCGGTCGTGGCCATCGCTGTCGATCGCATACCACCGTGGGCGCACGATCGGCAGTTCCCGGGCTAGTCCCAATAGGTAGCGCGCCCGGCCCACCCGTGCGGGCATCGCATTCGCGCGCTCATTCACATCGGAATCGAAGCCGCACGATAGGACGCCGAGGAAATAATCGGTCCGCGGATCGTCGGTTTCCGAATCGACGGATCGGACCAGGCCGACGTCGGTGGGTACGAAGCGCTGCTCGAGAACGGCGTCGATGAAGTCGGCGTGCAAGTCATCACTCACCGACGTTGGCAATCCCAGCCCTCGAACGATGTCGTTGCCAGTGCCAACCGGCCAGATCGCGAACTTGCTGTCCGTGACATCGGCGGACATCACCCCCTGCAGGCAGTCGTGCACCGTGCCGTCACCACCGCAGGCCACGACGATTCCGCGCGTTGCGTGCGCTCGCGCCGCGCCGATGGTGTCGTGCCGGGAGCCGGGAACATGCACGTGACAGGAGATTCCTGCATCAGCAAGTGAACGAGCTAGGGAACTGGCGCCCGCCACGGCGTTGCCCCCGCCCCCGCCGGCCTGCGGGTTGACGATGATGTGGATCACGAACGCTCGCTGGTGGGATCGCTTTTTGCCGAGTCATCGACTGGCTCATCTATGGGTGATGCTTGGTCGTCGTCCCATTGACTGTAGTCGGGGCCGAGAAGTCCCTTGCGCGCACGGCGCCGATCGTTGAGCAGCGAGATACCGATGGCGACTGATACGAGCAGCAGTACCGGACCGGCGAGCAGCGCCAGGTTGATTGGGTCGCCCGTGGGAGTGGCGACAGCGGCGAAGATGAACACCGCGAAGATGATCCAGCGCCACCAGGACAGCAGCCTCTTTCCCGACAGCACTCCTGCGAAATTGAGGGTGACGATCAAGAGCGGGGTCAAGAAACCCACGCCGAACACGACCACGGTGCGTAGGAAAAAGGACAGGTAGCGGTCGACCGAGACGATGTTCTCGACATTCTCGGGCGTGAAGCCCAACAGGATCTCCAGACCGATCGGAAGAACCATGTACGCAAGCACGGTGCCAGCTGCGAAGAGCGGCGTTGCGACCGCGACGAACGCGATACCCCAGCGCCTCTCGTGCTTGTGCAGGCCGGGAGTGACGAAGCGCCAGAGTTGGTAAAGCCAGACCGGTGCGGCAATGAGGATGCCGGAGATGGCCGCAACCTGCAGCTGCAAGACGAACGGATCGGTCACGCCCGTCAGCGCAAGGGTGACGTCGCGACCTTCGGCTTGTGCCTGTGCGACAGCGCCTTCGAAGGGCTCGCTCAGGAGCGCGAAGATCGTGGGATACAGGATCCAGCCGATCACCATTCCGATGACGATCGCGATGCCGGACTTGACTAATCGGGACCGCAACTCCCGCAAGTGATCGGCCAGAGGCATCGAACCTTGCGGGTTACTCCCGTGTTCGCGAACGGCCACGGGTTGAACTAGGAGTCGTGACGTTCCGGAGAAGTCTCCGAGGCCTGGGGAGCGCTATCGGAGTTACCGCCCTGCCCGGAGTCCAGAGCCTCGGGGGACGAAGATCCGACCTGGCCGACGGGCTTGTCGGAATCGGCCTTGGCGTCGTCCTCGTGCATGCCCTTGGTTTCGGCCTTGAAGATCCGAAGGGAACGTCCCAGGCCGCGCGCGGCATCGGGAAGGCGCTTGGCGCCGAAGAGCAGGACGACCAGGGCCACGATGATGAGCAGCTCCTGCCAGCGCAGGTTGGGCATGGTGCACGCTCCTT
>CAYPSE010000149.1:0-4043 GCA_964413305.1 uncultured Rubrivirga sp. | reverse complement strand
CGAACGGCCACCACGACCCGTGCGGCGCTCGAAGCGCTGAGCGCGGTTTCACCGGGATCCGGTTTGCGCAACGACGCTGCGAAGTCGGCTACGTCGGTCGATTCAATCGAATTCACGTCCTCGATGGCTCGCGAGGCGAGCCAACGTCGATACCGACCCAAGTCACGCCGATAGGCGGCGATGGTGTTCGCCGCCAGTCCGCGCTCCACGCTCACGTGATCCACGTAGCCGGCAATCGCATCATCGATTGCAGGAGTGGCCATGCCGTGGGCCTCGATCAGGCGATGAGTTCTTCGACGGGCGTGAAGGGTAGATCGAACGCCTCCGCGACCGCGCCGTAGGTGAGCGAACCCGCGTGCACGTTCAGGCCCAGGGCCAGCGCATGATCATCGCGCATGGCCTGCTTCCACCCCTTGTCCGCCAAAGCGACCACGTAGGGAAGCGTGACGTTCGTTAGCGCGTACGTGGACGTGTGCGGAACCGCGCCGGGCATATTCGCTACGCAGTAGAAGAGCGAATCGTGAATCGGGTAGGTCGGATCGGCGTGCGTTGTGGGCTTGGAGTCCTCGAAGCAGCCACCTTGGTCGATGGCGATGTCTACGAGCACCGATCCCGGCTTCATCCGCGAGACGAGTTCGTTGGACACGAGCGTCGGCGCTTTGGCCCCTGGTACCAACACGGCGCCGATGACCATATCCGCATCGAGCACGGCGCGCTCGATCTCGAATGCGTTCGAGGCAACCGTCTGCATGTGACCTTGGTAGATCGCATCCATCTGACGTAGTCGGGCCATGTTCTTGTCCATCAAGAGCACCTCGGCCTGCATGCCCAAGGCGATCGTCGCGGCGTTCATGCCCGATACACCGGCCCCGATGACCACGACCTTCGCCGCGTACACACCGGACACCCCACCCATCAAGACTCCTCGTCCACCGTGGGCGCGCATCAGCGCGTGGGCACCGACCTGGGGCGCCAATCGTCCGGCGACTTCGCTCATGGGCGCCAGCAACGGCAGCGATCCATCGGGCAGTTCGACGGTCTCGTAGGCGATTGCGGTCGCCCCGGAGTTGATGAGCGCATCGGTGCACTCCCGCGAGGCGGCGAGGTGAAGGTAGGTGAACACGACCTGGCCGTCGCGGATGCGGTGGTACTCCTCGGAGATCGGCTCCTTGACCTTCAAGATCAGCTCGGCCGTTTCCCAGACCGCATCGGCGGTCGACAGCATCCGCGCCCCGGCCGCTTCGTATTCGGCATCGGAGATCGATGAACCCTCACCCGCCCCGGATTGGATAACCACCTCGTGCCCGTGGCGCGTCAGTTCCATCGCACCCGCGGGCGTGATCGCCACCCGGAACTCGTTGTTCTTGACCTCGGTGGGAATACCGATGCGCACGCTTCCTCCTGCTGTTCGCCTCACGGATACCTCACCTGGGCATTTCCCACGATGAGGCCGGTAGCAGCGTAGACCGCCCCTGATCTCGACGAAGCAACGTGGGCGGACGGGCGACGCCCGCCACGGGACCGTCGCCGGATCAGCGCACTCGTTGCTGGGCGACCAGCCACTCGCGGGGTTGCCACGGCGCATCGGCGGGCCGAAGCCCGCGACCGCCCGCCGCACGTACGGCAGAAAGAGCCAAGATGCCCGCCACCCCCGACGGGCTTCCGATAGCTCCCGACAGGACCAATTCGACCGCTTCGGCGAGAGGCACCCACGCTTGCGGCAGATGGGCCTCCTCGGCCTCGCCGGTGGTTGGGCGCCCTTCGGGCAGCGCGGTCAGGTCGCTGGCCAGGTAGACCCGGATCGCCTCGCTGGAACCGCCGGGTGAATTGAACAGATCGACCAACACGTGCCAGGTGTCTGCGCAAACACCGGCTTCCTCGGCCAACTCACGGATGCCGGTCGCCAGGGGTGGTTCACCGGCCACATCCAGCAGTCCGGCAGGCGGCTCGAACAAGAACATCGAGACCGGGTGCCGGTACTGACGGATCAGCAGGACGCGGTCGTCCTGATCGACCGCGATGATCGCGACCGCACCTGGATGGATGACCACATCACGAATCGATTCGGTCTGCGCGATACGCACCCGATCCCGGGCGACCGACCACACGCGGCCTTCGAAAACGACATCACGCTCGTCAACGAGCATCGAGTCGTCGGGGGTATCGGCGATGGGACCGGACCAGGATTCCTCCGGTCGCGGCAGACCTGTGGGTGGCACCGGAGCCGAGTTATGCCAGCGCCGAGGACGTGCCGGCGGCTGCTCGTTGCCTGTTCAACGCGGCATCGATCAGACCTGCGAAGAGCGGATGGGCGCGCGTGGGCCTCGATCGGAACTCCGGGTGCGCCTGGGTGCCGAGGTAGAACGGATGGACGTCGGCGGGCAACTCCACGTACTCCACCAATCGCCCATCCGGTGAGGTTCCCGAGAACACCAAGCCGGCTTCTTCCAACGCAGGGCGGTAGGCATTCGCGACCTCGTACCGGTGCCGGTGGCGCTCATCCACATAAGGCTGCCCATAGACGCGCTCGGCCTGAGTGCCGGGAGCGAGTTTGGCCGGGTACAGACCCAAGCGCATGGTGCCGCCCATGTCGCGATCGCCGGAAACCACATCGCGTTGGTCTGCCATGGTCGCCACCACCGGATGCGGGGTGCTCTCATCGAACTCCAGCGAGTTCGCATTCTCCAGTCCGGCCACCGTCCGTGCGTATTCGATGACCATGCACTGCAATCCCAAGCACAATCCCAGGGTCGGCAGTCGGTTCTCCCGCGCATAGGTCAACGCACCGAGTTTGCCTTCGATGCCGCGAACTCCGAAGCCTCCGGGCACGCAGATGCCGTCCAGCCCTTCGAGGTTGCGTTGCGCGCCCTCGGGCGTGGCGCAATCGTCGCTGGAGACCCAGCGGATGTTGACCTTGCAGTCGTTGTGGAAGCCACCGGCGCGGATCGCTTCGGTCACGGACAGGTAGGCATCAGGAAGGTCGATGTACTTACCGACCAAACCGATGGTGACCTCGTTCGACGGGGCGTGCACCCGGCGCAGCAGTTGATCCCAGTCAGTCCAGTTCACGTCCCGGAACGGCAGACCGAGTCGGCGCACGACGTAAGCGTCCAGCCCTTCGCTGTGCAGCACCTTGGGGATGTCGTAGATGCTCGGTGCATCCACTGCCGCAACCACGGCCTCTGCGTCCACGTCGCACATCAGCGAGATCTTGCGTTTGATGCTCGTGGGCACCGGGCGATCGGCGCGCAGCACGATGGCGTCGGGCTGGATGCCGATGTTCCGCAGTGAGGCGACCGAGTGCTGCGTGGGCTTGGTCTTCAACTCCCCCGACGGTCCGATGTACGGCAAGAGGGACACGTGCAGGAAGAAGACGTTGTCCCGACCCACCTCGTGACGAATCTGCCGAACGGCTTCCAGGAACGGCAGGGATTCGATGTCGCCGACCGTGCCGCCCACTTCGGTGATCACCACGTCCACGTCGGGTCCGGCCATCCGGCGGATCCGCGACTTGATCTCGTTGGTGATGTGCGGGATCACCTGCACGGTGTCGCCCAAGTACTCGCCGCGACGTTCCTTCGCGATCACGGTCGAATAGACCTGACCGGTGGTGACATTCGCCGAACCGTGCAGGTCGGTATCCAAGAATCGCTCGTAGTGACCCACATCGAGATCGGTCTCGGCACCATCGTCGGTGACGAAAACCTCGCCGTGCTGGAACGGGTTCATCGTTCCCGGATCGACGTTCAAGTATGGATCGAGCTTTTGCATCGTGACGCGTAATCCGCGCGCCTTGAGCAGGTTGCCCAGACTCGAGGCAGTCAAGCCCTTGCCGAGTGAGGATGCAACGCCCCCCGTCACGAATAGGTGCTTGGTCGGGGTCGGGGCGCTACGCGGGATATCCACGGGCCACCAGACTAGCGCGCATCCGGCGAGCGCGCGGCTGCCGTCCGCGGCGCGCCGCGGCGATCCGGCTCATGATTCGTGCTCTCGGGCCGCCACGTCGAGCAGCTCCCGCGCATGGGCCGCGCCCGTCGAGGACT
>CAYPSE010000148.1:0-4045 GCA_964413305.1 uncultured Rubrivirga sp. | reverse complement strand
CCTCACAGATCCTTGACGTCGGCCTGCTTGGCCTTGACTGCCTCGTAGGCCTGCTCCAGCAGCGCCTTCTCGTCGGCGGTCATCGGGGTCTCGATCACCTTGCGAACGCCCTCCTTGCCAAGTTCGGCTTCGACGCCAAGGTAGGCACCCGACAGCCCGTACTCGCCATCCACCCAGGCGCACACCGGCATGACCGCACCGGAGTCCTCGTGCACAGCCCTCGCCATGCGCGCGGCTGCGGCGGAGGGGGCGTAGTAGGCGGAACCGGTCTTGAGCAGACCGACGATCTCGGCACCACCGTTGCGCGTGCGCTCGACGAGTTCATCAACCTTCTCGGCCGAGACCAGGTCGGTAAGCGGCTTGCCATCGACCGAACACACCGAGGCCACCGGCACCATGGTGTCGCCATGTGAGCCCAAGGTGAGGGTCTTGACGGAGGCGACGGGAACCCCGAGTTCCTCGGCGACGAAATGTGTGAAACGAGCGGTGTCCAGCATGCCGGCCTGGCCGAGAACCCGGTTGTAGGGGAACTGCGTGACGATTTGGGCCAGCGCGGTCATCTCGTCCAAGGGGTTTGCAACGTTGATGACCACGCACTCCGGCGCGTACTTCGCGACGTTCTCGGCGACCTGACGCATGATCTTCGCGTTGGTTTCGATGAGATCCATTCGGCTCATGCCGGGCTTGCGTGGCAGGCCGGCGGTGATGATCACGATCTCGGACCCAGCAATGGCCTCATATCCCTCGCCGTTCGGACCCGTGGTCTGCCCGACGAGTTTCGTCTCGAAGCCCTCGACCCACCTGGACTGGTTCATGTCCAGCGCCAAGCCCTCGGCCTTGCCGTCCACGACATCGGTGAGAACGACGGTCTCGAAGATGTCGTACTCGGCGAGTCGAAGTGCCGTCGTGGAACCGTAGAAGCCGGCCCCCACCACCGTTACCTTGCCCGTGCGCGCCATGCGGAACCCTTCGAAGTCAGGGGGAAGAAATCTTGACGTCAAGATACCTGGCGATGCCCCGGTGTTGTCCGCTGGGTGAGCGGCGAGCGAGCCCCGGGAGTACTGGGTGAGCGGCGAGCGAGCCCCGGGAGTACTGGGTGAGCGGCGAGCGAGCCCCGGGAGTACTGGGTGAGCGGCGAGCGAGCCCTGCGGGCCTCCGCTAGCGGGGTGGAGGCACCCAGAACGCGAAGATCGCCAGTAAAGCCCCCATCACACCCAAGATCGCGACGTCCACGCGTCGGGAGCGGACGGCGAGCAGTCCGGCCTCGCGGTCGGGGAGCAACAACCGAAGGAATGCAGCCAGCAACACACTTCCCGCGAGTACGACGGACCCACGCCGGAAGTAGTCCAGTGAGACGAGCACGAGGGCTACGAGCACTCCGAGCAGGACCACGATGATGGGCCACTGCCGCCACCATCCACGCGATCGCAGGTCGCGAACATTGTCGGAGCTGTCTGAGTTCGTCATCGAAGCGAACGTTCCGCCGCTTCCACAACATTGGCCAAGAGCATCGCCCGGGTCATGGGCCCTGTGCCTCCTGGCATCGGGGCAACCCAACCCGCGACATCTGCGACCTCCTTTGCGACGTCGCCCACCAGTCCGGTGTCCGTGCGGGTGATGCCCACATCCAGCACTGCGGCACCTGGCTTCACTGTCGCTGCAGTGACCATTGCGGGAACGCCTGCGGCTGCGATGACGATGTCGGCTCGAGCGATCTCAGAGGAAATATCTCGCGTGCCGGTATGGCACAGGGTGACAGTGGCGTTCTCGCTGCGACGAGTCAGCAGCAGCCCCAATGGGCGACCAACGGTCACGCCACGACCGATCACTACGGCGTGCGCACCATCAATCGGTACTTGGTAGGCGCGAAGGAGCTCGACGATCCCCCGGGGCGTGCACGGCAACGGTGCGTGGATACCCAGCACCAGTCTCCCGAGGTTCATCGGATGCAGTCCATCTGCGTCCTTGGCCGGATCCATCAGTTCCAGAACTCGATTGGCATCCAGGTGTTTGGGCAGGGGTAGTTGCACGATGTAGCCGGTGACGGCCGGATCGTCGTTCAGCCGCGCTATCTCGGCTTCGAGTTCGGATTGCGTGGTGTTCTCGGGAAGATCGACGCGGATGGAGGCGATACCCACTTCAGCGCAGTCCTTGTGCTTGCCACCGACGTAGGCGTGTGATCCGGGATCATCTCCAACCAGTACCGTTCCCAGGCCTGGGCGGACACCGTGGCGGGCGAGTTCTGCCACGCGAAGCCGTAACTGCTCCTTGACGTCGGTGGCGTGCTTCTTGCCATCGAGAACTACTGCAGTCACGGGCAGCCTCACTCCCCCCACATCGTCGCTTACCTAACGTTGAACGCTCGTTTTCGAACACTGAACGTCGATCATCTTCGTGCGGACACTACAACGGCTACGAAGGCCAGAATCACCCCGAGGATGATGTTCGTCGAAACCTGCGAGCCTGGTGTGGGTGCAATGAGATCCCACACGACAGCTCCGGTCAACTGCCCCGAGATCGAGATCAGTCCGAACCGCAGCACGCCCAGTATCGGAACCACCCAGGCAGCGGCAGCAATGAATGCCACGCCGATGGGGCCGCCGAGGTAGAGCCACGGTGAACTGGGCAGGGCGGAGAAGGGGAAAGGCTGCCCGAGTAAGGACACCGCGGCAACCGCGACGCTCAAGGCCAGCGCACCGAGGGCGAAGTTCAGACCGGTCGCCGTCCACGAGCTGCTGGTTGCGCGCGCTACGCGTCCGTTGATGGCCTGCTGCACCGCAATCAGCCCGCCAGCCACTACGGATGCAGCCAGGGCCCACAGTGCGAAGGAAGATCCGGTCAACCGGGGTAGGACAGCAACCACCACGGCACTCAAACCGATGACCGCCGCGATGAATCTTGGTGGCGTGATCCTCAAGACTCCGACCGGCGTCAATCCCACTCGATCTACCACCAACGAATTCGCCGTCTGACCAGCAACGACCGCAACGGTGAACAGGGCCACGCCGATCACCGGCACGGCCAAGCTCTGCGCCCAGACGAAATACGCGCCGAGGAATCCGCCGATCATCTGCCAGGGCGCCAACGAACGTTCTTGAACGGCACGGATGAGCGCCCGTACCCCAGCACGTCCGGACGGCGTACTCCCCAGCAGGATGATCACGACCACCAGACCGGTGGTGAAACTTATGGTCGCCGCATCCAAACCACTGTTGATTTCCACCGCCAACTGGCCGTTGATGCGTGCCTGCGTGGCGACCAAGACGCCTACGGAGAAAGCCGCGGTCCACGGCAGCACTCGCGCGACCGGCGCGTCAGTGGAAGAAATGACGGGTACCTGTGAAGTACATGGTGATGCCAGCGGTGGCAGCCGCCTCGATCACTTCCTCATCGCGCACCGACCCACCCGGCTGCACCACTGCGCGGACGCCACCAGCGATCAGCACCTGGAGCCCATCGGCGAACGGGAAGAAGGCATCGGAAGCTGCGACCGACCCAGCCGCTCGCGCACCAGCGCGATCGACGGCAAGCCGGGCCGAGTCCACGCGATTCACTTGACCCATCCCGATGCCCACGGCTGCACCGGTGCTCGCCAACAAGATGGCATTCGACTTCACCGAGCGGCATGCCGTCCACGCAAATTCCAAATCCCGGAGCGTGACCGCATCGGCGGGCTCACCACTCACGAGTTGCCACGTACTGGGGTCATCACCTGCATCCGCGACATCATCGATGGACTGCAGCAGCATGCCGCCTGAGATGGTGCGCCCCTCATGACGACGTCCCGGGTGCGGACCGGCAACTCGAAGGATTCGCAGATTCTTCTTTTCCTTGAGAATCTCGAGGGCATCGAGGTCGTAATCGGGTGCGATTACGACTTCGGTGAACACCTCGGTCATCGCAGTCGCCAACACAGACGAGACCGCACGATTGATCGCCACGACGCCACCGAAGGCGGAGACCGGATCGGTCGCGAAAGCCTTGCGGTAGGCCTCTTCGGTGTCGATCCCGATCGCGATACCGCAGGGATTGGCGTGCTTGATGA
>CAYPSE010000147.1:0-4073 GCA_964413305.1 uncultured Rubrivirga sp. | reverse complement strand
TCGATCGCCTGACCCCAGTCGCGGTCGTAGATGAGGTCGTTCCACTCGGGAATCAGATTCCCGAGTGGACATCCCTGGTGGCAGAACGGAATACCGCAATCCATGCAGCGGCCCGCCTGCCGCTCCAGGCTACGTGCGTCGAAGTCCTCGTAGACCTCGCGCCAATCCTGAAGTCGAATGTCCACCGGACGCCGCTTCGGCAGTTCACGATCGGTGGTCAAGAAGCCGCGTGGATCAGCCATGGATTCCTCCCATCACCGCAGCGACCGGGTCCTCCCCGCGGGCCAGAGCCTCCTGCCGAAGCCGCAACACGCGCTTGAAATCGCGAGGCATCACCTTGGTGAACCGACGTACCGACTGTTCCCAATCGGCGAGGAGTTCAGCCCCGCGCGGCGAATCGGTCTCCTCCACATGGCTGGTGATCAGCGACTTCAATTCCTCGATGTCGTCCGCGTCGAGGTCATCGAGGTCGACCATCTCCGGGTTGACCCGACCAGCGGACAGGTCCAGTACGTAACCGATGCCACCGGACATGCCGGCACCCAGGTTGCGGCCAACCGAACCGAGGATCACCGCGATGCCACCGGTCATGTACTCGAGGGCGTGATCACCCACACCCTCCACCACCGCGTGCACACCGGAATTGCGAACACAAAAGCGCTCACCGACCTGGCCGCGAATGAAGATCTCACCGCTCGTGGCGCCGTACGCGATGACGTTGCCGGCGATGATGTTCTCTTCCGCCGCGAACGTCGCCCCGCGATCGGGTCGAACCACGAGCCGACCACCCGAAAGGCCCTTGCCGACGTAATCGTTCGCATCTCCTTCGAGTCTGAGCGTGATGCCCGCCGGCACGAAGGCACCGAACGACTGCCCGGCCGAGCCCTGGAAGGTGATGTCGATCGTGCCATCGGGCAGGCCCCCACCGCCATGGGCCCTGGTGACGTGTGATCCCAGCATCGTCCCGACCGTCCGGTTCACATTGCGGATCTCGATACTCGCGCGCACCGGTTCCTTACGGTCGATCGCAGGAGCGCACATCTCGATGAGGCGGTTGTCCAAAGCTGCCTCGAGGCCGTGGTCTTGTGCCACCACGCGTCGCCTTGGCTGCGAATCATCGAGATCGGGCACGTGAAGGATGGGAGCCAGATCCAAACCATCGGCCTTCCAGTGATCGATCGCTCGGCGCGTGTCCAATAGTTCGGCATGCCCTATGGCCTCGTCGAGGCTGCGGAAACCCAGTTGCGCCAGGTACTCACGGACTTCCTGGGCGATGAACTCGAAGAAGTTCACCACGAAGTCCGGTGATCCGGAGAACCGCTCGCGCAGCACCGGATTCTGGGTGGCGATCCCCACCGGACAGGTGTCCAGGTGACACACCCGCATCATCACGCAACCCATGACCACCAGCGGTGCCGTTGCGAATCCGTATTCCTCAGCACCGAGCAGGGCGGCGATGATCACGTCCCGTCCGGTCTTGAGCTGACCATCGGTCTGCACCACCACCCGATCACGCAGGCCGTTGAGCAGCAATGTCTGCTGGGTCTCGGCAAGGCCCAACTCCCAGGGGGCACCTGCGTGCTTCAACGAGGTCAGCGGCGAAGCACCGGTACCTCCATCGTGGCCGGAGATCAGCACGACGTCGGCGTGTGCCTTCGAAACGCCGGCCGCGACCGTTCCGACACCGACCTCGGCGACGAGCTTCACATGGATGCGGGCCAATGGATTTGCGTTCTTCAGATCGTGGATCAACTGAGCAAGGTCCTCGATCGAGTAGATGTCGTGGTGCGGTGGCGGAGAGATCAACCCCACGCCCGGAGTCGAGTGACGGGTCTTGGCGATCCAGGGATAGACCTTGTGGCCGGGCAATTGTCCGCCTTCACCCGGCTTCGCACCTTGGGCCATCTTGATCTGGATGTCGTCGCTGTTCACCAGGTATTCGCTCGTCACACCGAAGCGACCGGACGCAACCTGCTTGATCGCCGACCGCTTGGAATCTCCGTTATCCAACGGGACGTAGCGCTCCGGATCTTCGCCGCCTTCCCCGGTGTTGGACTTCGCACCGATGCGATTCATCGCGATGGCGAGGGTCTCGTGGGCTTCGGCGGAAATCGATCCATACGACATCGCACCGGTGGAGAATCGTCGGACGATCGATTCGATCGACTCCACCTCATCGATCGGAACAGGTTCGCGGACACCCTCCTTCAGGGCGAACAGGCCCCGTAATGTCATCAACCGCTCGGCTTGCTCGTTCACGCCACTGGTGTACTCGCGGAAGATGTCGAAGCGCTTGCTCCTCGTCGCATGCTGGAGGCGGAACACCGTCTCCGGATCGAACAGATGCGGAGCGCCATCGCGGCGCCATTGGTATTCCCCGCCGTCCTCGAGTACCCGGTGCGCCGGAGAGATCCCCGACGGCGGATACGCCGTGGCATGGCGACGCGCAACCTCTTCGGCGATGACATCGATGCCCACGCCACCCAATTTCGTGACCGTTCCCGTGAAATAGGCATCGACGAGGTCCTGGGAAAGACCGATCGCCTCGAAAATCTGCGCACCCCGATAGGACGCCACCGTCGAGACGCCCATCTTGGACATGACCTTCAGTAAGCCTTTGCCCAGTCCCTTGATGTAATTGCGCACCGCCTTCTCGGATGAGATGTCGGCTATCACGTTGCGCGAGACAAGATCCTCGACCGTCTCCAATGCCAGATAGGGGTTGATGGCCGCGGCGCCGTAACCGATCAGCAGCGCCACGTGGTGCACTTCGCGAACATCGCCGCTCTCGACCAGCAGGCTGATCTGGCTGCGTGCCTTGGTGCGCACCAGATGGTGATGAACCGCAGCGCACAGCAGCAATGAGGGAATCGGAGCCAACTGCGCATTGCTATCGCGGTCGGACAGCACGATGAAGCGTTTGCCCTGGCGGATCAGCGCATCGACCTCATTGAAGATCTCGCCCAGACGCTTTTCGAGGGCCACTCCTCCACCTGCGACGGGGTACAGGCCTTTGACTCGCGCGGCCGCGAATTCCGGCAGGGTGCCGTCGGCATTGATGTGCAAGATCTTCGCGAGTTCGTCGTTGTCGATGACCGGGAAGGGAAGAACAACCTGGCGGCAGTGTCCGGGCTGGGACTCCAGGAGGTTGCCCTCCGGGCCTATCAAACTAGCCAGGGAGGTGACGATCTCCTCGCGGATCGCATCCAAGGGTGGATTGGTCACCTGAGCGAAAAGTTGGCTGAAGTAGTCGAACAGCAACCGCGGCTTGTTCGACAGTGCGGCAATCGGTGTATCGGTGCCCATGGATCCGATGGGCTCCGCCCCCGCTCGAGCCATCGGCTCGACGATCAACCGCAACTCTTCTTGCGTGTAGCCGAACGTCTGCTGCCGACGGGCAACGGATTCGTGGGTGTGAACGACGTGCTCGCGTTCGGGAAGTTCCTCGAGATGGATCAACCCACCGTCCAGCCACTCCGCGTACGGCTCCTCGGCGGCGAGTTCGGCCTTGATCTCGTGGTCTTCGATGATTCGGCCCGCCGCCGTGTCCACCAGGAACATCCGTCCCGGTTGAAGGCGTCCCTTGCGAACCACCGTGGCCGGATCGATATCCAGTACGCCCGCTTCGGATGCCAGGACCACCAGCCCGTCGTCCGTCACCCAGAATCGACCTGGACGAAGGCCATTGCGATCGAGCACCGCTCCGATCTGCGTGCCGTCGGTGAAGCAGACGTTCGCCGGACCATCCCATGGCTCCATCAGCGTTGCGTAGAACTCGTAGAACGCCCGACGCTGCGGATCCATGTCCGGGTTGTTCTCCCATGCTTCGGGGATCATCATCAAGACCGCTTGTGGCAGGGACCGACCCCCCAGGTGCAGAAGTTCCAAGACCTCGTCGAAACTGGCCGAGTCGCTAGCCCCGGGCGTGCAGATCGGGAACAGGCGTGTCATGTCGCCGGGAATCACATCGCTGGTGAGCATCGCCTCGCGGGTGGTCATCCAGTTGCGATTGCCCTGGACGGTGTTGATCTCACCGTTGTGCGCGATGAGCCGATATGGATGAGCCAATGGCC
>CAYPSE010000146.1:0-4086 GCA_964413305.1 uncultured Rubrivirga sp. | reverse complement strand
AGATCCACGCGCACTTCCACGCAATTGGCGGGTGCGATGTAACCCTGGGATTCGATCTCGCGCCAGGGAGCGTCGTAGCGCTTCGGTCCGATGAGCGAGAAGACATCGGACTCGCGGCCGTCCTCGCGTACGAGTGTGGCGGTGAGTCCGAGTCGACGACGACTTTGGATATCCGCGGTGAACCGGAAAATCGGTGCGGGCAACAAGTGCACTTCGTCGTAGATGATCAGACCCCAGTCCCGGGTGTCGAACACCTCCAGGTGTGGATAGATGCCCTTGCGCTTGGTGGTCAGGACTTGGTACGTCGCGATGGTGACCGGACGAATCTCCTTCTTGGAGCCGGAGTATTCACCGATCTCGTCGGGGGTGAGAGAGGTGCGGCGCAGGAGTTCATCGCGCCATTGCCTGGCAGCGACGGTGTTCGTCACCAGGATCAAAGTCGTGGCTTGCGCGAGCGCCATCGCTAGCGCTCCGACGATCGTCTTTCCGGCACCGCACGGAAGCACCACTACTCCGGAGCCGCCGTACCAGAAGCCATCGGCGGCCTCAGTCTGATAGTCGCGCGGCTGCCAATCGGTGGTGTCCAGCGCGATCGCATGGCGTTCCCCATCGACGTACCCGGCTACGTCCTCGGCCGGCCAGCCGAGTTTGACGAGTGCCTGCTTGAGGTGGCCACGCTCGCTCGGGTGGACCATGACGGTCGTCTCGTCGAGTCGGTTACCGAGCAGTGGTGCGATCTTCTTGCTGCGCAGGACTTCCTCGAGCACTGCGACGTCATTGGCCTGCAGGACGAGTCCGTGCGCGGGATCGTTCGCTAACTGCAGCCGTCCGTAACGGGCCATGGTCTCGGCAACGTCGATCAGTAGCGCGTGCGGAACCGGGTAGCGCGAGTAGCGAATGAGAGTGTCGACCACCTGCTCGGCGTCGTGACCTGCAGCACGCGCGTTCCACAGGCCGAGCGGCGTGAGTCGGTAGGTGTGGATGTGTTCGGGTGCGCGTTCGAGTTCGGCGAACGGCGCGATGGCCTTGCGGCAGTCATCGGCGTCCTTGTGATCGACTTCGAGCAGCAGCGTCTTGTCGCTTTGCACGATCAACGGTCCGTCGGTCATCGGGACTCCACTATCGATTGCAGGAGTCCGGCCAGCAACCTGGACCGTTCTTCCATCCCGGAAATGGATGCCCACTCGTGATCGGCGTGCGCGCCGTCGCCCACTGCGCCCAGACCGTCGAGGGTGGGAATGCCGGCGGCCGCGGTGAGGTTGCCGTCGCTTGCTCCACCCACCGCGCACTCGGTGAGTTCGGGTAGGCCGAGTGCTCGTGCGACTTGTTGCGCGCGGGCGAAGAGTTCGGCGGATGCGCTCGCTTCGAGCGCTGCACGATCGATGCCACCGTCGATAGCCCACGCCGCCTCGGGGTGGCGCAGTTGCCAACCGCGGACCTGCGCATCCACGCGCTCCTGCTCGCTTCGCGTCCACGCGCGAACGTCGACCGTGAGTGTGGCTTCGGCGGGAACGGTGTTGGCGGTGGTGCCCGCGCTGAGCACCGTGGGTGTGACCGACGTACCGGCATCGCTATTGGCCCAGGTGGTCGCCTCGGTGATGAAGTGCGCGGCCTCGACAGATGCGTTGATTCCTTTCTCGGGATCCAGCCCAGCGTGCGCGGCGCGTCCGGTGAATGTCAGGTGGTACCAGGAGGTGCCCTTGCGTCGGGTTTTCAGCGCGCCATCGGCGGACGGCTCGAGCACGAGAACTGCTTCGCACGCGGTGATGGCGTCGGCGATGAGATCGCGCGAGTTAAGGGAGCCGGTCTCCTCGTCGGTGGTCAGCAGCATGCCGATCGGGCCATCTGTGCGGGCACCGGCGAGCGCGAGGGCCGCCCAGCCCTGCACCACCCCGGCCTTCATGTCGAATACACCCGGTCCGGTCATGCGATCACCCTCGATGCGACACGGCAGGCGATCGATTGTGCCCATCGGCCAGACGGTGTCCAGGTGTCCGAGCAACAGGATCCGAGGCTGGGCAGGCCCCCAGCGCCAGATCGGCCGCCCGCCATGCTGCTCGATGCGCCCGGGTTCGACCAGCCAATTGCTGGCCACTTCCTGGGCTCGATCGACCACGCGGGCGCAGGCGTCGACGTCCTCGGTGGGGGATTCGACTTCCACGAGGGCGCGCGTGGAGTCGATCAAGGACTGCCGTGTGTCCATGGCGCCACCTCCCTCGCTACCGTGCCGTCGTGCCCGATGCCCCGCTGCTGACCGATGCGTGGCGCGCTGCTGACCTGGCTCAAGAACGCGCCGGGGTCTCGATCCGGACCCTGGATGACCCTAATGAGCAGGGCATCGCGGTGGAAATCTTCGACCAGGTCTGGCCACTGGCATCCGGCGGCACCAACGTCACTTCGAATCTGCTGCGTGCGTTGTTGCATTCCGGCGGCTACGCATCCGTGGCCACCGACGCTGGGACGGGGGAGGCACTGGCCGCTGCCCTCGCGGTGGTGGGTCGACACCGTGGTAACGGAAGCCAGTGGCACACGCACCTGCACTCGCACATGGCCGCCGTCCTGGAAGGCCAGCGCAATCGACACATCGGGACCGCCATCAAGTTGCACCAACGTGCCTGGGCGTTGTCCCAGGACATCGACACCATCGTGTGGAGCTTCGATCCGCTAGTGCGTCGAAATGCGTGGCTCAATCTGCACAAACTCGGTACCGAGGTGCGCGGTTACGAACCGAACTTCTATGGAGACATGAACGACGCCATCAACGCCGGGGACCCCTCGGACCGCGTATTCGCCTGGTGGACCTTGGACAGCGAACGCGCGATCGCCGCTGCGCAGCAGCCACTACCGGTGGTGGATATTGCCGATTCAGTGGATGTCCGGCGCATCAGTACACCGGAGGACATCGTGGAATTACGCCGGCAATCACCGAGTGAATCGCGCGACTGGCGAATGCGAGTGCGCGAGGAGTTCCTCGATGCCTTCGCTTCCGGCTTCTTCGTGGCCGGGCTCGATGAGAACGGCTCGTATGTTCTGGTGAAGGGTGAGTGACATGACCATCGAAGCGCTGCGGCTGCACTCCCTGGAGATTCCGCTCGTGCGGCCCTTTCGAACGAGTTTCGGAACGCAGACCGTTCGCGATGTAGTGCTGGTCGAGGCGATCGATTCCGATGGGCGACGCGGGTGGGGTGAGTGCGTCACCATGGCGTGGCCCGGCTACAACGCCGAATACACCGCCGGAGCCGTCGCTGTGGTCGAGAAGTACCTGGCGCCGATCGTCCTGGGCAAGGACTGGGATCCAGAGGGCCTGCGCACGGCGCTGGATGTGATCCGCGGGAACGAACTGGCCAAGGCCTCTGTTGCCACCGCGATATTGGATGCATGGCTGCAGGCGCGTGAACAATCGCTCGGCGATTACCTCGGAGCGGTGCGCGACCGCGTGGAATGCGGGGTGAGCGTGGGAATCCCCACCTCGGAGACGATCGAGGAACTACTCGAGGAAGTGGGTACCTACGTCGATGCCGGGTATCGCCGAATCAAGTTGAAGATCGAGCCGGGATGGGACATCGAGCCTGTGGCTGCCGTGCGCGAGCGCTGGCCCTCGATACCGCTGCAGGTGGACGCAAACCAGGCGTACACGCGTGACCATGCGCACCATCTCGCGCGTTTGGATGAGTTCAACCTGCTGCTGATCGAGCAACCGCTGGGGGAAGAGGATTGGTGGGGGCATCGGATCATCGCCGAGGCGTGCGCCACACCTATCTGTCTGGATGAGTCGATCCTGTCCGTGGAATCCGCCGAATCGGCGATCGAGTTCCGGGCGGCATCGAACATCAACATAAAGCCGGGACGTGTGGGTGGCTTCGTGCAGGCGAAGGAGATCCACGATCTGTGTTTGTCCCGTGGAGTTCCGGTGTGGTGCGGTGGCATGCTCGAAACGGGCGTGGGCCGCGCGGCGAACGTCGCGCTGGCTGCGTTACCTGGATTCACGCTTCCCGGTGATACGAGTGCGTCTAATCGTTACTACGCGCAAGATGTGACCGAACCGTTCGTCCTCGAAGACGGAACACTTCCGGTGCCGACCGGACC
>CAYPSE010000145.1:0-4141 GCA_964413305.1 uncultured Rubrivirga sp. | reverse complement strand
ACGGCCGCGTCGAGTTTGCGCGCTCCGTGGCCCACGTTGCCTTCCGAGCGCAGCAAGATGGGGCGGTCGCCGGATGTGGCCGCTTGAGCCGCCGCGCACATCTTGCGCCCGTGCATCGGATCGGTGCGGGTGTCGTTGTCGAAGACCGCGAACATCGTGGCCGGATAGTCGGTTCCCTCGATCACCCGGTGATACGGCGAGTAGCCGTAGAGCCAGCCGAATTGCTGTGGGTCCTCGGGATCTCCGTACTCGACGGTCCACGTCGGCCCGAGTTCGCTTGTCGTGTAGCGGATCATGTCTAGAAGCGGTGCGACGCAGACCACGGCGTTGAACAGTTCGGGTCGTTGCGTCATGGCGGCACCGACGAGCAGTCCGCCGTTGGACCCTCCGTAGATGCCGAGCTGCGAGGGCGTGGTCCAGCCTTCGTCGGCCAAATACTCCGCGGCTGCGTGGAAGTCGTCGAAGACGTTCTGCTTCTTGCCGAGCATTCCATCCCGATGCCACTGCTCGCCTTCGTCTCCACCGCCGCGCAGACACGCCACCGCCCACACACCGCCGGCCTTCACCCACGCGAGGATCGCTGCGGAGAAACCCGGCTGCATCGGGATTCCGAACCCGCCGTACCCGTAGAGGACGGTCGGACGGGGGTGATCGGGAATTGCGGAGGGGGACACGATGAACATCCGAACCGGGGTGCCGTCCTTCGACGTGTACGTCACCAACTGCGAGTGGACGTCCGGCACGTCAACCGAACCCGGGGGAGTGGCGTAGAGGCCGACCTCCTTGGTGCGTGCATCGAAGGAGTAGATGGTCGGCACGTGCGTATGGTCGGTGTAGGCGAACCACACGACCGGCCCGCCATCTGGCCGCTCGATCGGTCCTGCGATCGTCCCCGCTCCGGGTGCTGGGATCGACTCGATGACGCTGCCATCGCTGGCCCGATGCAAGGTAAGCGTGGCAACGCCGTGGGCCGTTGACGTGACGAGGAGCAGGTCCTCGTCCAGGTCAGGACCATCGAGCACGGCTACGGACTCGAGCACTGCTTCGGGGTCCTCAGGGATCAGGTCCGTCCACGCGCTCGCCGACCACGCGCCCGGTTCGGTGACCGCCAACCGACCCCGCGGTGCATCGAGGTCCGTGGATACGAAGACCCGGCCATCGCGACCGAACGTGAGGGACGTCTGCGCATCCACGTCCACCTGCACCTGTTGGAAGGCCGGGCTTGCAGGTGAACTCCCCGATAAGTCGGCTACCCACAGATCGTTGCGCGGTTCGGTTCCCTCCGACGCGGACACCTGCAGCCAGCGCCCGTCGCGGGAAACCTCGACGCCGTAGTAGTTCGTCATGGTCATACCGGCGCCGAACACATTGACGTCCTGGTCGGTGGGGGCACCGACTGAATGCAGGTACACCCGACGATGGAAGCCCTGCTCGGATTCGGGGAGAACCGCCGGAGGGAGTCGTCGGACGTAGTAGAACGCCTCGCCACCGGGAATCCACGCCACCGGCGAGTAGCGGCAACGATCGATCGGCCCGTCGATCACCTCACCGGTCGCCACGTCCATGACGTACAGAACCGATTCCTCGGTCCCTCCCTCGGAGAGTTGATAGGCCAGGCGCTCGCCTTCCTTCGATGGCTGCCAGGCATCGAGCGTGGTGCTCCCCGTCGGGTCGATCGCCATCGGGTCGAGGAGCACCCGTTCGCTGCCGTCGGATTCGCGCACGAACAGCACAGCGAATTGCTGACCGGGCTGGCGGCGCGTGAAGAACACCCGTTCCCGGCGATGCACGGGTAGTGATACCGCCCCCGAGCCGAGCAGTGCTGCTACATCGGCTGCGAACTGTTCGCGCATCGACCAGTCCGCGCGCTCCCGAGCCATGAGTTCGCCTTGTGCGACAAGCCAGTCCTGCGTGCGTGGGTCCTCCACCGATTCCAACCACCGGTACGGATCGGCGACTGATACTCCGTGGAAGTCCTCGACGGTGTCCTCGCGGGGTGCGTCTGGATAGGAATGTGGCATGCGGCCACCTTAGGAGTGGATGCCTTCGCGTGCCCCG
Source organism: uncultured Rubrivirga sp. (assembly GCA_964413305.1). Classification (GTDB taxonomy): domain Bacteria; phylum Actinomycetota; class Actinomycetes; order S36-B12; family S36-B12; genus S36-B12. The sequence continues at coordinate 2,083 of CAYPSE010000145.1, read as the reverse complement.
TCGGTAATGTGGGAGCCATGAATCCCGTGGTTGCGCTTGGCCTGTTCATCGGTATCCCGCTCGGTTTGGCGGCCGTCATCGCGATCGCCGTGATGGTGCCGCGCCGATACGCAGAGGGGAGTGCCGTCGCTGCCGAGATTGGGGGTGTGATCACGAGTTCGGCGGCAGTGCCCAACCCAGCCGCGTTGCCGAGTTCGGCCACCAGATCGGCCGGGTCACCCGGCGGCGCACACGCAACCTTCGCCCCCGCGAGCCATGAGGATCTGTCGGCCAGCGAGCGCTCTGATGTCGAACGAGTCGTCCAGTTGGCTCGCGACATCTGCGGCTACGAGTTCGCCGTCTTCGTCGGAGAACTCGCCCAGGGACGAGACTCCGCGGTAGCCCTGCACGCTGGTCTGCACGACCCGAGCGCGGCGGTGCTCATCGCAGTCGACCCCGGTGCCGGAACCATGGACGTCATCACCGGAACGGGCGTTCATCGGACGCTGGACGATCGCTCGTGCGAGTTCGCGCTGTTGACGCTACGTTCGAGCGTGCAGGTCGGCGACGTCGTAGGTGGCGTGCGCGACGCCGTGATGTTGCTCGCCGAACACGCCCGCGCGCCCCGGACCTTGCACCTGGACGAGCCGGTCTAGTTCATCTGTCTCGCGGGACGCCGCGGCGTCATTCGCGCCCGTCTCGTTCTCGTGCTCGCCGGGCGCGTAGGAGACCATCACGGCCCTCGGCCACCAGGCGCGCCAATGGAGGCATCGGCCCAGTGGCGAGGAATGCGTCGGCTTTCGAGATGACCCCATCGTTCACCGAGTAGGCCGGGAAAAGCCCCATCGTGATCGACTGGGCGATCTCCATGGTGCGCTCCTCCCACACGGCGGGAAGCATCGCGAAGTACGGGTCGATGAACGGATCGGTGAGCGAACAGTGATCGCGATCCATGAACCCGGCGATTGTCGCTTCGAGCATCGCGTTCGGTATTTCGGTGTTTTCCGTGATCTCCTGCCACGCCCGGGCTTTCGCCTCCGCGGTGGGCACGGATGCGCCCGCCATGGCTGCCTGGCGCCGCCCCGTGGCGGTGTCGTCTTTGCCCAGTTCGGCGTCGATTGCCTCGGACCCCCGGGCTCCAGCAGCCACCAACTGCTGGAGAAGGAACCACCGAAGATCGGTGTCGATCTCCAACCCCGGCCAGACGGTTGTTCCATCCAGGAGAGATTCGACGATCTCCAGGTGCTCGTTGGTGGTGGCTGCGCCAGCGAAGGATCGAGTGAAGGCCAATTGGCGGTCGCTGCCGGCGTCCGCGTTCTGCGCCAATTCCAAGGTGCGGAACGCGAAGTGAACCAAGTACTCGGTGCGGTGCTTATCGGCGGCGAATTGATCGATCGCCATCCGTGCTTGACGCAATACGCCCTGCACCACGCCGATATCCGTTTCGGCGGCCACGCCGGCCAGGACGAGGTCGACGAATTCCCCGGTGGAAACCTCGGCGTCGCGAGTCATGTCCCATGCCGCACCCCAGATGACGGCCCGAGCCAGCGAATCTCCGAGAGTCCCCAGGTGCTCGCGAGCGCTGGCCCACGATTGTTCATCCAGGCGAACCTTGGCGAAGGTCAGATCCCCATCGTTGAGCAGCAGCAGATCGGCCCGTTGTTGTCCCGCCAACTCCGCGATTTCGGTTCGGTCCCCGACCACATCGACTTCGATTCGCTGACGCAGCACGAGTTCGCCCTGGACGAGGTCGTAGAGCCCGACTCCGACTCGGTGGGAGCGCAGGATTGGATGGATGCCCTCAGGCACAGTGGGTGGTTCCTGTTCGATCACGACGGATGCATACGTGTCGCCTGAGCTCTCGATGTGGGGCCGCAGCAGGTTGACTCCGCTGGTCTGCAACCACTCGCGCGTCCAGGCCGAGAGGTCGCGGCCGCTGGTCAGTTCGAGCTCGCTGAGCAGATCCTGCAGTTCGGTGTTCTGCCAAGCATGTTTAGTGAAGTACTCGTGCAGGCCCTCGAGGAATTCCTCCTCGCCGACCCACGCCACGAGCTGCCGCAGGGCCGAGGCTCCCTTGGCGTATGTGATGCCGTCGAAATTCACG
>CAYPSE010000144.1:0-4158 GCA_964413305.1 uncultured Rubrivirga sp. | reverse complement strand
CCTGCTTCACCTCGCCGTTGACGATGGTGCGGATTCCCTTGTTGCGGAAATCCCAGTCGGTCACCACGCCCGGTCCGACGGGTGCCAAGGTGTCCGACCCTTTGACGCGCAGCATGGATCCGGCGTCGGTGTCGCGAAAATCGTGCAAGCCGTAGTCGTTGCCGATCGTGTAGCCCATGATGTAGTCGCCCGCCTGATCGGGTGCGATATTGCGGCATGTGCGACCGATCACGATCACGATTTCGCCCTCGTAGTTGAGCCACTTGCAGCCTTCGGGCCGAACGATTCCTGCATCGTGGGAATTCAGTGCCGTGATGGGTTTGTGGAAGTAGGTCGGTGCCGCTGGAAGTTTCGTCATGAACTCCTCGGTGCGCGACGCATAGTTCAGATGAACGCAGATGATCTTGGATGGCTGGGTGGGGGGGAGGTGCACTGCCTCGGCGATCGAGATGACTCGGCCGTCGCCGGATACGAGTTCGTCTCCGTGACGCTCGACCGAGCAGGGATAGCCATCGAGCAGGATGCGGCGGAACTCGCTCATGCGGCGACCACGGCCGATGCGGTCCATCCACTCTCGGGGCGGTCGAACCAGACATGCACTTGGCCCGTACCGACGGAGTTCTCGTATTCGCTGTACAACGTTCCGGGTGCGATCACGTCCCCCTCACCGAGTGCACCCATCATCATTAGGTAATGCGCGAAGCGCGCCTCCGGCTTGTACTTCAAGAACTCCGGCATGGTGTCGATGATCGACCGGTGGTCACCCGCCTGCATCCAGTCCAGGCGCTCCATGTCAGCGGCGTACGCCTCCGGGGTGAAGATGTGCTTCGGATCGCTGGCTTCGTGTTCGCGAATCTCGCGGAGGGGCCAGAAGGTATGCGACAGGGCACCCGAGGCGATGATCAGCACCTTGCGATCCACCTTCTCCAACGCAGCCCGGACCGCACGTCCGGCGCGAAGGAAGTCTTCGCTGTCTCCCGTCTGGCAGACGCTGATCGAGATCCACTTCTTGTCTGGCATACCGCGCCCGAGAAAGTCCCACAGGTTGACCGTCGCGTAGAAGATCGGCAGGTAGGGGTCATCGATGGGCGTCATCCACGTGCCCACCCCGGCTCCTTCGGCGCCGATGGCCGCAGCCAACTCCGGATCGCCGGGGAAGTCGTAGGGAATGCGCGTCATCCCGCGGGGAAGCTCCTCGGAGGTGAACAGACCAGCCCGACGGTCCTGGGCCGTCACGACGAACTCGACCGTGGTGGCCCAGTGCGAATCCATGACGATCACGGTGTCGTAGTCCAATGTTTCGAACTTGTCCTTGCGTAGTTTGTGCAGGCCGGGAACGAGTGAGATCTCCTGTCCGTTGTTCAGTTCCTTGCGGATGTTTTCGGGCAGCATGATCGTGGGGACATGTGCGAGCAGACCCGCACCGACGACTTCACCCATGGCTATCTCTCTCCTTCGATCCATCCGTGAGGTGCGTAGACAGTGTTCTTGACGTCCGCATAGAAGTCGAATGACCATAGGCCACCCTCGCGCCCGATTCCCGACTTCTTCGAACCGCCGAACGGTGCTGCGAGGTCGCGCACGAAGAAGCAATTCACCCAGATCGTGCCCGCGACGAGGTGCTTGCAGAAAGCTTCCGCGCGTTCGCGGCTCCCGGTCACCACGCAGGCGGCCAGCCCGAAGTCCGTTCCATTGGCTAGTTCCAGTCCTTCCTCATCGCTCGCGAAAGTCTGCATTGTGAGGACCGGTCCGAACACCTCCTCGCGCAGGATCTCGCTGTCCTCGGGGGCATTGCGAATGAGAGTTGGTCGGAAGTAGTGCGGCCCCAGATCGGTATCGACATCGCCGCCGTAGACCACGGTAGCTCCGTCGGCTACGGCCCGGTCGACGAAACCTTTCACGCGAGCTATGTGATCGAGATGGATGTTGGGACCGATGCTGGTCTCCTCGTCGCGCGGGTCACCCTGCTTGATCTGAGTGGCGCGTTCGGCGAATCGCTCGGCGAACGCGTCGGCAATGCCCTCCTGCACGAGCAGTCTGGTGCCAGCGAGACAGACCTGCCCGGCGTTGTCGTATTGCTCCAGGGCCAGGTCCACTGCGAGGTCGAGGTCGGCGTCGTCCAAGATCACCGTCGGGCTCTTGCCACCCAATTCGAATGAACAAGGTGTCAGGTTCTCCGCCGCAGCCTTCGCGACGAGCTTCGCGGTGGGCACCGATCCGGTGAAGCAGATCCGTGCCACTCGTGGATCCGCGGTCAGTGCGGCACCGGCCTCCGGGCCAAGGCCCTGCACGACGTTGAAGACACCGTCGGGGAGTCCGGCCTGGCGCGTGAGATCGGCGAAGTACGACGCTGTCAGGGGCGCCCACTCCGGTGGTTTGAGGACAACGGTGTCGCCGGCAGCTAACGCCGGTCCGATCCGCCACGTCGCGAGCATGAGCGGTGCGTTCCACGGAGTGATGATGACCGTAGGGCCCGACGGATCCCACGAGACGTGGTTCTCGTGGCCGCGAGTCTCCCAGACCGGATGGTGCAGCTTCTCGACGGCGTAGTCGGCGAAGAAGCGGATGTTCATCGCGACCCTCGGCATCACCCCGCGCCGATGCGACCGCAGGAGTGATCCATTGTCACGTGTCTCCAACTGCGCGAGTGGCTCGATGTTCTCCTCGACGAGATCGGCCAGACGACGAAGCACCACCGCCCGCTCCTCCGGCGACCAACGGGACCATTCGGCGAATGCCTCGCTGGCGGCGGTCAGAGCCGCGCCGGCCTCTATCGAGCCACCTCGGTGGACCTGGGCGATCGTCTCTCCGTCGATCGGGGAGACGCTGGGGAAGGTGCCAGCGGAGGACACACGTCGGCCCCCGATCCAGTGTCGAGTGTCCACCGTGACTCCAGCGACGGTGACCGTGTCCATGCCTGACCTTCACTCTCCCCGCGCAACGTATTTCGTTCGGACCCTAACGGATCTTCCTGGCTGAGGAAAGGGCTACCAGCGAACGTGCAGTTCCTCCGGGGCCCGGAACTCCCATCCCCGCATGCGGACGTCGTGCTCGGGGTCGAGGGTCAAGCCTGGGAGGGCGTCGGCCAGCATGTGCAGGGCGATCCGCTCCTGACCGCGGGCGAAGGCGTGACCGGCGCAAAAGTGCGGACCTAAGCCGAAGGCGGCGTTGGATCTGCGTTCGCGACGGATGTCGAAGACCTCGGGTCGATCGAAGAGGGATTCGTCGTGGCAGGCGCTTGCCACCACCGCGCCGACGGGGGCTCCCGCGGGAATCACCGTTCCGTGGAAATCGACGTCGACCCGAGCCTGTCTGGTTTGGGTGCCGATCGGGGCCACCCACCGCAGACCCTCGTGGACCACGTCGTCCCAGCGCTCAGGCTCTCGGCACGCGAGTTCCCACTGTTCTTGATCCGACAGCAGTCCGACAAGGCAGGAGGCCGCGCCATGGCCCGGCTCTTGCATACCGCCGAGGATGATCACCTTCAGCGACGGCAGGACTTCGTCCACCGTCCGTGGCTGATCGGCGGGGCGTCCGGTGGTCAGCATGTGCGCGATCGTCGAATCATCGGGCTCGAAGCGCAGGCGTTCCATGTAGGGGCGCAGTTCGGCGTCGATGTCGGCGGCGGTGGCGTCGTTGATGGCCTGCTTGTGCGGATCACGCTCGAAGTTGATCGCGCCCATCGCCAGGCCGTGGAACCACTCGCGCAGGATGTCGGCCGACACATGACCGAGGCCTAGCACCGCCCCCAGGCTGAGGACGGAAATCGGCTCGAAGTACTCGGCGACCAACTCGGCGGATCGTTGCGGTGCGCCTCGCACCTTGTCCAGATACTCGCGTGCGATCGGTTCGACGAGAGCGTCGATGTACCCCGCGACCGCCCGCGGTCGGTACTTGGTGTCCAGACTGCGGCGTTTGTCGAGGTGGTCGTCACCGTCAACGGTCAAGATGGTGGGGCCACCGAAGGAGAGGTCCAATGGTGATCCATCGACCACTGCGCTGAATAGATCCGTCCGAGTAGTGACAAGTTCCACGGCTTCGGCGCTCGTGGCCAACCAGAGGTTCACCGCCGGTACCCAAGCGACCGGCGCCTCATTGCGCAATCGGGCGTAGATGGGGTACGGATCGGATTCGAGGTCCTGGACCGTTATGGATTCG
>CAYPSE010000143.1:0-4166 GCA_964413305.1 uncultured Rubrivirga sp. | reverse complement strand
CCTCCCAGCAATGGCAGCACGCCGGGAGGCCCGGCCAAGCCATGGACGTTTCGATGTCGAAACATGCCATGCAGCCACCGGGAACCCAGAAAGTGCTGGGCATAGCGCCGCGGACACTTTGGGTCTCGAGAGTGAGTCGGTCGATTGAAGAGCCGCTGTGAGGCGGGGTGGTGCTCGTGGGCATACTCAATCCTTTCGAGGATGGGTTCAGTTGAGTGTGCGTGTGTTGTCTGGGCTAGTCAACGGATACGCACGACAACACCGAAAGTTGAGGGGAAACCCCACTGAAATAACTTGGCTACGGGAATTACGACTACTGGTCTCCGGCGCAGGTGCACGTGCCCGAACTGCTGGCGCTGAGTAGGGCAAAGCCCGAACCCCCTGCGTCGAAGCATGCGCATACTTGGGAGAGCCCACCGATCATGGCTGCTTCGACCTCGAAGCAGCCGCACGCGCACATGCTGCAGGTACCGAAACCGGATGTTTCCGAATCGAAGTAATCGCACGCCACAAGAAAGAGTTGCTGGCCAGCGGCTGACGGTTGGACTCCTCGCGGGGAATCGATGCTTAAGGAGAGGCGATCAATAGGGTGCTCGCAGCTTGGCTGAATGGGATGCGTGGGCATGACCTACACGCCGGAAAACACAGGCGTGCCACTCCAGGCATAAGTAGAGGCCTCGGCTTCGAAGCAGCCACAGAACGGGGTGCACGGAAGCGCACCGGACACCTCTGCATCCCAGCAGAGGCACGAACACATCGAAGTTGGCATCGCCGGGTTCGCGCCGCGTGGAGAGTCGATGCCGAGCGACAGTCGGTCGACGGACGCATTGCTGCTGGGCGGGGTGGGGTTCGTGGGCATGCTCAGGCCTCCTCGTTGAAGCAGCTCCATAGGGAGCACAGGTTGGTGATCCCGCTTGATTCGCCCTCGAAGCAACTGCAGAGCGGAGCGGTGCCACCGTTGTAGGAAGCTTCGGCTTCGAAGCACGCTGAGCCGTAGCAGCCGAAGATCACTGCTGATGTGCTTGCTTCGAAGCAGGCGCATGGACTCAAGTGCAGTGACGGTTGCGTGCCTCGGGGCGAGTCAGTGCCCAGAGCGAGTCGGTCGACGGCCGGGCTGGAACTGGGGGATGTGGGGTTGGTGGGCACGTTGACTACTCCGATTCAAAGCAGGAACAAAAAGGTGCGCAGTACTGTGCGGAGGCCTCGACCTCGAAACACACACACGAGCACCCGGCGCACATGTTCTGGGCAGTCTCCGCGCCCCGCGGGGAATCGACACCTAGCGTGAGTCGATCAATTGCTGCGTTACTTGCGGGGCTGGTTGGGTTGGTTGGCATCGTCGCTACTCAGTTTCGAAGCAGGAGCAGGCGAAGCAACCTCCTGGAATACCGGATGCCTCGGCTTCGAAGCACGTGCCGCCGTAGGTGATATTCGACGCCTCGACGTCGAAACAGAACGGTGGGAAGGGGAGGTTCGCAGGTTCGGTGCCGCGGGCGGCGTTGATGCCGAGGGTGAGTCGGTCGACGGACGCGTTGGTGTTCGGCTGAGTGGGGTTGGTGGGCATGAGGCCTCCTCATCGATTGATAAGAGTATGACCCAAATGATGCTTCGGAACAAGGATTCGCACGAACTGTTCACGAAGAGGTAACACGCGGTCGGGTACCGCTGACTACGGTGGGTGCGTGTCCGTTTCCGCGCCTAGCGCCGCCCTCGAGGTGAGTGCCAATGCATCGCGGATCCCCGGCCTGGAGGCACTGCGCACCGTTGCGAACGGTGGGGCTGGTGTGACCATCGCGGTGATCGACGGTCCGGTGGACCTTGACCATTCGGTCTTCGAGGGCGCTGACCTGCGGATGGCGTCAGGGGCTACGCGCTGGCCGGCCCGGCCGGGCAACCGGTTGGCCGAGCACGGAACCATGGTCGCCTCGATCCTGTTCGGGCAAGCGGGGAGCGCCGTCGAGGGGATCTGTCCACGCGCGTCGGGCGTCGTCGTTCCCGTTTATGACATCTCCACCGGCCGGGCGCCGCAGTTGGAGATCGCGCGCGCGATCGAGCTCGCCATCGACGAAGGCGCGGACATCATCAACTTCTCCGGCGGCCAGTACTCCGATACTGGGGAGGCCGACCAGTGGTTGTCGGCGGCGGTGCGTCGGTGCGCCGAAGCGGGTGTGCTGCTGGTGGCGGCGGCGGGGAACGACGGCTGCGAGTGCCTCCACGTGCCGGCGGCCGCCTCCACCGCGCTGGCGGTGGGTGCCGTGGACGACTCCGGGATGCCCATGGACTTCTCCAACTACGGCGACGGCTACACCTGCAATGGGATAACTGCTCCAGGCGAGGAGATCCTCGGAGCCGTGCCCGGTGGCGGGATCGAGCGGATGAGCGGGACGTCGTTCGCCACCCCGCTGGTCACCGGGGCCGCCGCTTTGATGATGGCCGCCCGACCAGGTGTCGGTGCTGTGAACGTTCGCGACTTCCTCCTCCAGGGGGCCGCGCCATGTGGTAGTAACACCCCAGAGGTTTGCCGGCGTTTGCTGGTGGGTCGCCTCGATATCGAAGGAGCGATGAAGGTCATGTCCGAAGCACCAGCAGTCGAGACTTCCGAAGCCACGCCGTCGTGCGGGTGTGGAGGAAGCGCGAACCATTCCCACGCCAGCGAGCCGTCCTTGGTGGGCGCTGCTCCTTCGTCGGTTTCTTCCTTCGCTACCGGTGAAGCCGGCGTCGCGCCGTCGATGGCCGACGCCCCCGACGCCGAAGGCCTGGTCTACGCGCTGGGCAACATTTCCTATGACTTCGGAACCGAAGCCCGTCGCGACTCCTTCAAGCAACTCATGCCGCCGGTGGAGATCGACGGCAACGTCGTGCCACCCAATCCGTACGACGCTCGCCAGTTGGTCGCGTACTTGGGCTCGCACCCGTACGAGGGCCGCGCGCTCATCTGGACGCTGAACATCGAGCTCACGCCGATCTACGCGCTCGAGCCCACTGGTGCGTTCGGCGCGAACCTGTATGAACTGCTCACCGAGATGCTCGCCGGTGAGGTGCTCGCCGAGGGCGACGCCGACCACATCCAGCGGGTCTCCATCCCCGGCAAGCTGACCGGACGCACCGTTCGCCTGTTCTCCGGCCAACACGTGCCGGTGCTGCAGCTCGAGAACCCGCGCGGTGCGTATGGGTGGAAGACGAATGCACTCGTCGATCAAGCCGCTGCTGCAGTCAGTGGAAAGAAGGGTGCATCGGCGGATTCGGACACCATCGCCTCAAACCTGCGCAGCTTCCTCGACCGCGTCTACTACGACCTCCGCAACCTCGGCGTGCTGTCCTCGGACCGTGCACTGAACTTCGCGGCTACCAACGCCTTCCAGGCGGCAACGGTGTTCTCCGAGGCATTGGGCTCGGGCATGCAACTCGAGGACATCGCAACTGAGCCCTCGCCGTTCGCGCGCGCCGATGCCGACGCATGGGACGTCAAGCTCAAGTTCTTCGATCCCGATAACACGCGGCGTGCGCGCAAGGTGTATCGCTTCACCGTGGACGTCAGCGAAATCATGCCGGTCACCTTGGGTGAGGTCCGTAGCTGGACGTCGTCGTCGTAATCGGTGCTCACGATGCGTTCGCTGTTCCCGATTCAGTCACCGCCGGTGCAACGCCCGGAGATCGTCTTCCCGTGGGAGACGGTCAACGTCACGCACGGCACGATCGATGAGTTGGTGAGTGTGTACATGCATCTCACGCACGGTGCGAACTACGACGATCCGTCGCCGTGGGTAGGTGCGTCGTTCCACGCACGGAAGAACTCGCGATGACGGCGGCGAAGAAAACGACTCCGGCAAAGAAGTCCGCACCGGCGAAGTCCTCGCGCACTCGGGTAGCCGAACAGATGGGTGTGACCGAGCCAGCCAAAGACTCCACGCTGGTGGAGAAGAGCTCGGGGCATATCAAGCACCGCGAGCACGGAAGCGTCGATGCCAGGTCCGCGCACCGCAAGGGACACGGCCTCGATCAAGAGGTGAAATCCCTCGCGCACATATACACCCCGTGGGCGAACGTACGAGCGAACGGATCTGGCATCGTGGCGATCGCTGCGTGGTCCAAGCGCTTGGCCGAGGATGGAAAGTCCGCGGCGAAGGACGCGACGACGAAGGTCGGGGATTTCACCCGCGGTTTGA
>CAYPSE010000142.1:0-4220 GCA_964413305.1 uncultured Rubrivirga sp. | reverse complement strand
CCATGACGGCGACGATGTCGCCGGCGCCGGTCGACTCGATCTCCTCACGCTTGTTGGCGTGCATCCGGTAGATCTTGCCGATCCGCTCCTTGCGGTCCTTGGTGCTGTTCAGAACCTGGGTGCCGGTCTGCAGCGAGCCGGAGTAGATGCGGACGTAGGTGAGTTTGCCCAGGTGCGGGTCGGACATGATCTTGAACGCCAGACCACTGAAGGGCTCGTCCTCGCTGGGCTTGCGCAGGATCGGCTCTTCCTCGTTGCCCATCTTGTGGCCTTCGATGGCGTCGATGTCCAGCGGTGAGGGCAGGTAGGCCACGACCGCGTCGAGCATGGGCTGGACGCCCTTGTTCTTGAATGCGGTTCCGGTGAGGACGGGAGTGACCTTGGCGGCGAGGGTCGCGCGACGGATACCCGCCTGGATCTCCTCGACGCTGAGCTCCTCGCCCTCGAGGAACTTCTCCATGACGGCATCGTCGTTCTCTGCGAGGGTTTCCAGGAGCTTCTCTCGCCATTCCTCGGCCTTGGCCTGAAGGTCCGCGGGGATCTCCTCGATCTCGTAGTCGTCGCCCTTCTGGGTCTCACCACGCCAGGTGAGGGCGCGCATACCGACGAGATCGACGACGCCGATGAAGTCGGCTTCGTTACCGATCGGGATCTGCAACACCAACGGCACTGCATTGAGGCGGGAGACGATCATGTCGACGCACATGTAGAAGTTCGCACCCGTGCGGTCGAGCTTGTTGATGAAGCACATACGCGGAACGCTGTAACGGTCAGCCTGGCGCCAGACGGTCTCCGACTGCGGCTCTACGCCGGCAACGCCGTCGAACACCGCAACCGCGCCGTCGAGCACGCGCAGTGAGCGCTCCACCTCGACGGTGAAGTCGACGTGGCCGGGGGTGTCGATGATGTTGATCGTGTAGCCCTTCCACTCACAGGTGGTGGCTGCGGAGGTGATGGTGATGCCGCGCTCTTGCTCCTGCTCCATCCAGTCCATCGTGGCTGCGCCTTCGTGGACCTCGCCGATTTTGTAGTTGATTCCGGTGTAGAACAAGATCCGCTCGGTGGTCGTGGTCTTGCCCGCATCGATGTGCGCCATGATCCCGATGTTGCGGACCTTGGCGAGGTCGATACCTAGTGCGGTGGACACCATCTGCTCCGTATTTCTCGTTCGATCGTTTCTTCAGGTCGTGTGGGTGACTACCAGCGGTAGTGCGCGAAGGCCTTGTTGGACTCCGCCATCTTGTGTGTGTCCTCGCGCTTCTTGACGCTGGCACCGAGACCGTTGGATGCGTCGAGGATCTCGTTCATGAGGCGCTCGGTCATGGTCTTCTCGCGGCGCTGACGGGCGAAGCCGATGAGCCAGCGCATCGCCAGCGTCGTACTGCGAACGGGCTTAACCTCGACCGGCACCTGGTAGGTGGCGCCACCAACGCGGCGTGAGCGCACTTCGAGGGTGGGTCGCACGTTGTCGAGCGCGCGCTTGAGGGTCTGAACAGGGTCGGTGCCGGTCTTCTCGCGGCAGCCCTCGAGGGCGCCGTAGACGACGGCCTCGGCCTTGGACCGCTTGCCATCGAGCAGCACCTTGTTGATGAGCTGCGTGACAACCGGGGACCCGTAGACGGGGTCGATGACGATGGGGCGCTTGGCGGCCGGACCCTTGCGAGGCATTAGCCCTTCTCCTTCTTCGCTCCGTAGCGCGAGCGCGCCTGCTTGCGGTTCTTCACTGCTTGGGTGTCTAGGGCACCGCGGATGACCTTGTAGCGGACGCCGGGCAGGTCGCGAACGCGACCACCGCGGACGAGCACGATCGAGTGCTCTTGCAGGTTGTGGCCCACACCGGGGATGTACGCGGTGATCTCGATGCCGGAGGTGAGGCGGACGCGGGCGACCTTGCGCAGAGCCGAGTTCGGCTTCTTGGGCGTGGTCGTGTACACGCGCGTGCATACGCCACGACGCTGCGGGCTGCCCTTCAGGGCCGGTGCCTTGGTCTTGGAGACCTTGTCCTGCCGACCCTTGCGGACCAGCTGTTGGATGGTGGGCACGAGGCGCCTCTCCTACTCGCTCGAAACCGGTGTTTTCCCTCCTGAAGTTCCGACCCACGCGGTCGGGCGTGTCGGGCTCTTTAGAGCGCGCGACGACACCGTCTCGTCGGGTTGGATCCTGGTCCCCGGGCGAAAGCCCGAAGGTCCCCGCGCACCTCTTCGGGGGAAGCCGTGCGCAGCAGGATGTGCCCGGGGCCGGGCACGAAGAGGAACAGTACCGGGTGCCCCCTAGGGGGTCAAAACCGGGGTCCCCTATCCCGATGCGGCGTCAGTCGTCGGGCCGACACACCCCGATGGCGTGCCCCCGCCGACTGACGCCGCATCGGGAAGGGGGTAGGAACTAGCTGAGGACTCCGCCCACGGCGGCCAAGATCAGCACCAGCACGCCGATCGCTATCAACGCCGCGTACAGGCCGATGTTGATCCAGGACACGATCTTGGAGGCGGTCACCAGGCCACCTCCGGTCACCCAGCCGTTGCTCGCCGCGATCTCCTTCTCGGCTTTGTTCGCGAACACCAAGGCGACGATCGCCGGGATGACCGGGCAGATCACCCAGGACACGATCGACAACACCAGCGCCGCGATCGCCGAGTTAGAGGTCTGCGGCGCCGGTCCGAAGGCCGGCAGCGGTGGTGGCGGTGACGGTGCCGCGTAACCGGACTCAGCCGGCGGGTAGGAGCCCGATTGCGAGGGCCATTGGGGCGTGAGGTTCGGCTGCTCCGATGAATAACCGGAGGGCGAATCGCCGGGGTTTTCGTCGCCAGGGCTCGGATCCGTGGGCTGGGTCATGCCTCCCAGCCTGCCACGTGCGGCGCGTAATGTGAACTACGCAGGTGAACCGACCGAACGTGAACTACGCAGGTGAACCGACCGAACGTGAACTACGCAGGTGAACCGACCGAACGTGAACTACGCAGGTGAACCGACAGGGAAGATGGTCCGGTGACTTCGTGGCCCGCCGCTGTGCTGTTCGACATGGACGGCACGTTGATCGAATCGCACGACAACGTCGAGCGCGCGTGGACCTCGTGGGCATTGGCCCGCGGCCTCGATCCGGCCGAGGTCCTCGCCCACGCCCATGGTCTTCCCGCCGAAGCCACGGTCGCCCGGTGGTTGCCAACCGCCGATCCTGAAACCCTCGCGGCAGCAGCCGCTGAGCAACTCATGCTGCAGTACGACGACGTCACTGGCATCACCGGCATCGACGGCGTGCACGACCTGCTCGGTTTCTTGGACGAGACAAGCATCCCGTGGGCAGTGCACACGAGTGCCGACGATCGACTCGCGCGGGTTCGCCTGGAGGCGGCCGGAATCACGCCCCCGGTCCTCGTTACCCGCGATCAACTCGAACGCGGTAAGCCCGCGCCGGACGGCTACCTGCGGGCGGCCGAACTGATCGGCATCCCGGCGGCAGACTGCATCGTCGTGGAAGACACTCGGGTGGGAATCGAATCCGGACGCGCGGCAGGCATGCAGACGGTGGGGGTTCGCGGGGCCGAAGGTGACCTTCCGGTGCGATCGATCACCGAATTGCACCTGTGGCTGGTCATTTCGAATCACGACTCAGCACGCTCGCAAAACGAAGAAGGGGAACCGCCAGGGTTCCCCTTCTTCACGACCTTCTGATCGCTGCCGACCGATCTAGTAGCCGCGGAACTCGAACTCCTCAAGCGGCACGGCCGCACCGGAACCTGTTCCGAAGGCTGCGTAGTCCATCTCGTCGTAGCCGGTGAAGGACGCGTACATCGCCGCCTTCGCCTCCTCGGTCGGCTCGACCCGGATGTTGCGGTACTGAGGCATGCCGGTACCGGCCGGGATGAGCTTGCCCAAGATCACGTTCTCCTTCAGGCCCAGCAACGAATCGGACCGGGCGTGGATGGCCGCGTCGGTGAGCACCCGGGTGGTCTCCTGGAAGGAGGCTGCCGAGAGCCAGGACTCGGTTGCCAAGCTGGCCTTGGTGATCCCCATGAGTTCGGGACGACCGGACGCCGGTGTGCCACCCTCGGCCACCACGCGACGGTTCTGCGCCTCGAACACACTGCGCTCGACCAGTTCGCCGGCCAGGAACGGTGCGTCCCCGGACTCGATGATGGTGATGCGCTTGAGCATCTGGCGGACGATCACCTCGATGTGCTTGTCGTGGATCGACACACCCTGCGAGCGGTACACGTCCTGCA
>CAYPSE010000141.1:0-4235 GCA_964413305.1 uncultured Rubrivirga sp. | reverse complement strand
TGATCATCGCCCGCTTCGATCGCTTCGACCGTTTCGTAGGCCTCTTCCACGAGGTACTCGACCAAACTCGCGTGGGTCTGCCGGGCATCCCACGGACAGCCCCCAGGTGATCGCAAGCGATCCATGACCCGCACCAATTCCAAGAGCCGTTCGCCTTGGGTACGGCCTTCGTGGGATGCGTCGGACACGGCAGCAGGTGAGATCGGCTACGACGAGCTTCCGGGAACCGAGAGGTCGTTGTCAGCGACGCCGATGGTCAGACTCATCGCATCCCAGGTCCCATAGCGAGGGCTGATGCTCGTGCCCACTTCCTCGCTGAAAGCCGAAACGGCGCCGAGGACCGCTGATGATTGCGCCTCAGGCGATCCCATGGGATCGAGTTCCATACCGATCTTCTGCGCAAGGATGTTCACGCGGAACAGCGCCTCGATACTCTCCGGCGCAAGGTCCTGTTGAAGGAGCAGCTCCTCGAACGCCTCTTGGCCGCCTGTGGCTTCGGCGTAATTGGCCAGCGTGGCGTCCAATTCACCCTGTGTGACTTCCACGCCCTCTCGAGCAGCGAATTGCTCGACGAGGCTCGTGGTGACCATCCGATCCAAGGTCGTGACGACGAGGGCTTCGGATGCGGAATCGACGGGTCGCCCCTGCGCGCGGAGCACCTGCTCGACCTGCTCGGTCAATTCGCGCTCGGAGATGCGCTGATCGCCCACGACGGCAGCCGCGCCCGGTACAGCCGAACCACAGCCACTGGCAACCAACGCGATGATCGCGGCCGCCCCGGCGAGGCTCCAGGTCCGCTTGATCGTCATCCACCCATCCATTCGTCGAAACCCATCACGCCGTCGGTACACCTCGGATCACACCGACCAGTTCATCGGCCCAGGTGAGCAACTCCCCATCCTTGATGGGAGGTGCGCCTATCGCGGTGCCGGCAGTGGGGCGAGGCACGATGATCGTACGGACGGCCGGCTTGAGCGTGGTGCGCGGGTACAGCCGGGTCAACCGCATCTGCGCGGACTCGGGGAGTTCCACGGGATGGAGTCGAATGCCATTGCCCTGGGCGATGACTTCGGTGATACCGGCTTCGCGGCAGTGAACACGGAAACGGGCCACGTGGACGAGGGTCTGCGCCTCAGGTGGCAGTGCCCCGTACCGGTCCTGCAGTTCCACAGCCACCTCTTCGACCTGCTCATTCGTGTGCGCATCGGCCAGACGCTTGTACGCCTCAAGACGCAGCCGCTCAGCAGGGACGTAACTCTCCGGTAGGTGAGCCGTGATGGGCAACTCGACCTTGACTTCCGCCATCTCCGGTTCGCCCTCCCCGGCCTTGTGCGCGGCCAGTGCCTCTCCCACCAGGCGAACGTAGAGGTCGAATCCGACGTCGGCGATGTGTCCGCTCTGCTCGCCTCCTAGAAGATTGCCAGCTCCACGGATCTCCAAGTCCTTCAGGGCAATCTGCATTCCCGAGCCGAGGTCCGTGCGTTGCGCGATCGTGGCCAACCGCTCGTGGGCCGTTTCGGTGAGGGGCTTATTGGGGTCGTACAACAAGTAGGCGTAGGCCCGCTCACGTCCGCGGCCTACCCGCCCCCGCAGTTGGTGCAACTGCGATAGGCCGAAGGTGTCTGCGCGGTCGATGATCAAGGTATTGGCATTGGCGATATCGATACCGGATTCGACGATCGTGGTGCAGACCAGAACGTCGATCTCCTTGTTCCAGAAGTCGACGATCACCTGTTCCAGGCGGGCTTCGGGCATCTGGCCGTGCGCGATCGCGATCCGGGCCTCCGGAACCATCTCGCGGACTTTGGCGGCCGCCCGCTCGATCGATTCAACGCGGTTGTGGACGAAGAAGACCTGACCATCTCGCAGAAGTTCGCGCCGGATCGCCGCGGTGATCTGCTTGGCATCGTAGGGACCCACATAGGTAAGGACCGGATGGCGCTCCTCGGGTGGCGTTTGGATGACCGACATCTCACGGATTCCCGTAACCGCCATCTCGAGAGTTCGGGGAATCGGCGTGGCGGACATCGCGAGGACATCCACATTGGTGCGCAGCGCTTTCAAGTGCTCCTTGTGCTCGACCCCGAAGCGCTGCTCTTCATCGACGATCACCAAGCCGAGGTCCTTGAAGCGAACCTCCGGTGTGAGCAACCGATGCGTGCCGATCACGATGTCGATGGCACCGCTTGTGATGCCCGCGAGTACGTCCTTGCGCTCCTTGTCGGAGGTGAAACGCGATAGCGCAGCAACGCGCACCGGGAACGGGGCGTAGCGTTCGCTGAACGTCGCCTGATGCTGCTGCACCAGCAACGTGGTGGGCACGAGGACTGCCACCTGCTTGCCATCCTGCACCGCCTTGAACGCCGCACGAACGGCGATCTCGGTCTTGCCGTAGCCGACATCCCCGCAGATCAATCGATCCATGGGAATCACGCGCTCCATGTCCCGCTTGACCTCGTCGATCGACGACAGCTGATCCGGAGTCTCGACATATGCGAACGCGTCTTCGAGTTCGCGCTGCCAGGGGGTATCGGGGCCGAAAGCATGGCCGGTACTCGCTTGACGTGCTGCGTACAGCCGGATCAGTTCCTCGGCGATCTGTCGGACCGCCTTGCGCGCCCGGCCTTTGGTCTTCGCCCAATCACTTCCACCGAGGCGGTGCACGCTGGGCGCCTCACCACCTACATATCGGGTGATCAGGTCGAGTTGATCCATCGGCAGGAAGAGCCGATCGGCAGGCTGACCGCGTTTGCTGGGCGCGTACTCGATGATCAGGTACTCGCGCTCGGCTCCTTGAACGGTCCGCCGGATCATCTCCACGTACTTGCCCACCCCGTGGTGTTCGTGGACCACGTAATCCCCGGGCTTCAAGCTGAGCGGATCCACCGTCCGCCTGCGGCGACTCGGCATCCGCGCCTCGGACTTCCCGCTCGAGCGCTGTCCCAGCAGATCGGATTCGGTCAGGAGAACCAATTGCGCGTCGGGAATAACGAACCCCTCGATGGCGGAACTACGGACCAGTGACGCAACGGCATCACCATCGATCCCCTCAGTGACGCGTGCGGGGACGTCAGCTCCCGACATCTCCTCGGAAAGTCGCTCGAGTGGTCCCAGGCCGCGTGCCGTTATAACCACTCGATTCCCCGACCGAAGCCACGCCGCTACGTCGTCGAATGCCTTCTGCGCATCACCGCGATAGTCCTCCGGCAATTGCGCGCCGAAGTCGACGTCGGGTTCGGGGCTGCGCAATGGCGATAACTCCCACCAGCGATCACCGCGCGCGGTTGCCGTGGTCTGGACATCGTCCAAGGTTCGATATGCAGCGGGTTCGATGTCCACGGGCACATCGGCGCCTACCGCCGCACTGTGCCATCCGGCCTGCAAGAACTCCTCGGCGGTTCGCACGACATCCGCGGCTCGCGCCCGCACTCGTTCCGGCTCACTCACCACTACCTGGGTGCGCCGAGGGAGAAGCTCGAGCAGCGTGACCATGTCGGGCGCGAGAAGCGCGGATAGCGATTCCATCCCCTCGACCGCAACTCCCTCCGCGATGCTGGCGCACATATCTGCGATACCCGGAGCATGCGCGGCCAGATCACGGGCCCGATCGCGAACATCGTCGGTCAGGAGGAGTTCGCGTACCGGACCCGCGAGGAGACCATGCGGCATCGGATCGAGGGAGCGTTGATCGGATACCGCGAAATACCGAAGACTCTCGACCTCATCACCCCAGAATTCGATGCGGACCGCGTGTTCCTCCGTTGCCGGGAAGACATCGACGATCCCACCTCGAACAGCGATCTGACCGCGCCGCTCCACGAGATCCACCCGGTCGTAGCCAAGACCCACCAGGCGATCGACTACATCGGTCAGTTCGGCGCTCTCGCCTTGGCGAAGCCGGACCGGCTCGACGTGGGCGACCGCTGGGATGACAGGTTGGATGACTGCTCGAACCGACGCGACGACCACATCAATCGGTTCTTGGAGCGGATCACCCTCGATCGGCGCCACGAGCCGATGCAGCACCGCCGTTCGGCGGCCGACGGTGTCGGCAGATGGCGACAGACGCTCATGCGGAAGCGTTTCCCACGACGGGAAGACCGCTACCCGAGCATCGGGGAGGTAGTCCTGCACCATCGCCGCGAGGTCCTCCGCAGCGGCGCCGGAGGATGTGACGAGAAGCACCGGCTCGGAACCGACCTTCGCCACTTCCGAGACAACGAGCGCATGCGCGC
>CAYPSE010000140.1:0-4337 GCA_964413305.1 uncultured Rubrivirga sp. | reverse complement strand
ACGAGGACTCGACGTTGGTGGAGTTTCTCGAGCAGATCGCATTGGTGGCCGATTCCGATGAGATCCCTGATGACGACCAGCACGGAGGGGTGGTCACGCTGATGACACTCCATACCGCCAAGGGCCTGGAGTTCCCGGTGGTGTTCCTCACCGGAATGGAGGACGGCATCTTCCCGCACATTCGGTCACTCGGAGAGCCGGGCGAATTGGCTGAAGAACGACGTCTGGCCTACGTAGGCCTGACGCGCGCCCGCCAGCGCCTCTACCTCACCCGCGCCGTCAGTCGATCCGCCTGGGGCACTCCCGCCTACAACCCACCGTCTCGCTTCTTGTCCGAGATCCCAGAGGAACTCATCGCATGGCGCCGAGAAGAGCCGATCTCGCGGCCCATCGGCGCCGGCTTCGGATCGACCGGCTTCGGATCCACCAACTCGCCGCGGAGCTCGGCGGTCCGCCTCGGAGATCGAGAGGTGGGCAAGGGACCGGTCGTGTCCCTGGAGGCGGGGGATCGCGTTACCCACAGCAAGTTCGGCCTCGGAACGGTCGTGAGCACGTCGGGGATCGGGGATAAGGCGGACGCCACCATCGACTTCGGTTCGGCGGGTACCAAGCGCCTGCTGCTGCGCTACGCGCCGGTGGAGAAGCTCTAGGCCGCGCGCCGAATCGATGGTCACGTTCTTCGCCGCACCGATCCGTGCGTTTCACGCACATTTCGGACTCCACGATGCACACTTGACGTCTCCCAACCGTCGCGCATCGTGGCAAAGACGTGCAGATCGATCCGAACGTCCGGGGAGGGCCTGCCGACGCCTTGGCTAGGGACGAAGAGCGGGAAGGGGCGCAGCGTGGAGATTGGAGTTGACTGCGCCGTCCAGGACTACAGGGACCGCTTTCCGATCTTTGACTCGTGCACGTACGTGAACACTTGCTCTCAAGGGGCCTTGGCCGACGAGGTTCGCGCAGCGTATGAGACATACCTCGCGGGATTGGCGGAGTTCGGATCCTTGTGGGAAACGTGGGTCGGGGTCCAAGAGGCCGTCCGAAGTGAACTGGCTCGAACCTTCTCCTGCGACTACTCCGAAGTCGCGATCACCAGTTGCGCCTCATCGGCAGTGAGTGCGATTGCGTCGAGCTTCGACTTCGCACAAGGTCGCGACACCATCGTCACGACCTCGTTGGAGTTCCCGACCATAGGCCAGATTTGGCACGCGCAGGAACGAAGGGGCGCCAAAGTGGTCCATGTCCCGGCATCGAAGTCCCACGAACTTTCCGTGGCAGCGGTCGCCGAAGCGATCGACGAATCGACTGCCTTGGTCTCCGTCACGCACGTGTGTTACCGAAATGGGGCGGTCACCCCGATCACGGAAATCGTCAAGGCTGCACACGAACGGGGAGTGCCGGTCCTCGTGGACGCATATCAATCGGTGGGCGCCGTCCCCATCGACTTCCGTGAATTGGGAGCCGATTTCCTCGTCGGTGGCGTGCTCAAGTACATGTTGGGGAGCCCGGGCGTTGGTTTCGCGCTGGTCAATGCCGAGACGACAAGTCAATTCGTCCCAACCAGCACGGGTTGGTTCGCCGCCCGTGACATCTTCGCCATGGACATCTACCAGTTCGATCCGGCAAAGGACGCCCGCCGTTTCGAATCGGGAACTCCGGCCGTCCCTAGTCTGTATGCCGCCGAAGCGGGTCTTCGCCTACTCAATGAGGTCGGGGTCGATCGAGCGTGGGAGGCATCGAGCGCTCTACATGAGCAATTGCGTGTGGGCATCGCGGACATCGGTGGCCGAATTGAGACCCCGGCGTCGGCTCATGGGCCGATGATCGCTGTTGCCTCGGTCGATGACCACGCGCTTGTGGATGCGATGGCTTCCGATGGAGTTGTCGTGTCCTGCCGAGACGGCAACGTTCGAATAAGCCCACACTTCTACAACAACGCAGGTGACATGGATGCGGTCCTCGCGTCTCTGCGGGCCCATCGCCACCTGTTGGCCTAGGCCAATTCGGCGTCCAGGGTGATCTCGGCCGACGAGTAGAGCTTCGACACCGGACATGTTTCCTTTGCCTGGGACGCCAAAGCGACGAACGTGGCCTCGTCCATTCCAGGAACGTGGCCTCGGACGTTCAGATCGATGCGGTCGATCCAGAAGCCGTCATCCTTGCGGACTAGATGGGCGACCGCCGACGTGTTGATCTGGATGTCGGCCGCGTCGATTCCCGTTCCCTCGATCAGGCTGGTCAGCGCCATTGAGAAGCACCCAGCATGAGCAGCGGCGATCAACTGCTCGGGGTTGGTGCCGGCTTCCTCTTCCACCCGTGCCGTCAACGTGTAGGGGACCACCGGCCCGGCCTTTCCCAATTGCATGGTTCCCGTTCCCGTGGGCACCGGGCCGTTCCACTGTGCGCTCGCATGGTGTTTGCTCATGCCGCCACAGTAGGGCCGTTTACCTACGATGGGTTGATGCAACCGGGCGAAGTGGTCCACCTGTCGGAATCGGCTCCCGAGTGCGCACAGGGGGCGCTGTCCACTCGAACCTTGATTCACCCTGAGCATTACGCCGAGCCGATGACTTTGGATGCCTACGAGGTCAGCGGGACGATCGATTCACGGACCGACGAACGGTGCGACACCCTCGCATACGTCCTGCAGGGAACGGGAACACTCCTCACCGGCGACGCCGAGCATGGACTGTCCGTCGGGCATGCCTTTCAAGTCCATGCCGGTCGTGCGTGGTCCATCAGCGGCGCCCGCGATCTGATTCTTCTGGTGTTCGGCGTGCCGGCGGTGTCTCCTTGGGGGGCGCAGCTGGCTGCACCGATCTCGACCATCGTCGATGTCGCGGCCCTCGGAGCCCAGAGCGCCAACGCGGCGACCGGGGATCGTCAGTACGAGGTGCTCTTCGACAGGTCCCGTGGATCGCGAGGGGCGACCATGTTCGTCGGCTTCATCCCGACGTCCGGTGCTCCCGAGCACTACCACCTATACGACGAGATATGCGTCATCGTGCGCGGCTCGGGGGCGCTCCACGCTGGGGGTCGCACCCAGCCATTGAGGGTGGGGAGTTCGTTCCACGTCGCTCCGCGCTTCCTGCACGCCCTCGAGAATCCGAACCCTGAAGACCTGTGGGTATTGGGGGTCTTCCGTCCGGAAGGTTCTGCCGCTGCGGCGTTCTATCCGGACGGAACGCCGGCGCCGAACAACGAGGAATGATCTTCAGGAGCCGATGCTGAAGCCGGCTTCGATGTCCCGCTGGGAGTAGGTCCGAAATGAGATGTGCGTCTGGGTTGCCATGACGCCCTGCACTTTGCTGATGCCGTCGGTCACCACCTGAGCCACACCGTCGTGGTCAGCGACCTCTATCAGTGCGATCAGATCGATGTCACCTGTGACCGAGTAGGCGGCACGCACACCGGGAATATCCGCGATCGCCTGACCGGCTTCGTTGATGGAACCTGGCTCGACATGGATGAAGCACAAAGCTGTGATCATGGCAGCACACTAGTGTTCGATCGGTCCCGCTGCGTGCGGTGGCGCTGAGCCGTTCCAGTCCACAGGTGGGCGCGCCGGGCTCGAGGCAAGGAGGTCACGGGATGGACGTGCAGGGGTCGCGTGTGACCTCCTATCGCAGGCTCGCCTGGAATGAGACGGATGCGGCAGGGCATAACCATTTCTCGGCCGCGGTGCGCTGGCTGGAAGAAGCCGAGCATGACCTCTATCGCGCACTCGGCCTTAGCTTGGACTTCATCGACCGGGTCCCTCGCGTGAGTCTGCGACTCGACTATTTACGTCGCCTGTATTTCGGCGAGGAACTGCGTATCGACGTGGGCGTGGTGCGGTTGGGAACGTCGTCGTGCACGTTCGCCTTCCGCGTGGCCAATGCCGACGGTGAGGAAGCGATCGCCGGGGAGTACGTGGTGGTGCATGTTGCATCAACGGACGGCGGAAGCGCCCCGTGGCCCGAGGAGATGCGGCAGGCGCTGATGCGTGGAGACCACCTGGAGGTAAGGGAGGTGGTCCGTTCCGTCGGAGCTGGATCGTGAGTTTCAGGTGGAACCACCTTTGATCTTTGATATGTTCCGTCGGTGCTGCCCGAAGTACGCATGGAGACCGCCTCGGAGGTGGCGGCTCGGCTGATCTTGGACGCCATCGTGGATGGCCGGTTCCCGCCCGGGGCCCCGCTCCGCCTGCAGGATCTGTCCAGCCAACTCGGGATGAGCATGATGCCGGTGCGCGAGGCCATTCGAAAGTTGGCCGCCATGGACATAGTCGAGATGGAGCCTCGTCGCGGCGCTCGGGTTCGTGACGCCGACGCTCGCCCGCGCGCTGCTCTACCGAC
>CAYPSE010000139.1:0-4365 GCA_964413305.1 uncultured Rubrivirga sp. | reverse complement strand
TGCGCCCGCTACCTCCGTGGGCGATGGTCGCACCCTCGATGAGGACGACATCCCGGCTCGGGTCCTGGTCCTTCGCGCAGATCGCGGTCCACAGTCCGGTGAAGCCGCCACCGATGATCAGTAGGTCCGCGGAGGTGTTCGCGATGAGTGGAGTTTCTGGCTCGGGGGCGCCGTGACGATCGAGCCAGAAGACGCGGTGCTGGACGTCGCGTAGGGAGTTCGCGGCGGATGTGCTTGCCGGGGGGTGCGTGATGGTCATGGGCGTTGCTCCCTGGGCAGCACGATGGCGTCGCCGGGATTCCAGGTGAGCGCCACCGACTGACCGACCGTGTGCTTGGGGGCGCCCGGGTGGCGGGAGATGACCGGTGAGTCTTGGCCGGCGATCTGCACAGCGGTCACTGAGGAACCGCCGTAGAAGTGGGTCTCCACCACTGTGCCGGCTAGGGGTGCGGCGGAGGTGTTCTCGGTGATGGTCACGTGCTCGGGGCGCAACATCACCACAGCTGGGCCGGTGACGCCGTTCGGGTTCACGGATGGGAGTACGGGGCTGCCGGGAAGGTCTGCGGTGAATGTGCTCGTTGCTGTGTTCGTGGCAGAGCCAGCGATGAGCGTGCCGGAGCCGATGAAGTCGGCGACGAACACCGTGGCGGGCCTGGTGTAGAGGGTGACCGGATCGGCGATCTGCTGCACTTTCCCCTCGTGCATGACCGCGATGCGGTCGGCCATACTCATCGCTTCCTCTTGGTCGTGGGTGACCACCACGAAGGTGATGCCCACCTCGTGTTGTAGCCGCTTGAGTTCGAGCTGCATCTCCGCGCGCACCTTGCGGTCGAGTGCCGAGAGCGGCTCATCGAGCAGCAACAGCCGCGGACGCTTGACGATTGCGCGGGCGAGGGCCACGCGTTGGCGCTGGCCGCCGGATAGTTGATTGGGTCGGGCCTTCGTTTTATCGGTGAGGGCGACTGTTTCGAGGACTTCGTCCACGCGTTCGTTGATCTCGTCTTTGCCGAGGCCTTCGCGTTCGAGGCCGTAGGCGATGTTCTTTCGCACGTTCATATGCGGGAACAGTGCGTAGGACTGGAACATCAGGTTCACCGGGCGTTTGTTCGGCGGGAGTGCCAGCAAGTCGGTTGGCTCGTCGCTGCTGTCGGTGATGAAGATCGTTCCCTGGTCGGGTGCTTCAAAACCTGCGATGGACCGCAGAAGTGTGGTCTTGCCGCACCCGGATGGGCCGAGCAGCGCAAAGAACTCGTTTGGACGGATGTCGATGCTGACGTCGTCAAGTGCAACGACGTTGCCGTAGGACTTCGAGACGTGCTCGATGGACAGCAACGGTTCCGGCATGCCCGTTGTGCGCGGATGAGTTGTGTGCGCGTCGTTGGTGGTCATACGGCATCCGTGAGTCGGGTGATCCGCTGGGCGGAGAGCACGATGGTGAAGCTGACCAGCAACAAGATGGCAGCCAGGGCGTTGATTTCCGGGGTCACACCGAAGCGGACCGACGAGTAGATGACGATCGGCAACGTGGGTGTGGTCGGTCCATTGGTGAAGAAGGCGATCACGAACTCATCCAGGCTTAGCGTGAAGACCAGTAGCGCGCCGGCGATGATTCCCGGCGCGAGGCTCGGCAGGGTGATCCTCGCGAACGTGGTGACGGCGCTTGCTCCCAGATCGCGGCTAGCTTCCTCCAGGCTTTGGTCGGTTTGACCCAGCCGTGCGATCACCACGGCGGCCACGAACGCCATCCCGAACACCACGTGACTGAGGAGCACCGAGAACAAGCTCAACGTGACGCCCACGAGCGAGAAGAAGGCGAGCAGGCCGATGGCCAGGGCCAGATCGGGGATGATCGCCGGCGCGAGTGAGTAAGCCTCGACGATCGAGGATCGGAAGTAACGGGCCACGCCGATCGCGAGCAGTGTGCCGAGGATCGTGGCGAGGATCGTGGCGCTGACCGCGACGATCATCGTGTTGATGAACCCTTCGCGGATCAACTCGTTGTTGGCCAGCTCGCCGTACCAGCGCGTGGAGAAACCCTGCCAGGTGAAGGGCGTCTTGCTGGCGTTGAAGCTCATCGCCACCAGGACGGCGATGGGTATGTAGAGGAACGAGTAGGTGAGGATCAGTGGCAGGCGCAGCCAGCCGATTCCGGTTCGTTGCGCAGCCTTGTTGGCGTTTGTGGTCGTGTTCTTGGTGCTAGACACGGGCCACCTGCTTGCCGTTGATGCGCCGGGAAATGGCGGCCTGGATCGCGAACAAGACGACCAGCAGTGAGACGACGAACAGCGCGATCACCGCACCGAAAGGCCAGTCTCGGGCTTCGAGGAACTGATCGCGGATCAAGTTCCCGACCATCACGGTCTTGCCGCCGCCGAGCAGTTCGGGGACCACGAAGTTCCCCAGGCTCGGCACGAACACGAAGATCGCGCCGATCATGGTGCCGGGCAAGGTGAGTGGCAGTGTGATGGTGAAGAAGGTGCGGATGCGGCTGGCTCCGAGGTTGCTGGCGGCCTCGAGCAGTTGACGATCGAGTCGCTCGATGGATGCGTACACCGGCAGCACCACCAGGGGTAGGTAGGCGTAAAGCAGGCCGATGATGACCGCGCCGTCGTTGTAGAGCAGGCCGAGAGGGGCGCTGATGATGCCCAGACTGACCAATGAGGAGTTCAGCGGGCCTTCGGAGTTGAGCAGGATGATCCAGGCGTAGGTGCGGATCAGGAAGTTCGTCCAGAACGGCAGCACCACCAACACCAGTGCGATGGTGCGCCATTTCGGGGACAACCGGGTGATCGCGTACGCCGTGGGGTAGCCCAGCAGTAACGCGAGGATCGTGGTGATGCCAGCGATCAGGATCGAAGTGCCGAAGACCTTCAGGTACACCGGCTCGAATAGCCGGCCATAGTTGTCGAACGTGAACTCCCACACGATGCCGCCGAAGCGACCTCGGGAGAAGAACGAGTAGATGAAGACCAACAGCAACGGGATCGTCATGAACGCGGTGATGTACAGCAGCCCGGGTCCCGCGAAGACCCACCGTGGACCACGCGCGCTCAGGGCGCGATGCCGGGTGGCATCGCGCCCTGAGGCGGTTGACGAGTCCTGC
Source organism: uncultured Rubrivirga sp. (assembly GCA_964413305.1). Taxonomy (GTDB): domain Bacteria; phylum Actinomycetota; class Actinomycetes; order S36-B12; family S36-B12; genus S36-B12. The sequence continues at coordinate 1,262 of CAYPSE010000139.1, read as the reverse complement.
TCGCTGGCAGTCGTCGTCGTTGTTGGTGTTGTCATCGACTAGCTGGACGTGACCTCGGTTGCGATTTCCGTGTACAGCGGTCCAGCCTCACCGAGATCGACCAAGGACTCCTGCTCGAGCAACTGCGCAGGTGTGTAGCCCATGTTCGGGAAATCGGCTGCAAGGCCCGCGACGGCTTCCATGGCCGGAGCGTTCGGAACCTTGTAGAGGATGTTCTCCGCAACCCAGGCGTGGTTGGCCGGGTCGAGGATGTAGTTGATGTACGCGTGCGCGGCCTCCTTGTTCTTGGAGGTCTTCAAGATGACCATGGTGTCCGCCCACAGGTCCGAGCCCTCTTCGGGGACGACGAACTTGATGTTCGGATCCTCGGCGGTGCCGTAGTTGCACCAGCCATCCCACGCCACGACCATGTTCGCTTCGCCACTCACGAGGCGGGAGTAGAACGTGGTGTCGTCGTAAGCGAGCAGACCCGGCTTCGCCGCGATCAGCTTCTCCTTCACCTGCTCCATCTCACCTTCGTCGGTGGTGTTCGCCGAGAAACCGAGCGCCTTCTGCGCAGGAAGCATCAGCCAGCGCTCGGTGGCAAGAGCCGTGACCTTGCCCTGGTTGTCCGCGCTGGGCTCGAGGATTGCGTTCCAGCTCGTGGGCTCGTCGACGAGGTCGCTGCGGTAGCAGATGCCCGTGGTGCCCCAGGCGTAGGGAACCGAGTACTTGTTGCCGGGGTCGTACGCCAACTCCTGCGCCTCGGGGTAGAGGTTGGACAGGTTCGGTACGAAGTCCGGGTTGATCTGCTCGACCAGACCAGCCTCGTTGAGCGCCTGGGCGAACTGACCGGACACGAACGCGACGTCGATTCCGGAATCACCGCCGGCGGTCAACTTCGCCATGATCTCCTCGTTCGTGGCGTGGTTGGTGATGGTCAGCGGCGTGCCGAGTTCGGCCTCGACCTTCTCGGCCATGTCCTCGGGGTAGTAACCCGCCCAGTTGGACACGGTCAGCGTCTGCTGCGACAGGTCTGCGTCCGGATCCAATTCGGAGCCAGAATCGTCGCCTCCCCCACACGCTGACAGCACCAGCGCTGCGGCCACGGAGCCGGCGATAGCCAGCCCGGCCCTGCTGATGTTTCGATGCATGCAATCTCCTTTGCTCGCCCGTCGGTGCGGGTCCCTGCATTGCAATTCAGCCTATGCAACCGCACATTGCAGGTTGATTTCCAGACTTTGACCGTTTTGTTGAATCTCAATTCAATTACTTCTAGGGTC
>CAYPSE010000138.1:0-4394 GCA_964413305.1 uncultured Rubrivirga sp. | reverse complement strand
CCCTTCTCCAGCTTCATGCCGGCGATGACGTTCTCGTATATGGACATGGTGGGGAATGGATTCGGCCGTTGGAAGACCATGCCGATCATCCGACGCACTAGCACCGGATCCACATTCGGCGCGTAGATGTCCTCGCCGTCGAGCAACACCCGGCCGCTGATGCGCCCACCTGGTGTGACTTCGTGCATGCGGTCGATCGAGCGCAGCACCGTGGATTTCCCGCACCCCGACGGCCCAATGAAAGCCATCACCGACTGCGGCCGCACCTGCAGATTGACGTCTTCGACGGCCTTGAAGTCCCCGTAGAAGATGCTCAGATCCTCCAGTGCGATGCGGCTTCGGGTGTCGACACTGTCTTGGAGCGTTGCGGATGTGGCGTTCATCAGCGTTCCTTCGGAGCGTAGCGGGCGGCGAGGATGCGTGCGGTTGCGTAGAAGAACAGGACTATGAGGATCAATGTGAGGGCACCGGCCCACGCGCGATCGAGCGAAGATTGGGTGCCACGACCGATCTGATCCCAGATGAAGGTCGGAAGCGACGCTTGCGATCCATTGAAAGCATTCCAGTTGATGTCTTGGGCCAAGAACGTGGTGAGCAGCAAGGGTGCAGTCTCGCCGGTCACGCGTGCGATGGCGAGCATCACACCAGTGATGATTCCCGAGATCGCGGTGGGCAGAACGACCTTGATGATCACCCGGTACCTGGGGATGCCTAACGCCAATGCACCCTCACGCAGTTCGTTGGGCACGATGCGCAGCATTTCCTCAGCCGAGCGCACCACCACCGGGATCATCAGGATCGTCAATGCAAGGCCAGCGGCGAACCCCGACTGTGGGAAGCCAAGGGTCAATATCCAGAACGTGTAGATGAACATGCCGGCGACGATCGACGGGATGCCGGTCATCACATCGACGAAGAAGTTGATGCTGCGCGCCAAACGACCGCGCCCGTACTCACTCAGATAGATCGCGGTGAGCAGACCGATCGGGACCGAGATGACAGTGGCGATCCCCACCTGCTGGACGGTGCCGAGAACCGCGTGCGCCACACCACCACCGGCGGCGCGCGGATTGACGTTACGCATGGTGTCGACGAACAGGAAGTTGACCGATAGAACCGTCACACCCTTGTAGATGACGGTGATGAGAATCCACAGCAGCGGCACCAACGCCAGGACCGCCGCTGAGTAGATCAGTGCCGTCGCAAACCGATCCACGGCGTGACGTCGGCCCTCCACGGCCAGCGTCCAGCCGGTGTAGGTGAGGAGGAAGACCAGAACAACGACGACGATGGGAGCCAAGCCCAGCACGGTCACCTGGGAGAGCTGGACGAACAGACCGATCATCAACGCGACTGCTAGCGAGCCGACGGGCGCCCAGCGCGGCAGCCTCCGGCCGGTCAGACGCAGCGGATCATCAGCCAGGGAGATCGGTGCGTGGATGTCGGATCGCAGGGCCATCAGTTCGCCCCCGAGAAGTCACGACGCCGGTTGACCACCCAGCGAGCGGTCATGTTCACCACGAGGGTGATGAAGAACAACGCCATACCGGTGGCGATCAACGCGCTGCGGCCGTTCGCGGCGGCCTCGCCCCACTTGAGTGCGATGTTCGCGGCGATCGAGTTACCACCAGGTTCGGTGATCTGCCAGTTGATCTCGAATACGGCCGAGAGGATCAATGCCACCGCGATGGTCTCACCCAAAGCGCGGCCCAATCCGAGCATCGCGGCGGAGATCATCCCGGGCCGGCTGAATGGCAGAACCGACATCCGGATCATTTCCCAGCGGGTAGCGCCCAGGGCCAAGGATGCCTCGATGTGACCTTTCGGCACCTGCCAGAAAACCTCGCGGGAGATCGCCGAGACGGTTGGCAAGATCATGATCGCCAGTACGAAGCCGGCGATCAAGATGCTCTTCGTATACAGATCCAGATCATTGGTGAAGAACGGAATCCAACCGAGATACGAGGACAGCCACTGCGCCGCAGGAACGATCTGCGGCATGAAGTAGTACAGACCCCATAAACCGAAGATGATCGACGGCACGGCAGCCAGTAGGTCAACAACGAAGCCCAGTGTGCGCGCGATCCGCCGCGGCGCGTAGAACGTGATGAATAGCGCCGTACCTATACCGATCGGCACCGCGAGCACCATCGCGATCAACGACGTCCACAGAGTGCCGAAAATGAGAACGGCGATTCCCCACTCCGGTGGATCGGCGTCGGGAAGCCACTGTTGGTTGGTGAAGACGTTGCCAGTGTTGTTCTGCAGAGCGGGAATCGACTGCCACACCAAGAACGCCGCGATCGCTGCCAACACACCCAGGACCGCGATGCCGGCTGCCGTCGTCGTGAATCGGAAGTTGCGATCACCGGGACGAACCGATGAACCGGTGATGCGCGGTGGAGTGAGCAGACTCATCGCGCCGCCTCTTGCGTCACGAGTTTCACCGAAGCACGGACGTCATCCAGCAGGTCTCCTGACAACGGCACATAACCGATCTGACCGAGCAGTTCCTGACCTGAGTCCGATGCCGCGAAATCGAGGAATGCGGCAACCAGGGCTGGGTTTTGTCCCTCCGATAGCCCTGTGGTGCACACGATCTCGTAGGTGACGATGCTGATCGGGTAGGCGTCGGGCACAGTGGTCGTGTAGTCGATGTCGAGAACGATGTTGCCGTTCTCGCCCAAGGCGGTGGACGAGGCGAGGGTGATCGAGGCGTTGTCGGCGGTGGGGAGAACCGGACCACCGCCCTGGTCGATTGACACCGGCTTGGTATTGATCGCATCGATCAAGTAAGACAACTCGACGTAACCGATCGAGTTCGGTGTCTGCGCGACGGAAGCACTCACCTGATCGGAGCCGCGCGCACCCTGACCGCCGGGGGCGGTCCACTCCTTGCCGGTGTCGTAGTCCCAGGCATCCGGCGCTGTTGCTTCAAGGTAGTCGGAGAAGTTCGCGGTGGTCCCGGATGAATCCGAGCGATGGAACTGCGCGATCGCCGCGTCGGGCAACTGAGCGTCGGGATTCAAGGCCACGATCGCCGGATCGTCCCAACGAGTTATCTCGCTGGAGAAAATTGCCGCCAGCGTCGGGGGATCCAGAACTAACGAGTCCACGCCTTCTAGGTGGAATACGACGGCGATGGCACCTCCGACCAACGGAATGTTGATCGCGGGATTCCCGCCGCACCGCTCGATGGCGGCGTCCATGTCATCGTCCTCGACCGCGGAGTCGGTTCCGGCGAACGAGACCTGTGCGGACAAGAACGCCTCGACGCCGGCCCCGGACCCGACGGGCTGGTAGTCGATCGTGGATTGCGGGCAGGCGGTTTGGTAGACGTTGAGCCACTCGGTGATCGCGTTGGCCTGCGCGCTGGACCCGGCGGCCTGGATGCGTCCGTCCACGCATTCGATATCTCCCGCTTCCATGGCCGCCTGGGCGGCGGGGATCGCCGGGTTGACGGTGCTGGAGGAGCCACAAGCACTCAGCAAGAGCACACCACCGACGACGAGCGCACCGAGCGGGATGGCCCGCTTCGACGCTCGATGTGCGCTCGGCACAGGTCTCCTCGAGAAGTCGCAGGGTGATCGTCGGGGGAAGGGGCGACGCGCGACCGGGAACCTGGCAGGCCGCTACGAGAAGGTAGGCAGGCGAGATGACCGTCAATCGAGCATTGGGTGAACGAAAGATGAACAGAATTTCCCAGAAAGATCGCTACGGTCCGCTCAGCACCGAATCGGTGGTCATTTGTTTACCTTCCGGTCATGAACGGTCACTCCCGGGACCACAAACAGGCCCGACACGTATGCGACCAAACGATGGTTGACCCTCCGTCAGGCACCCCCTCTGGCGTTACCGGGAGCCAACGGGCACTATGGAGGCACCTACTGGAATTGGAGAGATCCCCATGAAGAAGCTGCTCCTCCTGGCCATCCTCGGTGGCATCGGCTACCTGGTCTACCGCCAGTACATGGCGAGCCAGGCCGAGCAGGACCTGTGGGCTGAGGCCACGGCCGCCCCGGATCTTCGGTAGTCGTCGAGGTTCGATTCCGGACGCCGAGTATTCTTCGGCGTCCCATCCGGGGGCTTAGCTCAGCTGGTAGAGCGCTGCCTTTGCAAGGCAGAAGTCAGGGGTTCGAGTCCCCTAGCCTCCACCCTTAGCTTCCGCTTTCCGGGACCATCACCGCGCTCTCATAACCCGCGTCCTCGTCTATGTTGCGCCCCCAGACGCATCTCGGGAAGCGTGCTACGGCGGGCTACATTGACCGCCATGGCTGCAAGAGCGATCACTCACAGGGAACTGAGGAACGAAAGTGGGCGCATTCTTCGCGAGGTACAAGCGGGCGCGGTCTATGTGATCACCAACAACGGGCAGCCGGTCGCGGAGATCCGAC
>CAYPSE010000137.1:0-4592 GCA_964413305.1 uncultured Rubrivirga sp. | reverse complement strand
GCATCAGCATGAAGGCGACGAAGATGTTGGCGTATCCCAGCAGCATGGTGTTGCGTGAACCGATGGACATCACGAGTTTCGCGGACGTGGGTGCGATGCCGATCATGCCTACCGCTGCGGGCAGCACCGCAAGACCTGCGCCCAAGGTGGAGTAGTCGAGCACGTTCTGCAGGAACTGCTGACCGATGAACATCGCCCCCATCAACGATCCGAAGGCGATCATTCCGCCAAGCGCGGCTACCCAGAACAATCTCCTCTTGGCGATGGTGAGGTCATACAAAGGATTGGCCGCGCGTTTCTCGTGCGCGACGAAGATGCCGGCGATCACCAAGGAAACTGCGATGAGGATGAGCGCGCGGGTGACCCCACCCGGTGACGCGATCACACCGAGACCGATCACCAGGGCGGCAACCATAAAGACGGTCAGCACACCGCCGAAGTGATCGACGGCGTCCTTGGATTCGTTCACGTGCGCCGGAACGGCGACGATGACGAGCACGAGTGTCAGCAGCGCTGGGATGATGGCGATCAGGAATACCGATCCCCACCAGAACTGCTCAAGCAGTGCGCCAGCGATGACAGGTCCGAGCACTGCGCCGCCACCACTCACACCCGACCACAGGGCGATCGCCTTGACCCGCTTGGGGCCGACGGCCCAGATCGCGGTGATCAGTGCCAGCGTGGTCGGGTAAGCCATGCCGGCGGCGATACCGGTGAAGATTCGACCGAAAACCAGCAGGTCGGCGGACGGGGCCCACGCGGAGACGATGCTCGCCGGAACGGTGAGGATCATGCCCAGGCTCAGCATGAGTTTGCGTCCGTACCTGTCCCCGAGTGCTCCGAGGTAGAGAACGCTCATCGCCAGACCGAGGGTGCAGCCCACAGCGATCAAGTTCAGTTGCGTCTGACTGGCATCGAGCGATGAGCCGATGTCCGGCAACGCGACGTTCGCGACACTCAGGTTGATGTTCGCGACGATCGCTCCGAGGATCAACGCGGTAAGGACGAGTCCGGCTTTCTTCGGTGCTGCTTGGGTGGAGGGTGCAGCAGCCTGACTCACAACGCCTCCGCTTGGGATTCAATGGACAGCCGATCCAGCGAACGCGAGCCTACTGCCAATTGCTAGTTTCCGCGGGTGACTTCGGCCCGACCTTTCGCTCAAGTGGATGTCTTCAGTGCTACGCCGCTTCTGGGTAATCCCGTAGCGGTGGTACTCGACGATTCGGGTCTCACCGTCGAACAGATGCAGGCGTTCACGCACTGGACGAACTTGTCCGAAGCAACCTTCGTCGGGCCACCGACGACACCGGACGCCGACTACGCAGTGCGGATCTTCTGCCCCGGACGCGAGTTGCCCTTCGCTGGACACCCCACGCTGGGCACGTGTCATGCCTGGCTCGAGGCAGGTGGGGCGCCGCGGGGGGACGTCGTGATGCAGGAATGCGGGGCCGGGTTGGTGCGCATCCAGCGAACCGACGACGGCCGTCTCGCATTCGCCGCACCCCCGAGGCTTCGCTCTGGTCGGTTATCCGACGAGGACGTTGCGCTGCTGGTGGCAGGTTTGGGTTTGTCGCCTTCCGATGTGGTCGCGCATCAATGGTGCGACAACGGACCTGGGTGGCGAGCGCTGCTGTTGACCTCGACCGATGTCTTGCACGCGGCGAAGCCCGACCCGGCACTGATCGGGGAATTCGACATCGGACTGGTCGCTCCGAGTTCAGATGGCGTCGACTTCGAAGTGCGGGCGCTGTTCCCAGGAAACAACGGGATCACCGAGGATCCGGTCACCGGCTCACTGAACGCAGCGATCGGTCAATGGTTCAAGGAGGCCGGAATCGTCACGACCTCTTACAGGGCGCTACAAGGCACTGCGCTCGGGCGCCGGGGAATGGTGAGCGTCGATTACGACGGCGATGATGTCTGGATCGGCGGGCACTGCGTAACGGTGATCGGTGGAAGCGTCACGATTTAGCGCGCGTGGATGGCGCGCTCGTTGATCTGCGCAACCACCACAGCCCCAAGAACGGCAGGACTAACGGAATGAACAGGTAGCCCATTCCGAAGTTAGACCACACCGATGCGCGTGGGAATGCCTCCGGTACCAGCAGGCTTATCGCACCCACGACGATCACTCCAGCTGCTTCGATGGTGATCGCTACGTACGCGACCCGACGTGATGCGTCGTGCCCGCGAGCCAAGGCGATAGTTGCCACGACGTAGACGATGGCAGCGAAGGCGGACAGCGAGTAGGAGATCGGCGCCTCATCGAAACGCGTGCCGATCTGCAAAAGCGAACGAGATGTGGCTCCGATCGCGAAGATGGCGTACAGGACGACCAGGACTCGACCGAAGCCCTGATTGGTGGCAGTCGCCTTGGCCTCAGACACCGGCCCACACCTGCTGGATACGGACCACGAGTACCGGCATAACCAGACCTATCACCAGAACCACCCCGGAGCCGGCTCGACTCTTGTCGTTCTTCGACCACCACCAGGCACCGAGGGGAATCAGCGGCGACAACAGTAGGTAGCCGACGAACTCAGCCCGAGCGAACTCCCGATCGGTGCCGATCATCTGCGCGATGCCGCCGATCGCTAGAACGACGAACATTCCCGTCAAACCCAGTACTGCGTACTGCAGCGCTCGGCCGACGGGCTTGTTGACGATGAGAAGTACCGTGGCCCAAGCTGCGATGATCAGACCCGCGACGATGGTTGCGGTGGAGAACAGGCCCGTCACAGCGCAAGTCTGTCAGGGGGTCTTGCGAAATGCCTTCGGTGCCATAGGCTCGCAGGCGTGCAGGACGACAAGCCCGAGCAACCTAGTTGGACCCCCTACGCCTATATCGGCACCGGCATCATCGGGCTGCTGGTGATCGCTTTCGCGCTCTTGAGTGGCCAGGCCGGACTGATCGAGGCCGTCATCTTGGGAGTGTCCATCGCCGTGATCATCGTGGGCATCAAGCAACTGCGTGAAAGGCGGGCGAGCGGCTCTTAGCGGTGCTACTCGACCGCCTACTCGTGGTCGTCCTTGGCTTCCTTGTGACGTCGTGAGACCGCCTCGATCCCATCGGCGGCACCCTTGATGGTTCCCCCGACTATGTGACCAGCCACTTCGGCGACATCCCCTAGGCCATGGGCGGTCGCCTTGGCACCCTTCTTCAGATTCTCTTTCGTCTTTTCTTCCATCAGCGAACCTTTCGTGGGGCGAAGCGTGGTCGTGTGCACTCTGACTCTCGGGTTACCGTAGTCGAACGATGAGGATCGCGGGTAAAACTCTGATTGCGCTGGCAGCGGCCACCTCCCTTGTGCTGGCTTCAGCGGCGGTGACCAGCGCGGCTCCCACGCAGCCATTTCCTTTCCCGGACTACGCATCCGTGGACTACACACAAGTTCCGATCCAAGAGACTGGCGTGGTCGATGTGGTTGCCGACGGCGACACGATCCGATTCGTCGAAGACGGGTCGAATGACTTTGTGACCGTTCGACTTCTGGGTATCAACACCCCCGAAGTTCGTGGCTTCTACAACAAGCATCGAGACCAAGACATGTGCGGTGCCGTCGAGGCGACCGATCTGTTGAAGGCCCTGCTCCCACCCGGGTGGCCGGTTCAACTTCGCGCCCTGAGCAAGGATTCGATCGGATTCGATGGGCGCATCCAGCGTTATGCCTTCGGGTGGAATCCACAGACCGGGGCATACGACGTGGATGTCCAAGCTGCTCTATCACAGGCAGGTCTTGCGATGTGGTTCACCATCGCAGATGAAGCCGCGCTCTCCTACAACTACCGGGTGATGATCGAGAGGGCGCAACAGGAAGGGCGCGGGATTTGGAATCCGGAATTCTGCGGACCCATCGAACAACCGGATGCGTCCTTGAGTGTCATTGCGCATTGGAACGCCGGTGGAAACGACAACGCCAACCCCAACGGCGAGTACGTGATCGTGCGCAACACCGGCCTGGAGCCCGTGGACATCAGCGGCTGGCTGTTGCGCGACTCGAGCTTGACGAGTTGGTTCAACTTCCCCGACGGATCGATCCTCGCGCCCGAGGACTACCGGGTAGTGCACACCGGTATCGGAGTTCCCGGGCAGCCGGATTCACGTGATCTGTACATCGACTCACCCACGGCCTTGCTCGCGAATACGGTTCCTGACCGATTCATCGGCGACGGTGCGTATCTGCTCGACAGATCGACCGCGATGCGCACGTGGTTCGAGTGGCCGTGCCTGCTCGATTGCACCGACCCTGCTCAGGGGAAACTGAAGATCGCCCAGGTTAATCCCTTCGTCACCGCGAAGAAGCCCTCGCGAGCGGCCAATCAGGAGTACATCGTCATCAAGAACACCTCCAGCGAGGAGATCAACCTCGACGGCTACTACCTCAGCTACCTCGGGGCTTCCTACCCCTTCCTCGTGGATTCGCGGATAAAGCCGGGCAAGAAGCTCACCGTCTTCATCGGCAAAGGAACTCCCACTCGCACGACGCAGTTCTGGGGTAGGAGTCGAACGCTGCTGCAGGACGCGGGGGGCACTGTCCGGTTGTTGTCGGAAAGGAACGTTCCGATCAGTAGCAAGAGCTGGTAGGCGGCGC
>CAYPSE010000136.1:0-4655 GCA_964413305.1 uncultured Rubrivirga sp. | reverse complement strand
TCGCGTTCTTTCTGTACGGATTCGGTGCAACGCAGGCACTGCTGCGTGACGAACAAGGAACATCCCGCACCATCGCCTCATTGCACGCGACCGTCTTCGCCGTCGCCAATGTGGTGACCGGACTCCTGATTCCTCGTCTCATCGCCCGGTGGGGTCGCGGACGGGTGATTCGCTTCGCGATCATCGGAATGAGTATCGGCATCGTGATCTACACCGCCCCCTTCGGCATAGCCGCGAGTCTGCTGGGAACCGCGATCGTGGCAGGTGCCGGTGTGTCCTTGATCGCAACCGTCAACGCCTTCATCCTCGATTACCAGGGACCAGCAGGCCCGGCTGCACTCACCCAGGCCAATGCGCTCGCGGCATTGTTCGGATTCATCGTTCCGTTGGTCATCGGCGTCACCACCGCACTGGCCGTGGGCTGGCGAGCAGGCCTGTGGGTACTGATCGCCGCGCTCATCACCTCCGAGGTGGTGCGTACCAGAAACGAGCGGAGTCCGCGGGTTGAGCGGTTGGAGTTTCCGACTGCAACGCACCCGGTCCGCGCAGAGAAGGTGCAGATGCCTCGACCATTCTGGTGGTCGCTGACCGTCGTCGGGCTGTTGCTGGCGACCGAGTTCACGCTCACCCTCTGGAGCGCGGACCTCCTGCGTGAGCGGGCTGGCCTCGGTGCAGCTGCGGCCGCCGCCTCCTTGGCTGCGGTCACCGGCGGGATGTTCATCGGGCGTCTCTACGGCAGCAAGCTCGCGCAGACCTGGAGTGTGGACCGCCTGCTGACCGCGTCGATCCTCATCGCCTTGGCCGGATTCGCCGTCGCCTGGCTGTCCACCACCACCGGGGTGATCTTGGCCGCCTTATTCGTCGTTGGGCTGGGTCTATCGGTGCAATGGCCGATCGGTGTATCGCGTGCCGTTGCGAGTTCGGGTGGGCTGATCGACCGCGCATCGGGGCTGTCCTCGGTTGCAGCCGGAGCCGCCGGAGGTATTGCGCCCTTCGTGCTCGGGGCGATGTCTGACACGATCGGCTTCCATTCGGCCTTCTTGATCGTCCCCGTCCTGCTGACCGTGGCGCTGATCCTCGTCATCGCCAAGCCGGTGAAGTCCAGCGATCCGATCGTCGGCTGAGTCGTCCATCAACGAACCAAGTGATCCGGTGGTCGTAGCGAAGCACGAACCCACCAGGGGATCTCCACCCGCAACAATCGCGGATCGTCTTCGCTGGCCACGAGCAGAGACCGACCATCCGCGGTCCAGGTGATCGCCTCGCCTTGCACTTGAGTGGGAAGAGCCAGCCGTGCAACCCGTTGCCCTGGTGGCAGCCCGCTGAAGAGCTGGACATCGAGGTAGTCGCGCAGCACGTATGCACTACCCGATGGGTTGATCGCACCATCGGTTATCAGTGATCCAACCTCCCCCACCCGTTCGGCAACCGCGATCCTTGATGTCAATGGCACCGAGTACATCCCTCCGGAGGCCATCTGCCAGGTCGCCACCCACACCCTCCCGCGATTCGCCATGAGTGTCTCGGCATTGTGCGGGCGATCGGGATACGTGAAGCGCCATTCCTTCGCAACCTTCGATCGACTACCCAGTTTCCGTGGTTCACGGACCTGATAGACCGTCACGTACGGCCACGAGTCCCGGTTGTCTCCGATGTCCCCTACCCACAGAGAGGGTCGACCCTGGTCATCGGTGCCACTGGCCAGTCCCTCGAAGTCCCTGGCTTGCACACCACGCAGCCGGAGTTGGCCGACCGTCTCGCACGTGCGTGAGTCAACTGCATATAGGCGCGCACGATCCCCGGAATCGTTATGCACCCAGATCACGTGTCGATGCCGGATCGATGCAGCCATACCGCTGATCTCCACCAACCGATCGTCGGTGAATCGACACACTTCCCTCCACTCGGCCATCTGCGCTAACGGCTTAGTCAGCGTTTCCACCGAGGATCCGGCGGGTGCGACTCCCAGCCACAGAGCAAAGAGAACGACGACGACGGTGGTCGTGCGCCGCGGGCGCCACCGATGCGTCAACGTGAAGCGATCGCGGCGACGAACACCGCCGCCACGGCTCCGATGAGGACCACGAGGGTCACGACTCGTCGAGTCCGGGGATCCACGTCTTTCAGCCTAGGTGACGACCGAAGAAGCGCACACTTGCCGCATCACGTCCCGGCATACTGGCGCGTGGAGGAGTGAGATGACGGCAGAGGCGAACACGAGCGACCGCACCGCGATTCCGCCAGTGGTGGTCGGAACCATGGTGTGGCTGATCGCGTTGATCGCCGTGACTTTGCGCGATGGCGTGGGCAATCCCGCGCAAGGTGTTTGGTGGTGGGGTGTGTGTGCGGCCGGGACGATCAGCGGTCTGATCGGTATTCCGTTCCTCTTGTGGCGTCGATCTCGAATAAGAACGCGACTGCGAGCCGGCTAGAAGACGTCGGTCCGAGCGTCCGGTTCGACTACCTCCGAATGAGCCCCGCATCCGTACGCAAGGGAAACCAACCGTCCATCCGCCGGGGCGAATTCGTTCGCACACACACCGAAGGTGCGAGACAAGGGGCCTGCGACATAGACCAGGAAGCCGCAGGTCGCACACGGCTTGGGTGCGGCGTCGGCCATCGGCGCATGGGGTCCGAACTCTCCGCCGTCCCAGCGCTCGGCGGCGCCATCTCGCCCGTCGACGGACAGCACGCGCGTCCGCCCCAAACCCACTTCCCAGCCGGTCCAACCACGAGGCTCATCGCGATCGACGATGGCATCGATCTCGTCAGCACCGGTCAAGCCGGCGACCAACCGAGGATCGTCCGGCGCGGCCGGCAGCACATCCCCCACTCCCAGATCACCGGGGAGGATGCGATCACTCCACGGGACCCACTCCGGTGCAACGAGTGAGTCCGGGCCTGGAAGCAGCACGATCTCGCAGACCGTGGCGACCTTCGCCCGAGGTGCGCGTGCGACCGTGACCGCCCACCGCCAACCGACGTAGGCCGGATCGTTGCACGCGAAGATGTGTGTTCCTATCCGCTCACCGTCCATCGAGAAGCCGACGTAATCACCCACGATCGCGGTGCCGACGTCGTCAGTGACGGCGTCGTGCGCGAGGGTCTGCGCATCGCGCAGGACGGAGTCCTCCTTGAAGGAGTCCATCTCTACAGCGGAGACAGCTTGCTTCGGCACGGCACGATTGTGGCCCACCCTGCGGGACGGCAGGACTCCGGGTGGCCCGGTAATGTCGGAGGCATGGCGTCATCTCGATTCCCTCGTCGGTCGCGCGTTGCCCTTGCCACCGTCGTCGCGGTTTCATCGGCCCTCGTGCTCTCCGGTTGTGAGAAGCCCGCTCCCGGCATTTCCGTCTTCTCGGGCACCACTACCGAATACCGGCAGGCGGTGTGCTGGGCTTTCGAATCCGACGCCCTCGAGCCCGGTGACTGTGCCCAGGATCTGTTGACCGAAGCGAGCACCGGCGATGCCGTAGCCCGCATCCCCGTTCTCCCCGGCGACACCGTCGGCATCAGCGTGGATCCCACGGTCGCAAAGGCGGGGTGGACTCCGGTCATCGGCCAGCAGCGGCTCACCAGCACGCCGCTGGAGACCACCTATTACCGCTTCACCTACCCCGACCTCCAGGAAGTCCCGGCCGACGGCGTGCTGCTTCAGGTGGTTGCCGGACGGGGTGAATCCACCCGCGGCATCTGGGTCTTTCGCCTCGACCCCGCCTAATCCCTCCCCGTTACGGCGTCAGACGTCGAGGTCGTCCGCGACGGCACGCAGCACCGCGGCGGTCTTGCGGGCCATGTCGTCGGACGGATATTTCCCGCGACGCAACTGACCTGAGACTCCGTCGAGCAACTTGATCAGATCCTCGACGATGATCGCCATGTCATCGGCAGGCTTGCGTACACCTTTGGCTACCGAGGGCGTTTCGAGAACCTTCACCGATAGCGCCTGCTTTCCACGACGGCCGTCCACCACCCCGAACTCCACCCGGCTTCCCGGGCGCAGCGCGGCCACACCTGCGGGCAAGGTCGAAACATGGACGAAGACGTCCTCGCCTTCGTCGGCGGTGACGAAGCCGAACCCCTTTTCGGAGTCATACCACTTCACGGTCCCTGTGGGCACGGCGTTCTCCTGTCGATATTCCGCCTGACGATCTGGCGGGCTCGATACTACGGCCTGAGGGACCCACCCGCGGATGGGTGCTGTCCTGCCAGGCCTGTGGTCAGTGAGTCCGTGCCCGTGAGTCCGTGCTCGTGCGCCCCACCCGTGGCACTCTGGGGGTATGGCTTCCGCACCCGGGGATCGGCTCCTGCGCGTGGGCATCGTCGTGACGATCATCGGCCTGGTGCTCAGTTCCATCGCACTGCTACCCCTGGCCTTTCCCGACCTGTCTTTGCCCGGTGCCTGGTGGTTCTTGTCGATGACCACCGGGGTCGGGCTGGCCCTGGTGATCATCGGACTGATCCGCGCCTCGCGAGCCCGCAGAGGTGACCACGTACCGTAGTGCGGATGTCCGGAACCACGCCCCGCACGCTCGCCGAGGACCTGCGCGCCCGCAGCGATGACGAACTGGCGGCCTTGCTGACCGCGCGGCCGGACCTCCTGCACCCCATCCCCTCGGACATGCGCGCCCTCACCACCCGGGCAGCGACCGCAC
>CAYPSE010000135.1:0-4676 GCA_964413305.1 uncultured Rubrivirga sp. | reverse complement strand
TCTTCTTCAACTCGTTCGCGCTCGTGCAGTGGCTGCAGTACAAGAAGATCGGCAAGTGGCGCGACTACCTGCGCGGTGAACGCAGCTACATCGTCCTGAGCCTGGTGGCCAAAACGGCACTTGCGTGGCAGATCTTCTCCGGCACGCTGGTTCCCGCCTGAGGCCATCGATGGTTGAATGCCAGCCATGAACGCTGGCGCACACGATCGCGTGCGGGTGGAGTTCCCTGCTGACACGGTCAATATGGCCATAGCCCGAACCGTGGCGGCCGCGATCGCAGCACGCGCGGACCTCACGCTCGATCAAGTCGAAGACGTCCGTTTGGCGATGGACGAGGCAACCGCGCACGTGATGAAGATCGCCCGACCGAATACACCCATCACCTGCGACCTGTGGATCGACGGGACCACGATGCATGCAGCCATCGGATGCACAACCGCTACCTCCCCGCCACCGGAACCAGCGCCGTTCGCTTGGACGGTCCTGACAGCACTGGTGAATTCGGCGAAACTCGATGTTCAGGGATCGAATGCGGTTCTGCGCTGGAGCCTTGCCAGCGATCATTCACTTCGCGCGTGATCGACACCCATGAGCCAGGGTCCGGATCGTCGAGTGATCGAAGATGCGCTCTTCGCGCAGTTGCACGACCCGCATGCCTCCGCCGATGCGAAGGTGCGCGTCCGCGATGAACTGGTGGAGATGCACCTGCCGTTGGTGCGCCACATCGCACAGCGTTACGCCGATCGGGGCGAACCCTTGGACGATGTAGTCCAAGCCGGCAACCTCGGCCTGATCAATTCTGTGGATCGCTTCGATCCCGATCACGGCGTGGCCTTCTCGACCTATGCGGTTCCCACCATCATCGGCGCGATTCGGCGGTATTTCCGCGATGCGACGTGGTCGGTCAAGGTGCCGCGAAGGCTCCAGGAACTTCGCGGCCGTATCGATGGGGCGCATGATCAACTGGCCCAAGAACTCGGGCGATCACCCACGGTTGCGGAGATCGCCCAGCGAGCGGACCTCGACCCCCAGGACGTACTGGACGCCCTCGAACTTGCTCGTGCACGCGAGACGACTCCCTTGGGCGGGGGTTCATCCGAGACCGCGTCCGAGGGCGCATCCCTGGCCGATCGGATCGGCGATATCGATGCTTCCTTGACGGACGTTGAGGATCGCGCCACCGTGGAGCGGCTGCTGAACACTTTGCCGGAGCGAGAACGCACCATCGTCGTTATGCGATTCTTCGACGGCATGTCCCAAACGCAGATCGCCCAGGAAGTCGGGATTTCCCAAATGCACGTCTCCCGGCTCCTATCCCAGTCCTTGACTCGACTTCGCAGCGAGGTCCTTACATGAGCGGCGCACCGACCGGCGACCTTCTGCGTTTAGCGAGCTGGTGGCGGGAGCATGGCCCTCGAAGCGAGCGTCAGATCGCCTGGATCGTCGACCCAGCCGACGCACACGTTGCGAAGTCGGCGGTCGATCACGCCGTGGATTCCGGAGCGACCTTGATCGCGCTGTTGGCGCACGGAGATGGGATTGCTGCACGCACCGTGATTTGCGTAGGCACCAAGGTCACCCCCGTCCACGTGCGCGACCAACCGGATGCGATGAGCGACCTCGCATGGATGGGCGAGGTCGCTGCCATTCGAGACCTGCGCGCATCCGGCGATGGCGCCACGACCGATCCCCTGATCCACGGTGCCGCGTCCGCGCTGACGGCTGCGCGAAGCCGCGCCACCCCGGTCATCTTCGATGGTCTGACCGCGCACGCCGGTGCGATGCTCACAGGATCGTTCGATGCTTCCTGGCTGCCAGCGTCGACGTCGACCGATCCGGCGATAACCGTCGCGCAAGAGTCTTGGCGAGTGCAACCGGCGTTGGATCTCCACCTGCGAAGCCAGGACGACCTCGGCATTCGTGCCGTCCTCGCGCTCCTTGATCTTGTGGCCGCGGACGACTAGCGCACCCGCGAGGGAACGAACGGCGGCTTGACGACCGTGAAGGGCGTGCTTCGTCCGCGGATGTCCACCAGCACCTCGTCACCGATGTTCACCTGCGAATCCAGCAATGCCAAGGCGATACCCACCCGCTGCGTCGGCGAGAACGTTCCACTGGTGACCTCACCTAGGTCGCGGCCGTCGGCGTCGGTCACCCGCATGTGCGGGCGCGGGATCGCGCGCCCCTCGGCCCGAAGTCCCCGAAGGCGGCGCGCCGGTCCGCTCGCGCGCTGAGCCGTCAGGACGTCCTTGCCCACGAACTCCGGTTTGTCCCACCCGACTGCCCACACCAATCCCGCCTCGACGGGTGAGATCGACGGTGAGATGTCTTGGCCGTGGAGCGGATAGCCCATCTCGGTGCGCAAGGTGTCCCGGGATCCCAGCCCTGCCGGGCCGCCGCCGCGCTCTCGAGCCGACTCGATGACGCCGTCCCACAACTCGACCAGGATGTCCGCGGGCGCGACGATCTCGAACCCCAGTTCGCCCGTGTAACCGGACCGGCACACCAATACGTCTCGTCCCGCGAATGACGCCGGAACCACGGACATGTAGTCGTGATCGCTCGGCAAGCCGAGGGATTGCAGGACTTCCGCCGATCCAGGCCCTTGGACGGCGATGATGCCGAGTTGGTCGTGCTCGTCTTCGATGCTCAGGCCTTCGGGAACATCGCGCTGCAGCGCGGCCACCACCTTCGATGCATTCGCCGCGTTCGGGACGATGAAGACGTCGTCGTCGCCAAGTCGGTAGACGATGAGATCGTCGATGATGCCGCCGTCGTCAGCGCACAGCATCGAGTACTGCGCCTGACCATGTGCGATGCGATCGACGTCATTCGCAAGAAGGGAGTTGACGAACGCCGACGCGCCGGCACCGCGGATTCGAATCTTGCCCATGTGGGACACGTCGAACACGCCGACCGATTCGCGCACCGTGGTGTGCTCGGTGACCGTTCCGACGTATTCGATCGGCATGTCCCAGCCGCCGAAGTCGGCCATCTTCGCCCCGAGTTCGAGGTGCCGGGGATGCAAGGGGGTTTCACGAGCCATGGACCGACCGTATCGACTCGGCGCGTGTGCGGCCCTCGAAAGCCAATACCCTGTCGCGCATGTCCACACTGACCGTCGCCACGACGAAGCCCGCTGCCACGAGCGCCGATGCGCTGCTGGTACCCATCACCCCCGGACGAGGCAAGAAGGTGTCCGCCCACGGCGCGGGCCTCACTGCAGCCCAGAGCGCGAAGATCGCCCAGACCCTCCAAGCGATGGGCGCCACCGGCAAGGCGGGCGAGACCACGCTCATGCCGTCGCCGACCGGCTTCAAGGCCACGGTGATCGTAGGAGTGGGACTCGGTGATCGCAGCAAGGACGGCGGCGGGGAGCAGATGCGCCGGGCGTACGGCAACGCCATCCGTGCCCTCTCGGGTCGACGCAAGGTCGCGGTCGTGACCCCCGACGACGACCCCGCGACCGTGGCCTCGGTCGCGATGGCCACCCGCCTTGCGGCGTACTCCTTCGCGGACTTCAAGTCCGACCCCACCAAGCCCGTCGAGACGATCGCGATCCTGCTTCCCTCGAATGATCTGCGGCCCGTGGTCGATCGGGCTGAGACGATCGCGGCCTCGGTGCTCTTCGCCCGCGATCTGGTCAACACCCCGCCGAACGCGCTGGCACCGGCCGACCTGGTCGAGGCGGCCCGGGACGCCGTTGCCGACCTGCCGGTCAAGGTGAAGATCTGGGACGAGAAGGCGCTCGAAGCCGACGGTTGCGGGGGCATCCTGGGGGTGGGCAACGGCTCGAGCAGGCCACCTCGATTGGCGCGGATGACCTACAAGCCCCGCGGCGCGAAGGCGCATCTGGCCCTGGTCGGCAAAGGCATCACCTTCGACACCGGGGGCATCTCGATCAAGCCGGCCGCGAATATGGACGAGATGAAGGCGGACATGTCTGGAGCAGCCGCGGTCATCGCAGCGGTTCAGGCGATCGCAGCGCTCGAACTTCCGATCGCCGTCACCGGTTGGGTGCCGAGCGCGGAGAACATGCCCAGCGGAACCGCGCAGCGACCCGGCGACGTCCTCACCACGTACGGCGGGAAGACCGTCGAGGTCCTCAATACCGACGCCGAGGGCCGGTTGATCCTGGCCGACGCACTCGGCATGGCGGTCGAGGAATCGCCCGACCTGATCGTGGACGTCGCGACGCTCACCGGTGCTCAACGCATCGCCTTGGGTTCGCGCACCGCGGGCGTGATGGCCAACGACGACGACGCACGCACCCGGGTCGTCGATGCCGCCGATGCCGCCGGCGAGGCGATGTGGCCGATGCCGCTACCGGAGGACCTGCGCCCGTCGTTGGATTCCGCCACCGCGGACATCGCGAACATCGGCGATCGACTCGGCGGCATGCTCTCGGCGGGGGTCTTCCTGAAGGAGTTCGTACCCGAGGGTCAACGGTGGGTGCACATCGACATCGCGGGGCCGGCCTACAACGAGAAATCCGCCTACGGCTACACCCCCAAGGGGGGAACCGGAGCGGCCGTACGAACATTCGTCGAACTCGCGGAGAACATGTCCCGGGACTGATGTTCACACCGCCGACCGGCGGTGGAAGGATGGGCCCATCCTCAACCAAGTGCGCAGCGACTAGGAGTGAGCACGGTGCCCCAGGCAGACCTCGTCAT
>CAYPSE010000134.1:0-4712 GCA_964413305.1 uncultured Rubrivirga sp. | reverse complement strand
TAATTAGGTGGCGTACTTCCTTGGGGTAATTGCGTAGCCGGTAATCGCGCACGTATTCCTCGAGGGCTTCCCGGGCAAGCTCCTGCTGGGAGCGTCCGGTCTTCTCGGCCAGCTCTCGCAGCGAGTTGGCCAACTCCTGGGGAAGCCGCAGATTCATCGCCATGGCTTGACGGTACCGCTCTTGGTACCACTCATCTGCGGGAGCCGTCGTCGTCATCCCTTCACCCTGACCGCGACCAAGCCCAACGACTAGACCCGATTTCCTCGCTGGGGATAACCGCCGCTACCCTTGCCGGGCTGCTGGGAAACCGGCCGCACGCACATAGCCCTCCTGCTCCGGAAGAGATCCGGGGCCGCTTAGTCCAAAGGAGGTGGGCAGTTCATGCGTCATTACGAGGTCATGATCATCCTCGACCCCGATCTGGAAGAGAAGACGATCCAGCCCAGCTTGGAGGCGTTCCTCAACGTCATCCGCGGCGACGGTGGCACCGTCAACAACGTGGACATCTGGGGTCGTCGTCGGATGGCTTACGAGATCAACCACAAGGGTGAAGGCATCTACGTGGTGCTCGACCTCACGGCCACCCCCGAGTCGGTCGCCGAACTCGATCGCCAGTTGAACCTCAACGAGGCGATCATGCGCACGAAGGTCACGCGTCCGTTCGTGCAGAAGGCGAAGGCCAAGGCCGAAGCGAAGCTCGGAGCCTGACATGGCAATGGGAGACATCAACATCACGGTCGTGGGCAACTTGACCAACGATCCGGAGTTGCGCTTCACCCCCAGCGGTGCAGCCGTTGCTTCCTTCACCGTCGCGTCCAGTTCGCGTTACATGGACAAGCAGACGAACGAGTGGAAGGACACCGATCCGACGTACCTGCGTTGCAGTGTGTGGCGTCAGTATGCGGAGAACGTCGCGGAGACCTTGACCAAGGGAACGCGCGTGATCGTCACGGGACGGTTGAAGCAGCGCAACTACGAAACCCGCGAGGGCGAGAAGCGCACGTCGTTCGAGATCGAGGTCGACGACGTCGGCCCCGCGTTGCGGTATGCAACAGCCAAGGTCAACCGCGTGCAGCGCGGTGGTGGTGGCTTCGGTGGCGACTCCGGTGGAAGTGCTGCACCGGCTGACGATCCGTGGACCACGGGTTCCGCCGGCGGCGACGACAACTTCGACGAGCCCCCGTTCTAACTCTCACCATCCAACGAACTTTCTAATCCAGGAGATACACATGGCACGCGATTCACGACGCGACAGCAAGAACCAGGCGCAGCAGCGCATGGTCAAGGCGAAGGCCTGCCCGTTCTGCAAGGAGGGCGTGAAGGGCATCGACTACAAGGACATCAACTTGCTGCGCAAGTTCATCTCCGACCGCGGCAAGATCCGCGCGCGTCGGGTGACCGGCACCTGCACCCAGCATCAGCGCGACATCGCGATGGCGGTCAAGAACGCCCGCGAGGTTGCCCTTCTTCCCTACACCTCGACTGCCCGCTAAGGAGGCCGACGATGAAACTCATCCTTACCCAGGAAGTCAGTGGACTCGGCGACGCCGGCGACATCGTCGAGGTCAAGGACGGCTACGGCCGCAACTACCTGCTGCCTCGCGGTCTGGCCATCGGTTGGACCAAGGGTGGCGAGAAGCAGGTCACGCAGATCAAGCGTGCACGTAAGTCACGCGAAATCCGCAACCTCGACCACGCACGTGAGGTCAAGACCGAGATCGAGGCACTCGCCGTCACTGTCCCGGCTAAGGCCGGTGAGAGCGGCAAGCTTTTCGGCTCCGTCACGAATGCGGACATCATGACCGCGATCAAAGCTGCTGGTGGTCCGCTGGTGGAGAAGCGCAACGTGCGCATCGCCTCACCGATCAAGAAGACCGGTAAGCACAAGGTGTCGGTCGACCTGCACCCGGACGTGGTCGCGAACGTGACGATCGAGGTCGTGACCGATTAGTCGCAGTCTGCATAGCAGAAGGGGAGGCCGATCGGCCTCCCCTTCTCCATGTCCGAGCCCTTACTGGCTCATCGCAACCCCGAAGGCGATGAACCAGACGATCAGACCCACTGCAGTCAGGGCCAGTCCCACAATCCCGAGAATGAAGCCGGCCTTGGCCACTCCACGATTGTTGGCAAGCCCCTGATCGGCCTTGTTCATCCCGATCTTGCCGAAGATCACCGCCAAGACGGAGCCAACGGTTCCCAGGCAGAAGAACTGAAGAATGCCCATCACGAGCGCCGCGGTCCCCATTCCGTTCTGGGGTGCGACGCCGGGATTCGGATTCGGTTGTGCCATATCTCCTCCTTCGACGGCAGCAACGGTAGTCAGTTCGCACCCCAGGGATGACTGATTTCCAAATGTGCTAGATATCCGAACCGGCCCGCGGGAGGATAAGGCCGCCGTTGGGAACGGCGGCTCGGGCGAGAACTCATTTCTAGGAGGAAACATGAGTTTCGGTCAATCAATCTCATATTGCTTGAGCAATTACGCGAACTTCAATGGCCGAGGATCCAGGTCGGAGTTCTGGTGGTTCCTGTTGGCGGTCTTCGTTGTGCAGGTCGTCATCCAAGGTCTACTCAACTTGGCCTTAGGCGATGGCTTCATCTTCACCTTGCTGGCGTTGGTGGTGGGCGTCGGACTCGCGATCCCGCTCTATGCAGCTGGTTCACGACGCATGCACGACACGGGCAAGAGTGGCTGGCTCCAATTGTTGGTGCTCATCCCTTGCGTCGGCATCTTCATCATGCTGTTCCTGTGGGCGCAGCCGGGTCAGCCAGCCGACAACCAGTACGGCCCAGCGATCGCCTAATTCGTTCCCCCCGATGCGGCGTCACTCGTCGGGCCACGCCGTCGGCTTGGGGTCAAGTGGTGGATGCAACACCTGAGTGATTGGGGTGGGGTTGTGGGACTAGGGGGCCAGACGGGCCGGTAATTGCGTCACGAGGCCGTCGGTCGCCTGCTCGATCATCCGCAGTACCTCGGTGAACCCGTCGACCCCGCCGTAGTACGGGTCGGGCACGTCCAAGTCCGGGTGCGGTGGCGGTAGGTGCGCAAGGGATGGATCGAAGCTGCGCAGCATGTGCAGGTCCGGGGTGACACCCGCTCGCGCGGCGAGGGCTCGCAGATCCCGGAAGTTCGTCGAGTCCATCGCCAGGACCAGGTCGAGTTCGTCGAACCAATCGTGGGTGATCTGCCGGGCGATGTGTCCGTCGAGGTTGTAGTCATTGGCCGCGAGCGTCGCGAGGGATCGCGGATCGGCGCCACCGCCGCGATGCCAGTCCCCGGTGCCGGCGGAATCGATCACGACGACGTCCCCCAGCCCGGCACTGATCACCCGGTCCCGGAGCACCGCCTCGGCGATGGGTGAACGGCAGATATTGCCCAGGCAGACGGCAGTTATCCGATAGGGCTGGTTTCGCACGCACGCATGCTAACTATTTTTCGTCCACAGCCTTGGGACGGTGATCGTGGGGGAAACGCGGTTGTCGGCTGCGGGAGATGCCAACTATCCCCAGCTCATCCACAGGTCATCCGTACAGGCACGCGGGGTTATGCCCAGGTAGTCCACAGTTCCATCGACAGGCGTCGTGGACACCTGGCCCTCGGGTCCGTAGCGTCCGTTCGTCACGGTGCCGTGTCGAACTTCCCTCGACGTCAGTGGGCCGGGATATAACGAGAATGCTCGATCGGTGATCGGGCACGTGCTGGGTGAGAAGGAGTAGCGGTGAGCGTCGCGGAATTCCCGATTCAACAGGATCCGCAGGGTCAGCCTGACCGCACGCCTCCGAACGATCCGGCGGCCGAGCAGTCGGTGCTCGGCGCGATGTTGCTGAGCAAGGATGCGATCGCCGACGTCGTGGAGGTCGTGCGTGACGCGGACTTCTACCGCCCTGCTCATCAGACGATCTATTCCACGATCCTCGACCTGTATGGCCGCGGCGAGCCCGTCGATGCAGTGACGGTCGCCTCCGAACTCACCAAGACCGGTGAGATCTCACGGGTAGGTGGAGCAAGTTACCTGCACACACTCGTCTCCCTCGTTCCCACCGCCGCTAATGCGAACTACTACGGCCGAATCGTTCGCGAGCAGGCGATCTTGCGCAGGCTCGTCGAAGCGGGCACCCGCATCGTGTCGATGGGGTACGCCGGCACCGGCGATGTCGACGACGTCGTCGATCGTGCGCAGGCTGAGGTTTACGAAGTCACCGAGCGCCGCACCAGTGAGGACTACCTACCGCTCAGCGAGATCATGGGCGAGGCACTCACCGAGATCGAAGCCATCTCCAATCGCGATGGCGAGATGGTGGGAGTGCCCACCGGTTTCGTGGATTTGGATTCACTTACGAATGGTTTGCACCCCGGTCAATTGATCATGATCGCCGCACGTCCTTCGATTGGTAAGAGCACCCTTGGTGTGGATTTTTGCCGCGCTGCATCCATCAAGCACGGTTTGACGAGCGCGATCTTTTCGCTGGAAATGAGCCGAAACGAAATCGTCATGCGCTTGCTTTCCGCCGAAGCGCAAGTACCGCTGCAACACATGCGTTCTGGAAACATGACTGAGAGTGATTGGTCGAAGCTCGCGAGCAAGATGGGTGTTGTCAGTGACGCACCATTGTTCATAGACGATTCCCCGAATATGAACCTGATGGAGATCCGGGCGAAGTGCCGCCGCCTGAAGCAGCGCCACGATCTTCGTCTCGTCGTGGTCGACTA
>CAYPSE010000133.1:0-4732 GCA_964413305.1 uncultured Rubrivirga sp. | reverse complement strand
TCTCGTAGCCGAGCGCCTGGATCGGCATCTCCGGGAACGCCTCGGTGGTGCACTTCAACTCTTGCAACGCCACTACGTCCGGCTGCGTGGTCTCCAGCCAGTCGACCACCCGCTCGATCCGAGCACCGATGGAATTGACGTTCCACGTCGCGATCCGCACCCGTGAACCCTATTCCCCGTTCCGGTGTCACTCGTCGGGGTTGAAATCACGATTTCACCCCGACCTCTGACACCGGAACGGGGAAGGGCGCGCCCTGGTGATCGTGGCTCAGCTATCCCACACGGCGAAGAGTCGGCCGGAAAGACTCAAGAAAGTCGATCCCCCGGCTGGCACGAAGACCCCGGTCAGCCGACCGGTGTCGTCGAAGGTTTCGTAGGCACCCCAGCCGTTATCGAATTGCCGTTGCGCCACATCGACAGGGAAATCCTGTCGAGTAGCCCAGCCCAGGAGAGTCCGGCTCGGCACGTCGTCGGAGGTGTCACACGTGACTTCCAGCGGAAGGGAGATCCAGGTACCTCGAGTACCGCGGGTTGTTGTCGAGCGGCAACCAGTGGACTCCCCGGCATCAAGTTCGAGCACGATCGTCTCAGGATCGGACTGCGCCGCTCCCGCACAGACGTCACCGGATTGGATCGCGGTGAGAAAGGGGTAGCCGTTGTTGAACTGCGGGCAGATGCCCCAGGTGGTGGAGGTCGAGTAGCCATTGGTGATCGACCAGCCAGCGTCGGCGAACGTGGCGTACGTGGTCATCTGGGCGGTCGTCTTTCCCGTCGCCTCGGAGCCACCGGGTCCAGGGGAACTCTGCCCGGAGGTTTGGGTGTCCCAGAAATTCGCCGTGTAGGAGGGAGACCCGGAGGCTGCTCCAATCAATCCATGAGCTGTTGACGCGGATACCGACCCTGTTGCGTAACTTCGCGACACACTCGATCGGTTGTCTCCAACCAGACCTCCAGCATTAGATCCACCAGTCACGCTGCCCGTCGCGTAGGAATCGGAGATGATTGACCCGGACGCATTCCAGCCCACGAGACCGCCGGATCTGGAACCCGCGCCGGTAGCAAGGACGATGCCAGTCGAGAAGCTGCGTCGAATGGCACCCACGGTTCCACCGATGCCGTTGACGCCGACAAGTCCGCCAGACGTACCCGATGAAGGGTCGTTCACGGTCACGTCCGCCCAAGAATCTTGAATGACACCCCCGTTGTTTCCGACAAGGCCGCCCAGATTCCCTCCGCCGGTGAGGCTCCCGGCAGCACTCGATTGCTGCAGGGTTCCGGTTAGAGCCCCGACCAGGAGCCCGACGTTACTGTCACTCGTCGTTAACGTCACATTGCGAAGGTGGGTTTCGCGGATGGTTGCGGCCGTACCGACCCGCGCAAAGACACCGATCCCGTTGTTGCTGTTGGTTGCTCCGGAGAGAGTGAGGTTGCTGATGGTGAAACCGCTGCCATCGAAAGTTCCGGAAAATTCGGATCCTGAAGCAATAACGCTGCTCCAGGTGCAGGCAGCCATATCGATGTTGGCGGTTTGGACGTAGCTGTAAGTCCACTGGGCATTGCTGCCTGAGTCGTTCGCGTCCTTGATCCACTGGAAGTGCGCCGGGGTGCTCACCTGATACACCGAACCGCTCTTCGGGGGTTCCGCCGCGGTGGGACATCCGCTGTCTGCCGAAGCCGTTGTCGAGAGTGGAAGGGAACCTGTCCACACAATGCTCACTAGGACGGTCACTAGTCCCACTCGCGTTACCTTCGTGATGCTGCGCACGATCGGACTATGCGCCCGACGATGTCCAGCAGGCGCTCCAACGCACCAATTGGCCGGAAACTGTGGGGGTAGCCCCAGCGCCGTGCGCGAAGTTGCCGACACATAGGCGAAGTCGCGCCACAATCACCTCATGCCGCTGAGGTGCGTGCTCGTGGATGACGATGCATTCGCGCGGACCCTTGTTGCACAGGCGCTGCAAGCTCAAGGACTCGAGGTGGTGCACGCGCTTGCGGACATCGAGGCCGCCATGGACCTAGATGTATTGAGTGTCGACGTAGCGGTGATCGACTTGGATCTGGGCCCGGGCCCGAACGGCGTGGATCTCGCCTACGGGCTCCGCCGAAAGAAACCTCGCATCGGAATTGTGATCCTCACTTCGTTCAGTGATCCGCGTCTTCTTGCGACGAGTGTCAGTGATCCGCCACCGGGAAGTGCGTACGTCGTGAAGCAGTCGCTGACAGAAATCGGATTTCTGGTGGAAGCGATCCGCGGGAGCGTTGAGCGGGATGTCTCACAAAGATTTCGACAAAGAACCGTTGAGCTTTCCGATTCTCAAATCGAGACGTTGCGGTTGCTCGCGTACGGGTTATCGAACTCCGAGATTGCGAAGGTACGGGTTGTCAGCGAGAAGGCCGTTGAGCACGCCATTACGCGGGCTGCAGCAACGTTGGGCCTGGACCGGTCGGACTCGACGAACGTCAGAGTTGCCCTGGCGCGCACGTATTTCGAGTTAACAGGGGCTGCGAGGCATCGTCATGTCCATCGATGATCGCCTCGTGCTCGGCAAGACGCTTCGTGAGCATGTGGGAGGACGATGGGCGATCTCCTGGCAGATGTACGTCATCAACATTCCGATCAATGCAGCTGGAATGTCGGCCAGCATCACGGATGCTGGCAACGTCAACCCAGGGCGGTGGATCCTTGTCTGGTTTTTGAGTTATCTGGCATTCGGACTGGTTCTTCTCGTAGCCAATGCATTGACGTACCGCCGCCGTGAGGCCCCAATGCCGATCTGGGTTGTATCCGCGATCGGGGCTGCTGCTGGACTTGTTCGGGCGGTCACTGCTGACGTCACCGCATTCAGTCTCGGGTTGACGGGCCTTTCACCGACCACAATGGTGTCGGGAATCCTTACCGGCTCGGTTTTGGGCGCCATCTTGGTACCCGCAGCCGCCCTGCTCTTCTCGCTCATCACGACTTTCACATCACGACGCCAAGCATTCGTCGATGAGCGAGTGCAACTCATGCTGCAGATCATCCGGGAGGAAGGTGAAGCAGAACGCCTGCGACAGAGCGTGCTCCTGGAGGTTGAGAACAAACTGGCGCAAGCAGTCAGTCGCGACGATATTCGAAGTGCGCGTGACCTCAGCCACTACATGTGGCGGGAGGCGGAGCAGGTCGCAACACCTCGCATCTCCATCGGGGGAGTCATCCGCAGGACGATCACCAGTTACCCGTATCCAGCGAGCGCAGTTTCCGCTATCTGGTTTGTCAGTGCCGTGGGAACCTTGATAACGACGATCGGGCTACTTCGTGGCCTGTTGCAAGCAACAGTGACTGCGATCACGATCATTCTTACGTTCATCGTCGCGAAGAAGTTGACCGTTCGTTTCTCGCATGCGTCAGCCGTCATTCTTGCCGTCACGCTTGCGGTTCTGGTGATCGTGACCGGACCTGTCGCCTCATGGATTTTCGATCCACGTCCACTAGGCAGTGGAGTCACCCTCGTGCTTGCCAACTCGGTGTGGCTCCCCGCTCTCGCCCTGACGGTCGGGCTGGTCATCACAGCTGTGCGATCGAGTGAAGAAATACTCGATCAACTAGCCGACGAGATTCAAGAAGACGAAATACTCGTTGGCGTCGCGGCGCGGGAGCGTGTTCGAGTCCAGCGGGAAGTAGCCGAGACCATCCACCGATTGCAGTCCCGCGTGCTCGTGGCACGAACATCCGATGACGAGCGAATTCCCCTTACTGTTTCGGAGTTGCTTGTAGATCCGCTTGCTGGTCAGTCGGGTGAGGAGCAGTTGAGGACTATTTTGCGCAAGTGGGGCACGCTCATGTCAGTCTCACTCGGTGACATTTCCAGCGATCTAACGCCGAACGAGGCCAGTGCCGCACGACGCATCGTTGATGAAGCATGCGCTAACGCATTTCGTCACGGGAGTGCTCGCAGTGTTGGCGTTGAGGTAGCCCGTGTCTCGACCGGCCTCCGTGTGATTGTCACTGATGATGGAAATGGGCCCGCTGAAGGGACACGATCGGGGCTCGGGAGTGCCTTGTTCGATTCGCTTGCTCCCGGTGGTTGGTCAATGGTGCGAACCCACGACGAGCGGACAGTGCTCACCGTTGAACTACGCGACAGCCAGACCTAGTTCCTCGCACGCGCGCCGCATCTGTCGATCGCGGGTGAATACAACGTCAGCGCGGACCAGGAGCGCACTCGCCACGTGGATAGCGTCGAGTGCTCGCAGGAACCGCACCGGCAAGGCTGCAGCCGTCTCGAGGACATCCGAGGACACGTGGACGAGATCGATTCCCCGAAGGAGTTCAGATGGCACGTTTGTCAGATCACTAGCAGGTGTTTCACGACGTAGTGTTCGGGTGATTTCGACCGAAGTGATCTGCGACGTCGCAACGTCAACCCGTTGGAAGAGTTCAGCCAAGACAGGTCGGTCTTCGAAGGCGTCATCAAGGATGAGGCTCGAATCGAGATAGGCGAGCATCAGATCTTGTCCGACTTCGTCTCCTCAAGCCCCGCGCGCAGCCGATCCCGTCCGATGGAGCGCAGCAGTGACAAGACTTCAGGGTCGGGTGGCCCGGCTGAATGCTTCGCTCGGGTGACGAGAGGGCGGACATCTTTGGGATAGGTGCGTAACCGGT
Organism: uncultured Rubrivirga sp.; assembly: GCA_964413305.1. Taxonomy (GTDB): domain Bacteria; phylum Actinomycetota; class Actinomycetes; order S36-B12; family S36-B12; genus S36-B12. Next base: position 87 of record CAYPSE010000133.1, on the reverse strand, counting down.
AGTCGCGCACGTATTCCTCGAGAGCCTCACGCGCGAGCTCCTGCTGGGAGCGACCGGTCGTCTCGGACAACTCCCGCAGCGCCGACG
>CAYPSE010000132.1:0-4737 GCA_964413305.1 uncultured Rubrivirga sp. | reverse complement strand
GTGGCTGTGCCTGCGGTGAGGTCGACGGTCACAGGCCCCAAGCTGCCATGGTTAGGCCAACCCTGGAAGTAATAGTCAGCCGTATCCGTGCCTGCACCCCCCACGAACGAGTCGTTGCCCGGGCCGCCGGTCATGTAGTCGTCGCCGTCGCCGCCATCCAGCGTGTCGTTTCCATCCTCTCCACGAAGTTGGTCGTTGCCTGCTTCACCCTTCAGGATGTCATTGCCGCCGAAGCCGGTGAGGCTGTCGTTGCCATCGGCTCCCGACAGGGTGTCGTCTCCTGCCCCGCCGTTGTACGAATCGTTGCCCGGCGTGCCCGCATACATGATGCCCGCAGAGGACTTCGAACGAATCGCATTGCCGCTGAAGGTGGGGTCGTCGATGTCGCTCATCGTCACGCCCTGCAGCACCAAGGCCGTGGCGCTGACGTTGGCACTGCCGTCGCCGTCGTACAAGACCAGCAGGTCTTCGCCGTCGGTGTAGTCCATGCCGACCGTGAAGACGCCGTTGGCGTCGAGGTCCCCCTGCAGGACCTTGAAAGTCTGGTCATCGGGCAGGCCGGTGGGGGCATCTCCGTAATAGCCACCCGTAGGCGAATACTGCGAATACAGCCAGCCTGAGCCCGTCAGCCCGTCCAGATACGGGTAGAGATACACAGTGTCGCCCGCACCGAAGTCTGTGATGACTTCAGGCTTGCCACCAGCGAAGGTGTAGATGGCGCCGGCCAGCGAGTCGTTGTCGGCTGTAACGCCGGTGAGGTCGACAGTCACCAGCGGGGATTCGCCCTGCTGGAATTCGAACTGATCGCCCCCACCGCCACCCGTCAGCGTGTCCGCGCCTTTACCAGCCACGATCCAGTCAGAGGCCATCGTGCCGATGACGCGGTCGTCACCTGCGCCGGCCTCGACATCCAGGCCCCAGCCGGACACCGTGCGATCAGAAAGGTCGATGACGTTGTCGCCGCTGCTGCCAAGGACGAAGGTGTGAGTCGTCTCGCCGCCGGCATCGTCGTCGTCGTGCGCCGTCAGGAAGTTGCCAGCCGAATCGCGGAAAGCGTTGCCGGCATCCGTGCCACCGTAGGTCACCAGCGCCCAGTCAGACGGTGCCAGGTTGAGACCCGAGGACTGCACGGTCAAGACCGCGGTGCCCTCGCCAGTCAGACTGGTCGGCGTGTAGACCGTGCCCTCGCCGTTCACCTGCAAGGACATCGCAAGCGCCGATGCACCGGCAGACGGCCCGAAGACTGGCTCGACGAAGTTGAAGGTCACGCCCGATGCCGTCAGCTCGATGGCCCCAGGCTCGGGGCTGAAGTCGTCCTGAATCTCCAGCACGTTGGCGCCGGGGGCGTTGCCCAGCGTCACCGATGCCAGACGTCCGGCAGCCGTGGTGGCGGGCTGCACGATCCGCACCACGATGTCGGGCATCTCGGCGTTGCCCCACAGGGGCAGCGTGCCCATGTCCTGGTAGACGAACAGCGACTCAGGCTCGTCGATGTTGTCGTAGTTGGCCTTGAAAGCTACGGTGTGGCCGGGCGCCTGCAGGTTGACGCGCAGGTAGTCGAGCGCGTAGCCGAGATTGCTGTCCTGACGGATGTCAACAGGGTTGTCGGCGGTGTCGAGGAAGGTGACGATGCCATCGACGATGGTGTGGCCAGTCAGCACGCTTTGCGGCGCGGGGGCCGACACGAAACTGGACGCGCCGCCGATCAGGCCGGACTCGAGGTTGAGGACGTCGTGGACCGCCACGTTCGATGAGAACCAGTCGAAGCCGCTGTTGGCATTGGCCGGGTCGCCGAAGATGGCATCGGTGTTGCCGAAGCCCCGACGTGAATCGCCCAGCCCGATGATCACCGTATCGCTGGCACTTGCCAGCGGGTTGGAGCCCGTGGAGCCGTTCTCCACCAGGAAGAACGAATCGCCGCCACGCAGACCATCCAGCATGTCGGCGCCGCCGCCATCGATGATGGTGTCGGCGTTGTAGGTACCGATCAACTCGTCGGCGCCACCGTTGCCGCGCAGGATCTGACGCGACATGGAGCCGAAGTACTCAAGATCGATGGTGTTGGGCCCGTCGCCACCGATGTAGATGTCCTGCGCCGCGAGCGTGTTGCCGTCGACATCGACAAGATTCGTGTACGACTCGATGCGAACCCGGACCACGTCGTCCGCAGTGAACCGTGTATCCGTGTTCAGTGTCAGGACACGGCCATCAGCACTGAGTGCGAATCCGGTGATGATTGGAAAGGTTGCGCCATTGGACCCGTAAGGGTCGCTGGGGTCAGGATTGACGGCAAGCGATATGCCGGAGACGGACGTCGCCTCAGGATACGAAAAATCTATCTTTTCACTGAAGCCGATGACCAGATCGCTGGTCCCGGTGGCTGGCGTGGTGAAGTAGGTGCGGCCGCTGTTGCCTGGCTGAACCGTGTAAGTGGGTACCGCGAGCGTGGCCTCCGCCGTACTGACGTTACCGGCCGCGTCGCTGAACGCGCCCGCTGCCACGCTGAAAGTGGACGTACCGTCGAAACCGCTATTCGGCCTGAAGCTTGCGTAGTAGTCGCTGCCGCTGCCGCTGCTGGAAAAGTACTCCAGAACGCCGCCACTGACCACCACATCGCTCAAGTCGAACCCCGTCACGGGCTCGCTGAACTGGAATTGGATGCTGGGGGAATAGCCCGCCAGAAACTTACTGGCATAGCTCGAAATCGTCAGCACGGGCGGTGTGGTGTCAGTACCGGTTCCGCCGTCGCTGTTCCGACCCAGGATTTGCTCCCGGTATTGATCTCCCGTCAGCGCATCGGTCTTGCCCGCCACCACCAGCGCGAGGTCGTCGATGGCGAAGATGTCGCGTTCGTCAGCCGACTCGGCTGCCCAGGGCTCGTACAGCACGAAGCCTTCGATCGACCCCGCCGAAGGATCGATGGTGAAACTGTAGAACTGCTGGCCACCGGTGCCATTGGTGTTGGTGCCCGTCAGTTCACGGTAGATCGTGCCATCGGACAGGTGGACGTCGAGATAAACGTCGCGCTTGTCGTCTTCCCGCCCCATGAGGTGGAAGCCGAAACCGTAAACGGGCGTTTCGAGCGGGTCGAAGCAGAACAGCACCCCGCCGGAGGTCGAGTTGCCGGGCAACACCTCCAGGTACAGGTTGCCATCCTCGGTCTGGTTGTACCCGCGGTCGGCATCGTTGCCGGGGTTGGTGGCGATGCCAGGGTCATCCCCCGGAGAATCGGCCCCCGCCCCGACGCTGCCGCTGGTGTTGAACAACTTGATCGCCATCAAGCCGTCGATCAGCAGCGTGCCGCTGCCCGTTCCTGCCGACAAGTCGCCGGTGGAATCCGCCCGCGTCGACCCTGCCGCGGGCTCATAGGTGGACGATGCGCCGGCGAAATTGCCCGGCGCCAGCGCTTCGAAGTCCTGCAACAGGAAGCCGTACGTTGAACCTGCGGCCGCGATGAAGTCGTCGACGGTGTCAACGTAGTTGGTCCCATAGGCGGTGACGCTGCCAATGAAACCATCCTTTTCCACGGGGATACTGACCTGGCGCGTCATCGCCGAAGGCAGCGCGGTGACCAGATCGGCGCCTGCGGCGGTGACGTAGCCAGCGTACTCGGTGGCAGGGTCGATCGCGCAGAAGTCCTCAGGGGTGCCGCCACCCGAGTCACTGGCATTGATCATCGTCCAGTGTTCGAAGGCCATCGTGAACTCGCCGCCCGTGCCGAGCTTGCCGACCTGCAGGTCGAAGACTTCGGCACCTTCCTCCAGTGCATCGTCGAAGATGGGCACGACGATCTGGCCTGTCTTGGAGCCTTGTGGGATCGTGATCGAACCGGAGGGAAAAGTCGCCAGGCCGGCCGTCGCGCCGAAGTCGCCCGCCTCCGCTGGATCGCCGGGCGAATGAGGGACCACGCGCCAGTCGACCACAAAGCCCCCGGCGCCCGCAAAGTCGCTCAGCGTCACGGTGTAGGTGTTCGAGGACCCTTCGTAGACCGTGTTGGCGGCGGTCAAGCCCTGAATCGTCAACGTGGGAGGCGTTGGGGAGTAAGTGGAGTTGTTCTGCGCTGTGAACCCGCTGAAAGTGGCCACGTCATTGCCTGCAGGGTCGTCCTGCAGCACCCCGACGGTATCGTCACCCGACGTCAGATCGGTGTAGGCGACCTTCACCCCTAATTCATTGAGGAGCGAGGCCGTGCTGATTGGTGCGTCGTCAGGTGTCGTCAGCACGACCGTCTTGCCGCTGACCTGCGCGGATTCCAGCGGCCATCCATTGGCATTACCGGCGGATACCGAAAAGCGGCTCAGCAGATCGGCAGACGAGACGGCTGCGAAATCGAGGTCTTCGGTGAAGGTCACGGTGATGGTGCGGCCATCGGAAGACACGCTGGCCGACACGGGACTGGGGGCCGTCGTGTCCGGGGGGGCAACGTCGTCCGAGGGGTCATTGGTGACGTTCACGGTCACCGTCTGGGTGCGGTCGTTGCCGAAAGCGTCGATGGCCTGGACGGTGAACTGGTAACTGGTCTTGGCACCAGGGGCATCGAAGTCTGTCGTGCCGGCGGCCAGCGACACCTGGCCCGTGGCCGAATCGATGCTCAGCAGGCCGGCATCGCCACCGACACCGAGCTTGTACGTCAGCGTCGACGCATCACTGGCTGCGACGGTGACCAGCGCCGCACCGCCTTCCACCACCGACACCACCCGGGCCGCGCCGCCACTGAACACAGGTCGATCGGCATCC
>CAYPSE010000131.1:0-4782 GCA_964413305.1 uncultured Rubrivirga sp. | reverse complement strand
CCGAAAACCAGCAACATGAATCGAACGGCCACGTCAGCTAACGAACCCACCACCAACACGCCGGTCATGGCGATCGCCCAGCCACCCATCCACCCGAACCACGGCCCCATGGATCGAGTGACCCACGAGAACGTGGTTCCGCAATCGGGATCCACACGATTCAAGAAATAGAAGGCGCTAGCGATCAAGAGCATCGGGATGAACGACGCCAACAAGATCCCCGGCGCCGCCACTCCCACGAGGACCACGATCGGACCGAGCACCGCGGCAAGGGAATACGCCGGCGAAGTCGCATTAAGCCCGATCGACACCGCGTCCAAGAATCCGATCGCGTTGGCTTCCAACCCCGGCTGGACGGCGGGCTTCTCTTCTGCGGGTGCCGTCACGCGCTTAGTTAAGCGGAGAATCAGGCATTCAATGACCGATTGACCCACAAGGAACTCCGGATCGCGCTCACTACCCCCAAAAGTGAGGGTCCGCCTACGACCCTGTGCCCGCACTTTCGCATCTACCCTCACGCACCATGAAGATGCGAAGCACCACTCCCCAGCGTTCGCGCATCTTGGTACTGGTCGTGGAATCATGACTCGAATGACCACGACGTCGGACACTCTCGCGCGCGCTGCCTTGGCCTTCATCGACCAACACGGTGTCGACGCGCTAACGATCCGAGCGCTGGGCCAAGAAGTCGACATGCATCACACTGCGGTGTACCGCCACTATCGAAGCAAGAACGAACTGCTACGAGCGGTGTTGGCGATTGTCATCGGTGATGCCGTCTCGCAAGCTGGCCCCCTTCCCGACGACCCTCAACAGCGACTTCTCTCACTAGCCACCGGACTTCGTACGGCATTGCACGCTCATCCGGCTGTGACGACCGCCTACCTACTTCCTGTTGAGACGCTGGCCGATAGCGAGGCCGTGGCTGATCTCCAGCGAATAGTGGTGCGGGCGCTGCGGGAACTCGGGCTCGAGGGCCGCGACCTCGTGGTCCGCTACCAGATGCTCGAAAGTTACGTCCTGGGATCCAGCGTCTTCGATTTCGGTGGAGCACCCGACCACGTGGCGTCTCGAAGCCGCCGACACGCCTCGCTGGTCGACCCCGAATTCGCGGCCGTCGCGGCCAGCGAGGAGGAAATCGACGCGGTGACCGAGGGCGCATTCGAATTGGGGCTGCAGACCCTGGTGGCCGAGTGCGCCGCCGCCGGCCAAGCCACTCGAACCACCACCCCGGCCTCGGCGAAGTAGCCCTCCGGCGTAGGTGCCGCGGCGAGACAGCCATAATGATGTCACCAATGGTGACACCGGTGTTATCCTGCCCCTGGCCAAGGGATGGGAGGACGCCGAGAATGGTCGCAGCCGTAGAAGAGTGGGACTTGGCGCCATCGGCCAGGCAGCATGGCTCCGCGCTATCCCCGGTGATGGTCATCGACGCCCAACCTCTCGTCCGCGCCGGCCTGATCAGTTTGATCGAATCCCATCTCGGTCCCGGAACCGTCGCCTTCTCCGCATCCACCGTCAGGGAGTCGCTCGCGACCAGCCGCGATGTCACAGGCTCCTGCGCGATCTTGGGGACCAGACGAGGCGATGCGACCGACCGAGTGGTCGAATCCATCGCCACTCTCGCGATGCACGGTGTCGATGTCCTCGTCCTCGTCGATGATCCTTGTGCGCAGAGTTGGGAAGCGTCGAGCCTTGCGGGCGCCAAGGGTTACCTCGACAAGGAAGCATCACCCACCGAATTCATCCGCGCGGTCCGGCTGCTCGCAACCGGGCGTCCGTGTCCACCGGCTGAACGACTTCGTAACGCGGAACACACATCCACCCGAGTCCGGCTCTCCGACCAAGAGCGGCGCGCACTCGTCCTGTACACCTCGGGCCTAACCCAGGACGTCGTGGCCCGTCGCATGGGCATCGCACCAAATACGGTCAAGCACTACCTGGACCGAGTCCGCGACAAATACGACGCGGTGGGAGTGCGTGCACGGACCAAACTGGAATTGCACGCACTCGCTCGGTCTGAAGGTCTCTTGCCCTGAGAGTCGGACACTGAACGAACAACTGGGTAAGGCAGCCTGACGAGAGGGATGGCACCGACATGAAAGCGCGAGTTTGCCAGTTGGCTCTATCGGTCGCCCTGTTGGCTGGCTGTTCGTCAAGTCCCGCGGCGCTTCCAACGGACATCGGCGAGTGGAAATTCGAGGAAGGAACAGCGCGGCTCACGGTGCCGGCTTTGTGGGCCGGAACTCGCGACGACGGAACACCGGTCGGCGGGGTTGAGCCAGCGCAGATCGAAGTCTCCACGGCCGGAGCCACACCCGAATACCGTGTTGATCTCGCTGATATCCGCGCAGAGGGCGCAGGCCCGGCCTGGCAAGCTGCGACTGGGATGGCCGCCGCCTTCGCAACCGTGTACGTCGGTGCCGATCCGGCCACCGTGGATCTGACGTTCACGGTGACCGGCCCGATCGACGGACCATCAGCAGGCGGCATCCTCACCGTGGGGCTCATCGCTGCCTTCCGAGGTGAGTCATTGGATCCCACGGCCACGATGACCGGAACTATCACGGCCGACGGCTCAATCGGAGCAGTGGGCGGTGTGCCGACGAAGCTGGAGGCTGCCGCTCGTGAAGGCTTCACGACAGTGGTGCTGCCTGCCGCCGTCACAGACGTGGATCGAAGGAACGAGAACACACTCGCTGAACTAGCTGACGAACTCAACCTAACCGTCGTCCCGGTTCGGACAGTGGGTGAGGCCTACGCGGCGATGACCGGGACCCCTTATGACGTGCCGAATGTGGACGTCGTTGATGAGTACGGACCCCGGACACAACAGGCGGTCGAGGCCATAACGCGCACCAATGTGGTCGATCTTGACGCGGCACTGATGGGAGCCTCGGAGTCGGTGGATCCAGCGATAGTCGAATGGGCAACACAGACACTCGCCCGTGCACGCTCACAGTTTGAGTCACGTGACTACTCCGCCTCCTACGGCAACACCGCTCTTGCTTTGATCGAACTAGCCCGAGCAACAGCGAGATCGGAAGCCCTTACGGTTGCCCAAGATCGGGGACTGGAAGCAGCACGCGACCTCACCCTCGATCGTGCTCAGCAGGCTCTCGCCGCAAGCTCGGCGGCGATGACCACGGGCGCGCGAAAGCGCGTGGCTGGCGAGTCACAGTGCTTCTCCCTGCCCACCGCCTTGGGTTGGGCTGCGTTCACTCAAGCGTCCATGGATGCCGTAGTCGACCAACTTGCAGACGCGACGGCCGAAAGCGAGATCGCAGACTTGGCCGAACTCGTAGCCGAGGGGGTGATAGGCATCGACCGATTCCTACCGCAGTCGCTCGTCGTGGTGGAATCCCTCAATGAAGGTTCCGGTACGGACTGCTCCAAGGTCACCCAACACCTCAGCGATTACAGCCGATTCCTGGTGCAAGGGGCTAAGGCGAATGAGACGTATCTTCAAGACGTCATCGGCGTTCGCTTGGACGATCCGAGAGCAAGCCAGATGCTGGAATACGTCGCAGGAGGTGTCTCCGCACGGGACCTGTCCCTCGACGTCACCCAGGAGTTGGATCCGTACCCCTTGGAAGCCGAGCAGTTCTCCACTGCTCTGACGTACTTCTGGTTGACCAGCTATGCCGTTGCGGCGATACAGGTCTATGACCTCGGGGTCGCTGGTCAGGTTGATGATTTCTCAGCTGATAGCTCGGAGTACATGGATGTCGCGATTCAACGAACGTGGTCATTCGTCGACACGAGAAGCGACCTCATTCGAGCCCAAGCACTGGATCCGAGTTCGGCTACTTGGTCGGCGAACTGGGCACTGAGCGCTGCGCTTGAGAATGCCCAGGGGCGCTTCGCTACCCAAGCAGGATGGCTCGCCCAGGGTGAATTGTGGTACGACGCGGTCCAGACAATGGTGATGCTGTCCTACCTGGATCCGACAACCGTCCCATCGCCCGAGACTATGGATCAGGACTAGCGGGCACGAAGCCGACCTGTGGCTAGCGACGGGCCTTCGGACAACCTTGACGGTTAGGACCCGACAACGCCGTCGGTGCGTTGTCGACAGCCTGGGCGATCGTGGCACCGACCCGTGGATTCCAGGTAAGCGCCTTGGTGTCCGGGAGGTCGATCGCCCGCGAAACGAAAAGGCTGTGCGTCAGTGGGAACGCGAAACATGTTCGGTGTGGGATGACGGAGTTCGGTGTCTTGGTCGCCAGGGCCGAGGTGCGTTCGATCACTCCATCGTTCGGCCACCGCTGTGCACTCCCGCCCTTCTTCGTGAAATACGTTCCCGCAATGAGGGTGACGGGAATCCCATCCAGCACACCCTCCTGGCCCTGATTCCAGATCGGCTCATCTTCGGGATTCAAAGTGGCGATCAGCATCGCGATTCCGGGAACGCCCAAAAGGTCCCTGAGAAATCCCTCGCAGATAGCCGCTCCGTCGCAGCCTTTGAAAGGATTTTTGGGAATCGAGGCTGGCGATTCGCGTGCCATCCCACGGGGATCCGATGGTTGTGTAGGAAGTGACCGTCACAGGTACTTCGTTGAGTTCAACTTCGCGGATCCCCGCGCGGCCGATAACTCCACCGAGCGAATGACCAACCACGTCGACCCGGGTGACGCCGTACTCAGAGTTCAGGTACTTGATGAAGCGGCTGAGACTAGAGCCACTTCGATCCACCGACCCGACCGCGTTGATCGTCATAGATGCGGGAAGTTGCTCTGGGCAATCCCCGAACGGTCCGGCGTATGCGTCCTTCGTTTCGAC
>CAYPSE010000130.1:0-4930 GCA_964413305.1 uncultured Rubrivirga sp. | reverse complement strand
ACTACGAACTCGCCTACCAGATCGTCGAATGTCAACAGGTGGTCAAGGGCTACGGGGAGACCCACGCGAATGGAATGCGCAACTTCGGCGCGCTCATGGAGGCTGTTCCGCGGATCGCCGACGATCCTCGCGCCGCTGAGCGTTTGGCCAACCTGCGCAAGGCGGCGCTAGCCGACGAGAAGGGCGATGCGCTCCGCGCGGCACTTGCCAGCGCGTCCATGCAGTAATCACTCGTTGGTGGGCGGTACTCCGGGCAGCGGTGCCTTGGTTCGGAACGGCCACACGATCTCCCGACCTCCGGTCAAGCCACTCGGTCTGAAGATCAGCATGAGCACGAGCAGAACACCCAAGATGATCGGACGGGTTCCCTGCGGGATGGACACAACATAGGCGCCGATTTCCAGCCCGTTTTGAAACCGGACCAGTACGAGGTCGATCAGGCTGAAGACCAAGGCGCCGACCACCGCCCCACTGAGCGAGAGCATGCCGCCTAGGACCAGCATGGCCAATGTGATGAAGGTCAACTCGATGCCGAAGAGGCTCGCCTGAACCACCCGGTTGGTCAGCGCGAAAAGGCCGCCGGCGATCCCGGCCACAACACCCGACAGGGCGAAAGCGATCGTGCGTTGCGTGACGATGTTGATGCCCGACGCCGCTGCTGCGATCCCGTCCTCGCGCGCCGCACGCAGCAGCCGTGCAGGACGGGTGCGTTGGAACAGCCACGCCACCACGATCGCCCCGAGGGCGAACAGCATCGTGGTCTGCAGGTCCAAGATCTCCGGGATGCCCACCATCGATTGCCCACTACGCGGGCCGATGCTGGACCAGTACGTCAGGACCTGCCCGACCACCAGCAGCAGCGCGAAGGTGGCAATACCAGCCTGGAGGCCGTTCAAGCGCATCAAGACCGGACCTACGAGCAGGGCGAGGAGGCCACCTACCAGCCCGCCGATGAAGATGGCGAGGATCCAAGGCGCCTGCACGTCGAACAAGAAGGGGAACATGTCCGAGAGCAGGTTGCGCTTGAGCGTCGGCTCGATGGTCAGCAGTCCTACCGTCCACGCACCGAGCGCCACGAACGCCACATGTCCGAAGCTGAGGACCCCGGATGTGCCGATGAACATGTACAGGGCGACGACGATGACCAAGTTGACGAGCGCGTATTGCATCTGAACCTGCACGCTGTCGCCAAGGAAGCTGTTGATCAACGTGACCAGGTAGACGAGCAGTAGCAGACTCACCAAGGACCACAGTGGTCCCAGGCGCCAGCGCAGGCCGTGTTGGTTCATGCGCGTACCGTCCCGCCTCGAACGAGCAAGCCTGAGGGTCGGATGATCAACACGATGATCACCAGGAGGAATACGTAAGCGTCCTTGAAGTTACTCATATCCGATGGCAGCCAACTCGCAAGCATCGACGTGGCGAATCCGACGAGGAACCCTCCGGCCAGGGCTCCGTAGATCTTGTCGATTCCACCGATCACCGCACCGATGAGCGCCAAGATCACGATGGGAACTCCGAAGGTCGGACCGACGGCGCCGGTTTCCACGGTGCTGACGAAAGCCACGGCGGCAGCCAGGACGCCACTCAAGGCGAAACTCAGGCCGATCACTCGGCTGGCGGGGATACCCACGAGGCGTGCGGTCCGGAAGTCGGCCGCTGCAGCCTGCAACTGCAATCCCCAGATGGACTTATTGAGGAACTGAACCAAGCCGAACAGCAAGACGCCGGCGATCACGATGGTGGCGACCGAGAGCATCTGCACTCGGATCCCGCCGATGTTGATCGACTGCGCCAGTCCCGACGCGACCGGCGCCGTCTGGACGTTGTTCGTGAACAGAAGCTCGTACACCCGCTGCAGGAGGAAACTCAAAGCGAAGCTCGCCACCAGCAAGGTGGCCGGCGTTGCGGTGCGCATACGCGAGAAGACGCCCAACTCCATGAGTAGCGACAGAACCACACCGATGACGATTGCGATGGGGATGGCCACGTACCAGCCCAGCTGCCACGTGAAGATGATGGAGTACGCGGAGGCCGTGATGATCTCGCCCTGGGCGAAGTTGGCCAGCCGGATCACGCCGAAAACCAGGCCGATAGCCAAGGCGGCGAGGCCGAGCGTGGCGCCCGCGGACAGCGCGTCGACGAGGGACTGAATCAGTTGGTTCATCCGAAGTACGCCTTCGTGAGCTTGTCGACGTTGTCGGCGTCTTCGGGGTTCAGCGTGAGCGTTATCTCGCCGTCATGCAGGACGTACGTCCGCTCACAGAATGCGACGGTGAATTCCGCGCGCTGCTCGACGACGAGCACCGCCTTGCCGGCTTCCCTGATGGCGGATAGCGCATCGAACACGGAGTCGACGGCCGTAGGAGACAGTCCCAGGCTCGGCTCGTCGAGCATCAAGATGTCCGGATCGGCCATCAACGCCCTGCCGATCGCCAATTGCTGCTGTTGACCACCGGACAGCAAACCAGCCTGCCGGTCTGCAAATTCGGCCAGGATCGGGAACAACTCGAGCACGTAGGCCAACGAGTCGTCGTAGCCGTCCTTAGATCGACGGCCCACTCCCCCCAAGCGAAGGTTGTCGCGCACGCTCAGGGCAGTGAAGACGTGACGGCCTTCGGGGACGAGGCTCACGCCGCGCCGCACTACCTGCTCAGGAGACAGTCCCGCCATGTCGGCCCCGTTGACCTCCACGGTTCCCCCGCGCGGGATCGCGCCCATGATTCCCAGGAGGGTCGAGGACTTGCCAGCACCGTTTGGCCCGATCAGCCCGATGGCGTGACCTGCGGGAACGTCGACGTCAATGCCTCGAACTGCCGGGACCCCGGAGTAGTCGACTGTGAGGCCGTGAACTCGCAGACCGATGTCACCGGTGGGCACTGCCGCTCCTTCCCAGGTACGCCTCAGCGAGTTCATCACTAGCGCGAACTTCGTCGGGCGTGCCTTCGAGCAGCGTTCGGCCCTCCACGAGCACGTGGATGCGGTCGCATACGTTCAAGATGAGACGGACGTTGTGATCGATGAGCACCACGCCAAGGCCGCGTTCACGCAAATGGCGCATATTGTCGGCGAACTCGCCGATCTCTCCCTCGTTGAGACCGGCTGCCGGCTCGTCGAGGAGGACATAACGAGGATTCGTGGCAAGAGCGCGGGCAACGCCTACCCGACGTTCGACACCATGGGGTAACGAACCGGCTGGGTGATCGGCACGATCGCCGAGGTGGAACTCTTCGAGAAGCTCGTTCGCGACGGTCACCGATTCCTTGCGCGAACGACCGGTACCCATCGCAGTGACTTCGATGTTCTCTCGCACCGTCAGACCGGAGAACAGATGCCCGTGCTGGAAAGTGCGCGCCAGACCCTGGCGAGCTCGCACGTAGGACTTGGAGCGTGTGATGTCCACGCCATCGACGATGACTTCACCGGAGTCCGGCACGTCGTATCCGCTGATGATGTTGACCAGAGTCGACTTGCCGGCCCCATTCGGGCCGATCAAGCCGAGGACCTCACCGGGTTCGACGTGGAGACTCACACCCGAGAGGGCTTGCACTCCGGCAAAGGAACGGGTCACCCCGGTCACGCGGAGTTCGCGTGACCGGGGTGAGCGCGTATCGATCATTCGGCGAAGGTGACCTTCTCCGGAGCCCGATCCTCGATCCACTTGAGCTTGCCGTCTTCCACGACGAGCACCGCCATCGGGCGCTCGACATTGATGTGAAGATCCGGCGAGAAGCTCGACGGGCCAGCCAGAGTCGGAACCTGGTTCATCGCCTCGAAGGCAGCGGTCATCTTGTCGCCATCCCAACTGCCGGCCTGCTTGTAGGCCTCGAGGATGAGCTGCAAGGTTGCCGGCCCGGTGACGAAGCCACCCACGTCCGGTGGCGAACCGTAGGCCGCCTCGTACGCAGCTGCGTACTCGTTCACGGCTGCATCGGGGTCATCGCCATTCTTGGCTGCGTAGGTCACGACGTAGTAGTCCTTCAGGTCCGGAATCGCACCGACCCAGAAGTCACCGTCCATGCCGAATCCGGAGATGATCGGCGTTTCGACGCCACCATCGCGGATCTCCTTCGCAACCTGACCACCACCGGGGTTGTAGCCGCAGTTCACGATCACGTCGGGCTGGTCGCCAGCAGCGATCTTGGACACGGTCTCCTTGACGGAGTCGCCCTGGACGTAGTCGTAGGTGGCCAGAACCGATCCACCGAGTTCGGTGAAGCGCTTCTCGAAGATCGAGCACTGGTTCTGGGTGTACTTGATCGACATGTCACGTAGAAGCACCGCGCTCGTCCAACCCTGGTCTGCGGCGAATTCCGCCATGACCGTGGTCTCACCAGGCGTGCCCGCACCGATGGAGAAGCCGTTCGGCAGACCTCCGTCGGGCCCGTAGATCGGATCGCCGATGCACGGTGCGAGGTTGAGGATGTTCTTACCCTCCGCCACGAGAGCGGCTGGCGCAGAGACGTCGTAGTCGCAGGTGACGATGAGGACGTTCGCACCGTTGGCGATGACCTCCTCAGCGGCCGGCGCGTAGCGCTCGAACGCGGTCTCGGTGTCGATGAAGTCCACGGTGATCGGCTGGCCATTCACGCCACCTGCCGCGTTGACCTTCTCGACCTCGAGGAGCAGGGCATTGCGAGCTGGGGTATCGATCGGGCCCATGAAACCGCTACCGGCCTGCACGATGCCCAAGACCAGCGGATCGCCACTGGGCTCGGCGTCCGCGGTTTCCTCCGCGACGGTCTCTTCGACCGCTTCCTCCGCGACGGTTTCTTCCGCGGCTGGTTCCGTGGCGGCGTCGTCCGAGGACGACACGCAACCGGCGAGAACCAAGGACGCGGCGCCTATGGCAACCGCCATTTTCATGAGACCTGGCCTCATGCACCCTCCCTGTAGTTATCGGGACTATCCCAAAATTACCGACCGCCAA
>CAYPSE010000129.1:0-4992 GCA_964413305.1 uncultured Rubrivirga sp. | reverse complement strand
CGGCAAGATTATCCAAGAACTCGAATCCCTCTTCCGCGGTGCGGGTTGGAACGTCATCAAGGTCGTGTGGGGGCGCAAGTGGGATGAACTCTTGGCCGCGGATCGCGACGGTGCGCTCGTCAACTTGATGAACAACACCCGCGATGGTGACTTCCAGACCTACAAGGCTGAGAACGGTGCCTTCATCCGCGAGCACTTCTTCGGTCGCGATCCGCGCACAGCCAAACTCGTCGAGACCTGGAGCGACGACGAGATCTGGGCGCTGCAACGCGGTGGTCACGACTACCGCAAGATGTATGCCGCCTACGAGGCAGCCACCAAGGTCAAAGGTCAACCAACGGTTATCTTGGCCAAGACCATCAAGGGTTGGACCCTGGGCTCGCAGTTCGAGGCTCGTAACGCCACCCACCAGATGAAGAAGCTGACACTCGAGGACTTGAAGGAGTTCCGCGACCGGCTGCACATCCCCATCGCCGATTCCCAGTTGGACGCGTATCTGCCGCCGTACTACAACCCCGGTCCGGACAACGAGGCGATCCAGTACATGCTCGAGCGCAGGCGGGCCCTGGGCGGATTCCTGCCCAGTCGCCGCCGCAGCGCACCGGCGCTCCCCCAACCACCGGATTCGACCTACGAGGTGGTGCAGCGCGGATCGGGTAAGCAACCGGTTGCCACCACGATGGCCTTCGTTCGTCTGCTCAAGGACCTGATCAAGGTCGAGGGCATGGGTGCGCGCTTCGTGCCGATCATCCCGGACGAGGCCCGCACCTTCGGCATGGATTCGCTGTTCCCCACGCTGAAGATCTACTCACCGCACGGCCAGCAGTACACGTCGGTGGATCGAGATTTGATGCTCTCGTACAAGGAGTCGGAGACCGGACAGATCCTGCACGAGGGAATCAACGAGGCCGGGTCTGTCGCGAGTTTCACCGCGGCCGGGACGTCCTACTCGACGCACGGCGTGCCGATGATCCCGATCTACATCTTCTATTCGATGTTCGGATTCCAGCGCACCGGCGACGGATTCTGGGCCGCCGGTGACCAGATGGCCCGAGGATTCGTGGTCGGCGCCACCGCAGGTCGCACCACACTCAACGGCGAGGGCCTCCAACATGAGGACGGCCACAGCCAACTGCTCGCCAGCACCAACCCGGCCGTGGTCGCCTACGACCCCGCCTTCGGTTACGAACTAGGCCACATCGTCAAAGAGGGATTGCGCCGGATGTACGGCGATCCCGATCCGAACGCGCAGTTCAGCGAGTACGACATCCACGACGAGCACCGCAAGGACTCACCGAACGTCTACTACTACCTGACCGTCTACAACGAGCCCTATCCGCAGCCTGCGCAGCCGGAGGAATGCGACGTCGAGGGCATCATCCGCGGCATGCACCTGGTCAGCGAGGGCGCAGGCGATGGTCCCCGCGTGCAACTGCTGGCCAGCGGCGTGGCCGTGAATTGGGCGTTGCGTGCACAAGAACTGCTCGCGCAGGACTGGGGTGTGGTGGCCGATGTCTGGTCGGTCACCAGCTGGAATCAGCTACGCCGAGATGGCCTGGCGGCGGACCGGCACAACATGCTTAACCCGCGCGAAGCGGAAGTGGTCCCGTTCATCACCCGGCGCCTGAGCGGACGCCAAGGCCCGGTCGTGGCGGTGTCCGATTGGATGCGTGCGGTGCAAGACCAGGTACGCGAATGGGTGCCGCAGCCGTTCGTGTCACTGGGTACCGATGGCTGGGGGCTCTCGGATACCCGCGGCGCCCTTCGCCGACACTTCCTGGTGGACGCCGAGTCCATCACCGTGCAAGCACTGGCGATGCTCGCGAAGTCCGGGGAAGTGGAAACCGACTCCGTGGTCAAGGCCATCGAGACGTACCGCCTCGAGGATCCCTCTGCGGCAGATGCCGGCAATACCGAGGGCTCGGGCTGAGGCACTCATGTTCCTAGCGGGGAGGTAGGCGATGGCCAAGGATCCACGGCGCTTCTTGAAGTACCTCGAAGCCGAGCGGAATGCGGCGCTGCTGTATCGATCCCTCGCCGAAACCACCGACGGTGAGCGTCGCGAGGCATTGCTCGAGTTGGCCGACGTCGAGGACCAGCACGCCGCCCACTGGATCGACAAACTGCACGAGTACGGCGTGGAGGTTCCCCCTCCCCCCGCCACCCTCGATCCCGGTGATGCGCAGTTGGTGACTCGAGCTCGTTCGCTCGGGTTGGTCTCCGTGCTCGACACCCTCGAGGAGAACGAGGGTGCCGACGCCGGCATGTACGACGACGAACCCGAGGCGTTGCCAACGATGCCCTCGGACGAGCGTGACCACGCCGAGGTGTTCCGCGCACTCAAGGGCGACAAGCCGGAGAGATTCCCGCACCGCGCCATGGCACCCAAGGACGGGGAGAAGTGGCACAAGCTCGACAAGTCCGGATCCATTCGGGCGGCCGTCTTCGGTGTGAGCGACGGGCTGGTGTCCAACACGGCGCTGGTCATGGGCTTCGCCGGTGCCTCCCTTGCCGGCGCGATAGACAACTCGGTGGTGCTGTTCGCCGGCCTCGCCGGTCTGCTCGCCGGTGCATTCTCGATGGCCGCCGGTGAGTACGTGTCGGTTGCAAGTCAGCGGGACCTGTTCAAGCGCGAGATCGATCTCGAAAGACAGGAACTGCTCGAGAAGCCCGAGGAGGAGCGGCTCGAACTCGAACTCATCTACCGGGCCAAGGGCCTCCCCCGAGATCAAGCGCGGGCCATATCCGAACAGATCATGGCCGATCCGGAAACCGCCCTGGACACACTCGCACGCGAGGAACTCGGCCTGGACCCGGACGAATTGGGATCAGCGTGGAAAGCCGCGATCTCCAGCTTCATCGCCTTCGCCATCGGTGCTTCGGTGGTCGTCATTCCCTATGCACTGTTATCGGGAGTCCCGGCCTTCGTGCTCGCCATCGCCTTGGCGTTGGTCGGCATGATCGTGGTGGGCGGCACCGTCGGACGAATCTCCGGTCGAGGCGTGATCTTCAGTGCCGGGCGTCAGACCATGTGGGGCGTCGGGGCTGCTGCGGTGACCTACCTCGTCGGCAGCCTCGTCGGCGTGAACGTCGGCTGATCGACTCGGTGAGTACCGCACCGGCATCGCACTTCGCCGCACGGTTGACCGCGGCCGCAGGCAACCTCGCGACGGATGCGACCGTGCGCATGGAGGCCACGTATCCGTGGTACCGGAATCTGTCAGCCGATGAACGAGCGTGGGTCGGGCTCGTGGCACAAGCAGGTATCTCCGCATTCGTCGATTGGGTGGCCGACCAACGGGGAACTCCGCAACTCACAGCCGACGTCTTCGGTTCCGCGCCGCGGGAACTGGCGCGCGTCATTTCTTTGGAACAGACGGTCGCCCTCGTGCGAACCACCATCGAGGTGGTCGAGACCGCGATCGACGAACTCCTCGAGGAACCCGAGCGATCGGCCGCACGGGAAGCGACTCTGCGCTATTCCCGCGAGATCGCGTTCTCGGCCGCCGAGGTGTACGCACGAGCTGCCGAATCGCGCGGTGCGTGGGACGCACGACTGGAGGCTTTGGTCGTCGATTCGATACTCCGGGACGAACTCGACCCGTCCTTGTCCTCGCGGGTTTCCGCACTCGGTTGGTCCGAAGCAACACCCGTAGCCGTCGTGGCGGGTTACGCACCGGTCTCCGATGTCGAAGGGGCGCTCGATGTCCTGCGCAGGGCGGCACGCAACCACGAATTGATGCTGCTCACCGGCATGCACGGCGACTTCCTGATCGCACTCATCGGCCATTGCCCGAGCGACGATCACGCTGCCAAGGCGGCCCGATTGATCGCACCCCACTTCGGCCCCGGTCCGGTGGCACTCGGCGGGCGCGCAATCGACTTCGACGACGTCGGTGCCCTCGTTCGAACCGCGACCTCCGCCGTCGGGGCAGCCGTCGGGTGGACCGGCGCACCACGACCCGTGCCGGTGGTGGAACTGCTCCCCGAGCGCGCGATCGTCGGTGACCTGCGGGCCCACGAGGAATTGATCGAGTCGGTCTACCTACCGCTCATAGCCGAGCCACACCTGCTCAGCACCGCCGAGGCGTTCCTCGAGCGGACCCCCACCTTGGAGGCAACGGCCCGGGAGTTGTTCGTACACCCCAATACGGTCCGCTACCGCCTCGGCCGCATCGCGGAGGTGACCGGCTTCACCCCCACCCAGCCACGCGGGGCGCTCACCTTGCGTCTGGCGCTGATTCTCGGCCGGATACGAGACTCCGACCCCTCCTTGTAGGGTTCCTACAAATTCACGCCCGATTTTTTGGCCGCTTGCCCACAGGGTCTTTGTAGCCATCCACGGAAGGCTGTGCGCGTGCTCGTAGTCGTTGCCCCGGGACAGGGCGCCCAGACCCCCGGTTTCCTCATTCCCTGGCTCGATGTTCCCGGGGTGCGCGAACGCCTGGAGTGGCTGTCCCTGGTCAGCGGGGTCGACCTGGTGGAGCATGGCACCACCTCCGATGCCGACACCATCCGCGATACCGCGGTAGCCCAACCCCTCATCGTGGGCGCCGGCCTCGTGACGTTGCTGAGCCTTTTCCCCCACCCCTCGGTCGCCTACTCCTCGATCGGCGCCGGTGCCGGGCATTCGGTGGGCGAGATAACCGCCGCCGTGGGGGCCGGCGTTCTGTCGGCGGAGCAGGCGATGGTCTTCGTCCGGGAGCGCGGCAGGGAGATGGCCCGCGCCTCGGCCACGATCGAGACGGGCATGTCCGCCGTACTCGGCGGCGATGCCGATCAGATCGTCGCGAAGTGCGCCGAACTCGGCTTGACCCCGGCGAACATGAACGGCGCTGGGCAGATCGTGGTGGCAGGGACAAGCGAACAACTTGCCGCGTTCGCAGACAATCCACCGGAAGGTTGCCGCGTACGTCCGCTCGAAGTTGCCGGCGCCTTCCACACCGAACATATGGGTCCGGCGGTCGGTCGCCTAGGTCGGATGGGCAACGC
>CAYPSE010000128.1:0-5108 GCA_964413305.1 uncultured Rubrivirga sp. | reverse complement strand
GCTTCAATCCCCCATAGCTCAATTGGCAGAGCATTCGACTGTTAATCGAAGGGTTGATGGTTCGAGTCCATCTGGGGGAGCCAGTAGGACCCGCAGGGCGCTAGGACATTCGCTGCCGAAGCGTGGGCACCACCGCGAGGAAGACGATCACGTGGGTGGCCAGCAGGACGATCTTGGTCGACCACGCGGTGTCCGCCTGATTCAGCAGTGGCGTGGCGAAGGACAGCACCAGGACGATCACCGAGATTATCGTGAAGACCTGCACACCGTTCGCCCTCGTGCGCAGCAGACCGGCCACGGCTCCCGCTCCGAAGCCGGAGAACATGCCGAACACGATGAACTGGTACCACTGCAGAGCCTGCATGCCCTGACCCATCACGTTGACTTGATCGGACATGCCGATCAACGTGGCGATCCACCAGACCAGGAACGACACAGCGCCTCCGAGGACACCTGCGACGCCACCGGTGAGGAACAACCTGCCGAATGTCTGCTGCTCCATGACGTCAGAGTAGGGATGGGCCGGGAGGATTGATGTGCCCCACGCCGGGCGACCCTCAGGCGAAGTGATGCGTGAACCAGCCTGCTGCGAGATCTGCCACAGTCTCAAGGGCACCGGCTTCCTCGAACAGGTGCGATGCCCCTGGAACCACGTCGACACGGTGCTCGCACCGAAGCAAGCGAGCGGACTGCTCGTTCCACTCCAGGACCGCTTCGTCGAGCCCGCCGACGATGAACAGCGTGGGGGCTGTGACCTTGGGCAGCCATCTGCTCGCGAGGTCGACCCTGCCCCCGCGCGAGACGATGGCGCTCACACCCGCGGGCTGCAGGGCTGCCGACACCAAGGCGGCAGCCGCACCGGTGCTGGCGCCGAACAATCCGACGGGCAGATCCCTCAGGTGCGGTTGTGTCGCCAACCACATCCTCGCGCCAGCCACGCGATCGGCGAGCAGGTCGATGTCGAAGACGTTCTGACGCCGGGTTCCTTCATCCTCTGTGAGCAGGTCGAATAGCAGCGTTCCCAGGCCGTGGCTATTGAGGGCATGCGCGACGAACCTGTTGCGTGGACTGTGGCGGCTGCTGCCGCTGCCGTGCACGAATACGACCAGGCCCTGGGCCTCTTTGGGCACGCGACAGTGTCCGGGCAAAGATGTTCGAGCGCCCACGTCGATCTCCACGGCTGCATCACGTTCCAGATCCGCAGTTGCCCGCCGGTCAGACGTACGTTGATTGGCCACGCTTTCCCTAGACAACGAGCATCGCCGCCACATCGTCGTCGGGCACTTGGGGGAAGAACTCGTATTGCCCTCCCACGCTTGCGAAGTACTCGGGTATTTCCAAGCAGACGACTTCATCGCACAGCGGTGTAAGCCGATCAACAGCCTGGTGCGATCCGGTCGGAACCGCCAAGGTCACACGGTCGGCGCCGAGTGCGCGAACGACGCGCACTGCCGCTTCCGCGGTCGCACCGGTCGCCAATCCGTCGTCGACGATGATCACATGCCGACCAGCCACGTCAGTGAGAGCTCGGCCGTGGCGATACAACGCGATTCGGCGCTCGATCTCACTCATCGCGTCGGTGATCAAGCGATCGCGCATCACGTCGCTCACGCCGAGGGCCGCGATCGACAATTGATCGAGCACAGCTACATTTCCCTCGCCCACGGCACCGATAGCGAACTCCGGATTCATCGGCGCACCGAGCTTGCGCACGATCAGCACATCGAGGGGGGCGGCCAACTCGAGTGCCACTTCGCGAGCGATAGGTAGGCCACCACGAGGAAGTGCCAGAACCACCGGTGTCGTGTCAGCCTTCGAGGACAGTGCGTGCGCTAACTCCTGGCCCGCTTGCCGTCTGTCCGTGAACACGCGACCTCCTCGCCCTGCCAGGACCAGCCTGGCACGAGGACGGCGTCAGTCTCGTTCGTTGGTAGCTAATGCCCGGTCAGCGATGAGGGTGATCAGGTTCTCCCAGTCGGAGTCATCCATCTGCGTGTCGCTGACGTCGTCGACGAGTTTGCCCAGGGTGTACGCCTGGATGAAGATCGCACCGGTTCGCGGCTGGAAGTTCTGATTCAGCCATCCCTTGTCTTGGGCCTGGGCAAAACATTCGGTGAGAGCGTCCGTGAGCCGATCTTGAACCTTCGCGAGCTTGGCCCGGAACCTGTGGTTGTACTGCGCCATGGCGAGCATCCGCGCACGATCAAAGCGTGAGTCGGCCAGCTCGCGGCTCTGTGTGGCGCGGGTGACGCCTTCGAGGAGCGTCAGGAATTCTTCCTGGTTGTTGCTGCTGGCCACAATGCTCTGGATCGCACCCGTCGACGCCTCGACACCAGCGGAGAAGCGATACAGCATCGCGTCTTCGAGTAGTTCGGTGAAGTCCTCGTAGTGGTGGTAGAGCGACCCGCGGGAGATACCGGTTTCCTGAAGGACGTATTCGGAGTGGATGTCCTCCGGTGGTGTGTCGTCCATCATCTCTACGACCGCAGTGAGCAGCCTTTGGCGCGTCGGGTGGTTGCCAACCTTCTTCGCCTTGGAGTTTGTCAACATAGTCAGGCAGTCTAGGTCGGTTTCCTGAGTAGTGCCTGATCGAGAAATGCGAAGGTCGCGGCCCGCGTTCGGTCCTTCGAAGCGGCTAGTGCGTCGACTAGGGGTGACCAGACGTCGGGCGGTGTCCCGAGGGACCGTGCCAACCTCTCGAGCCCGGCGGAGTCCAGTTCGATGTGAGCCTGGATACCCCACGCGTTTCCTGCCTGGAGGGCCACTACGGCGTGCGGGAGTTCGCTGATCACCTTGCCGGTGCCGACTGAAGTGATGATGTCCTCGTGCCACAGGATCCAGGGGCCCCGCCGGGTGCCGTCGGACCAGGGGAGCTCCTCGATCTTCCGGTAGAAGCGTGGTCGCCGCTCGACCTTGCCACCCAAGACACTGGCGAGGACCTGCGCCCCGAAGCACACCCCCAGGTAGGTCCGGCCGGAGTCGATCCACTCGCGCACTACGCGCATCTCCGATGGCGCCCATGCGGCACAGTGCCCGCTCGCCACGCTGTCGAACGAGCCGAGCACGATCAGGGCGTCGGCATCGGGGACGACCGGGAAGTCCTCCCGCCATAACCGCTCGTATGACCAACCTTGCGCATCCAGCCACTCCCCGATCAGACCGAGTTCGTTTGCCGCGCTCGTGTGAGCCAACACGTTGGCGTGCGGCATCAGAACCCTGCGCGGGCTTCCCACAATTCGGGAAAGCTGTGTGGATGCTGGAGAGTGGAGGACAGGTATCCGACACCGCTGGAACCACCGGTGCCCTGCTTGGTGCCGATGGTGCGCTCGACCATCATCACGTGACGAAAGCGCCACTCGCGCAGGCTGACTTCGATGTCCACGAGTTGCTCTAGGACAAGGCCCGCCTGGTGGCCACTTCGGTAGACCTCGAGGATGGCTTCCCGCACGCGCGGGTCAGATGCATAGTGCTGACTCACGTCGCGCTCGAGGATGTCATCGGGTATGGCGAAGCCGGCCCCGCCCAAGTAGCCCAGTGCCGAGTCCCACAGCGACGGGGCGCGTAACCGGTCCTCGACCTTCTGTCGATGCTCGGGAAGTAGGTGGGATGCGAAGCCCGCGTCCCGACGACCCAGTAGGGCTTCGAGTTCGCGGAACTGCGCCGATTGGAAACCACTTGCACTCGCCAAGCGGCTTCGGAAGGTTCCGAACTGCAGCGGGGTCATCGTGATGAGCACGTCTACCTGCTGTATGCACACCGCCAGGATCGCCTTCACGCGGTTCAACGTCGCGAGAACGTGCTGGGTGTCGCCGGAGGCCATCTGTCTTTGGGCCTGTTCGAGTTCGTGGAGTAATTGCTTGAACCACAATTCGTAAACCTGGTGGATTGTGATGAAGAGCAGCTCATCGTGCTCGGGGCCGTCGGAGACCGGTCGTTGCAAGGACAGCAGTTCGTCCACGGCGAGGTAGTTCATGTAGTTGAGGGCGGGGGATTGATCTGTCATGTGACTCCACCTTCTGTCAAAGCAATTTCGCGGTAACGGCCAGAGGACACCAGATCCCGCGTTCTTTCGAAACCGGTGTAGATCTCCTCGTACGAGGTATACAGCGGAGCAACGGCGACTCGGATCGTGTCCGGCTTGCGGTAATCGGGGATCACATTCGCAACGTCGCGCATCGCCACCGCGATGCGAGCCGCTTCCGGGTGCGTAAGCGACACGTGGCCGCCACGATCGGCGGAGCCACGAGGAGTTGTGAGTTCGAAGCCCATGGGAGATAGCCATGCGTCGAATAGCTCGATCATGAAGTCGGTACCCGCGCCGGCCTTGGCTTCGATGGCAGCCATACCCACTTCCTCGATCAAGGACATGGACGTGGCGATGCTCGTCAAGCCTGTGACCGGCGGTGTGGCGATCTGGAAGCCCCGAATGCCAGGTGCCCGATCGAACTTAGGACCCATCGTGAATTGATCCCGCTGAGCGAACCACCCCTGGATGGGTGCATCCAGTACGTCCTGTGATTCCGAGCGAACGTAAAGCCAACCGGGGGCCCCCGGTCCGGCATTGCAGTACTTGTACGTGCACCCGATCGCCAACTCCACGCCCCAAGCATCGAACTGCAGATCAAGCGCGCCTACCGCGTGCGATGCATCCCAGAGCAGGTACGCCCCGCGTGAACGCGCAACTTCGGTGAGGGCAGCAACTTCCTGCCGAGCCCCCGAGCGGTAGTTGATGACCTGCAAGCAGACCAAGGCGACGTCGTCGTTCACGTATTGCGCCAATAATTCCGGGGTGATGCGTTCGAACTCAGCCACCGTCGGATCCTCGTTGGGGATCGTCACGAGTCGAAGCCCGAGGTCGTCTGCAATTCCCTGGAGTATGTAGCGATCCGTCGGGAAGTTCGCTTCATCGACCACGATCGTCGAACGTCCGGGTCGATCCTTGATCGCTGCCAGAGCCAAGCGATACAGATTCACCGACGTGGTGTCCGTTGCAAGGACCTGACCAGGTTTCGCTCCGAGGACCACCGATCCCAACTGATCACCGACCATCTGCGCCATATCGATCCAATGGCTCCAGCCGGTAACGAGTTCCCCGCCCCACTCTTCGA
>CAYPSE010000127.1:0-5137 GCA_964413305.1 uncultured Rubrivirga sp. | reverse complement strand
GCGTTCCGTTCTACGTCTCGCCCGAACAGATCATGAAGGACAAGGCGGACTTCGCACGCAAGGGCATCGCCCGCGGTCGAGCCGTGGTCGTGGCGCAATATGCCGGCGGCATCGTGTTCGTCGCGGAGAATCCATCCAAGGCTCTGCACAAGATCAGCGAGATCTACGACCGCATCGGCTTCGCCGCCGTGGGCAAGTACAACGAGTTCGAGAACCTGCGCGTTGCGGGTATCCGCCTGGCGGACCTACGCGGCTACTCCTATGACCGTGGCGATGTGACCGGTCGCAGCCTGGCCAATGCCTACGCCCAGACACTCGGTGCGATCTTCACCGAAACCACCAAGCCGTACGAGGTCGAGATCGTGGTCGCCGAGGTCGGCAGCGATGAGCAGTCCGATCAGATCTACCGGCTCACATTCGACGGCTCGGTAGCCGACGAACACGGGTACGTGGCAATGGGCGGTTCGGCCGATGCGATCGCCGGCGCCCTCAGCGCGTCTTGGCAGTCGGGCCAGGATCTGGGAACGTCGCTGCGCCAAGCGGTGCACGCGCTCGGTGAGCACGGCACCGAGGAAGCCCGTTCTCTGGGTGCGGCTGACCTCGAGGTGGCGATCTTGGACCGCAGCCGACCACGCAGGACATTTCGGCGGATCGAGAATTCCGAACTCGAGGGCCTGCTTACGAGTTGACCAATTGATGGGCTGACGAATCACCCCATGGCACCTACAGTGGTCTGATGGACCGCAGGATCTTCGGGCTCGAGACCGAGTACGGCGTGACCTGCACCTTCCGCGGGCAGCGCCGACTCAGCCCCGATGAGGTGGCTCGCTACCTGTTCCGCCGCGTCGTGGCTTGGGGCCGTAGCAGCAACGTGTTCCTGCGCAACGGATCTCGGCTCTATTTGGATGTAGGCAGTCACCCCGAGTACGCCACCGCTGAGTGCGACAGCGTCGAGCAACTGATCACTCACGATCGAGCCGGCGAACGCATCCTCGAAGGCCTGAGTGTGGACGCCGAAGTCCGGCTGCGCGAGGAGGGAATCACCGGCGACATCTACCTGTTCAAGAACAACACCGACTCCGCGGGCAACTCCTACGGCTGCCACGAGAACTACCTCGTCGAGCGGTCTACCGACTTCCTGACCCTGGCCGAGGGCTTCATACCCTTCCTGATCTCCCGGCAGATCATCACCGGGGCGGGGAAGGTACTGCAGACACCGCGGGGCGCGGTGTACTGCGTGAGTCAGCGCGCCGACCACATCTGGGAGGGCGTATCTAGCGCCACCACCCGTTCGCGTCCGATCATCAACACTCGCGATGAGCCCCACGCCGATGCAGACCTGTATCGGCGCCTGCACGTGATCGTGGGCGACAGCAATATGAGTGAGACGACCGCAATGCTCAAGGTGGGCGCTGCGGATCTGGTGCTGCGGATGCTCGAGTCCGGCGCCGTCATGCGCGACATGTCCTTCGAGAATCCCATCCGGGCGATCCGCGAGATCAGTCACGACACCACCGGCACCCGCCAGGTGCCTCTCACCACCGGACGTGAACTCTCCGCGCTACAAATGCAGTGGGAGTACCTGGACAAGGTGACCCAGTACGTGGATCGCCGAGGTTTGCGAAGTGATCCCACCACCGCTCGCGTATTGGACCTGTGGGAGCGCTCGCTCAAGGCGGTGGAAGCGCGGGACTTCTCCGCCGTCGACACCGAGATCGACTGGATCATCAAGAAGAAGCTCATCGAGCGCTACATGGACAAGCACGGACTCGAACTGTCCGATGTGCGCGTTGCCCAGCTGGACCTTGCCTACCACGACATAAACCGCGATCGCGGTCTGTTCTACTTGCTCGAGAGGCGAGGCCTCGCAGCACGAATTACCCACGAGCCAGAGGTATTCGAAGCCAAGAACGTTCCTCCACAGACAACCCGGGCCAAGTTGCGCGGGGATTTCGTTCGACGCGCCCAGGAGCGCAGGCGCGACTTCACGGTGGACTGGGTTCACCTCAAACTCAATGACCAGGCCCAGCGCACCGTGCTGTGCAAGGACCCTTTCGCCAACGTCGATGAGCGCGTCGATCGGCTGCTCGCGAGTATGTGACCTTCCGTGGCGTAACCTGCCGGAGTGAAACTTGCCATCGCCGCAGTGTCCGTGTCCGCAGCACTTCTCGTGTCCGCATGCGGTTCCGGAGGGGGCCAGGAGGTCGCCACCCCCACTCCAGCCTCGGCATCGGACACCTTCCTGCTGAGCGACTGTGGCGTGTCGGGCGCGCCCGTGCAGGTCGATGCAGCCGACGGTGTGGCTGTCACCCCGGACGTAAGCGTGCTGGATGCCGAGGTGCCGAGCGTCTTCGTGCGCGAGGAATCGTCCCCGGCGCGTGAACTGATCACCAGTGAACTACGCGCTGGGTCCGGTGATTCGGCAGCCCTGGACGACCTCATCACGGTCGAGTACTGCGGCGTGGGCCTTGCCACCGGCGCCCTCTTCGACTCCTCATGGGCCCGCGGCGCCCCGGCCACCTTCCCGCTGTCCCAGGGGCAGTTGATCCAGGGCTGGGTCGATGGCATCCCCGGGATGCAGGTGGGGGAGCGCCGGGTGCTGGTCATTCCCAGCGACCTGGCCTACGGGGAGAATCCACCACCGGGCATCGAGCCCGGTGAGACCTTGGTCTTCGTCGTCGAACTGCTCGGCGTCGGTCGGTAACGAACAGCCACAACTACAGGAGACGCTATGGAAAAGCCCGAGATCGACTTCATCGAAGGACCGGCCCCGACCGAACTCGTCATCACCGACATCGTGGAAGGTGACGGCGCCGAGGCCAAGCCGGGCGACACCGTGGACGTCCACTACGTGGGCGTCGAGTTCGACACCGGCGAGCAGTTCGATGCCTCCTGGGATCGTGGCGAGTCGATTTCCTTCCCGCTCGCCGGCCTGATAGCCGGATGGCAGGAAGGCATCCCGGGCATGAAGGTGGGCGGTCGTCGTCAATTGGTGATACCGCCGGAGTTGGCCTACGGACCCGCCGGTGGCGGCCATCGCCTCTCGGGCAAGACGCTCGTCTTCGTGATCGACCTGCTCGACGTCAAGTAAGCCCGATCAAGCAGACGCTCACCTATGTCCAGCAGTTCGGTGTCGCGCACGGAGCGATTGCTGAACCTCGTCATCGCGCTGCTGTCCACTGGCCCACCACTCTCGCGTGCGGTGATCCAGTCCACCGTTGTCGGTTATGAATCCGACACCACGGTTGCCGCCTTCGAGCGGATGTTCGAACGCGACAAAGAGGAACTTCGGGCAATGGGTGTGCCCATCCGAACCGTCACCGATGCGCACGGCGAGGTGCAGGGTTACGTGGTCGACTCAGATGAATACGCCTCTCGTGACCTCGATCTCACCGCCGATGAGATCGCGGTGCTCAATCTCGCTGCACAACTGTGGGACGACGCCGTCCTTGAATCAGCTGCACTGACCGCGGTTCGCAAGCTCGAGTCGGCTGCTCAGGAGGAGGCCACCGGGATGCCGAATACCTTCGGCGTATTGACGGCGCGCGATGCAGCCTTGCTACCGCTGCTGCGCGCGGTCCGAGACGGCCGCGTCGTGCGTTTCGATTACCGCAAGCCGGGGGATGCGCAGCCGGAGAAGCGCTGCGTCGAACCCTGGGCCGTGCACTCCAAGGAGGGCCGCTGGTACTTGATCGGCTGGGACGCCGACCGAGAAGAGGAACGCGTATTCCGGCTCTCCCGAATAGCCGGTTCGGTTCACGTCACGGCAACCGAAGTGTCTCGGACGTCGCGGCTCGTTGGCGCAGATGACGGGGAACAGCACACCCGGAAGATCTGGTCCATGGAGATCGACGACGACGTCACGATCGAAGTCGACATACCGGAGGGCGTTGGTGCTGAATTGCGGAGATTGCCCACAGCATCGAGCGACGACGGCCGTCGCTTCAGCATCACCGAAGGCCGCCAGCAGTTGCTCACCTTGCTGTGGCGGGCTGACCCAACTATTCGAGTCATCTCACCCCAGGACGTCCGCGAGGAGCTCCACGCCGGCCTCGTGCGTATGGGGGAGGCTCACGCATGAGTGAGACGACCACCGAGCGGCTCGCGCGTCTGCTCGCGCTCGTTCCCTGGTTACGCGCCAACGACGGCATCACCATCGCTGCAGCAGCTGACCACTTCGGCGTGACACCAGAACAACTCACCACGGACCTATGGCAACTCGTGGTGTGCGGCATACCCGGATACGGACCCGATCAACTCGTGGACATCCAATTCTGGGACGACGACGTCATCCACGTGATCGACGCCATGACCTTGGATCGACCGTTGCGCCTGACAGGCGAGGAAGTCGCCGCGTTGCTTGTGGCGCTGCGAGTCCTCGCGCAGATCCCGGGAAGCCACGACGCATCCGCGCTCGTGTCCGCGATGGCCAAACTCGAACAGGCTGGTGCTCCGCCGGTTCCGATGGATGTCGATGTGAACCTCGATCCGCGGATTCGCGCCGTGGTGGATTCCGCCGTAGGGCAGGGCACCTGGCTGCGCATCGAATATGCCTCGGCCGATTCCGACGGCATCACCACCCGCCGGATTCGCCCTTCGAGCAGTTACGCCGTCGACGGCCGCATCTACGTGCAAGCGTGGTGTGATGTGGCAGCCGACGTTCGCACGTTCCGACTTGACCGGATGCACACTGCCGAGGTCATCGATCCACCCGTCGGCGTGGAGGCACCCTCGGTTCCCAGCGCTCCGACCCCCCGACCGGAGAACACCCAGGTGGCAACCATCGCAATCGACCCCCAGGCCGCCTGGATTTTGGACACAGAAGACCTCGAGCCTGTGAGCGTCGAGCCGACGAGCCAGGGGTACGGCCAGCGCGCCCGAATCCGCTACGCGTCGCCGGACTGGCTGACCCGCTGGGTGCTGGGGCATGGAGGAAGGGTTACGGTCCTGGAGCCCGAATCCGCCCGCGAGGCAGTTCGCCGGGCCGTCGCGCAGCGGCTGGCCTCCATGTGAACCGCTTGATCGGCGAAGGGGGGACCGCCGGTTAGACTCGCCCAAGCCCATTAAGGTCGGAATTGGATTCAAGGAGCGTGCACCATGCCCAACCTGCGCTGGCAGGAGCTGCTCATCATCGTGG
>CAYPSE010000126.1:0-5180 GCA_964413305.1 uncultured Rubrivirga sp. | reverse complement strand
CTCGCCGAGCACGGCGTGGACGCGATCCGCCTGTCCATGGTGTTCGCCGGACCCCCGGAGGACGACGTCGACTGGGCCGATGTTTCACCCGCGGGCTCCACCAAGTTCTTGGCACGCGCGTGGCGGTTGGCCGGCGACGTCACCTCCGCCCCAGGCGTCGATCCGGCAACCGGTGACCTCGCTGTGCGCAAGGCCACGCATCGCGCGCTGCACGATGCCTCACTCGCGGTCGAGACGTTCCGTTTCAACGTGGCGGTGGCGCGCTTCATGGAATTGGTGAACGTGCTGCGCAAGGCAATCGACTCCGGGCCCGGGCCTTCCGATCCCGCGGTGCGCGAAGGTGCCGAGGCCGTGGCGATCATGCTCTCCCTGGTCGCCCCGTACACAGCTGAAGACATGTGGGCACGACTAGGACACGAGCCCAGCGTTGCCCGCGCCGGGTGGCCGGCGATCGATGAGTCGCTGCTCGTCGAGGACTCGGTGACCTGCGTGGTGCAAGTGGCGGGCAAGGTCAAGGACCGCCTCGACGTTTCACCGAGCATCGGGGAAGACGAACTGCGCGAACTCGCGCTGGCCTCGGAGTCGGTACAGGCGGCACTGGAAGGACGCGGCATCCGTACCGTGGTGGTGCGCGCACCCAAGCTTGTGAACGTCGTTCCTGAGTAATCGCGTCCACAGCCACCGATCCGGCTATCCACAGGGCGAAATCGCCCCTGGTCCGGCTGCGTCGTGCTGCTTAGCGTCGAAGCATGTGGTCCAAACACCCGCGCGCCCAGGATCGATTGGCGAGCCTCACCCACGGACGAGTGTCGAGTAATCCGGACGGCAACGGTTTCCAAGCCCCCGATGCCCAGCGGGGAGGCCACCGGTTGCTCGACGCAGCTCCATCGGCGCTGTCCGATGAGCCGGACACCGAATCGAATGCCGTGCGTTGGTTCACCCGTTGGGATCCGCGGGCGCGCAAGGCAGCAATGCTGGTACTCGCCGGCTTGGCCCTCGTCGTCGTCTGGTGGTGGTGGAGCGGTCAACCCGAGCAGGTTCGAGTCGTCGGGGCGTCGAGCGAGCAGGCCGACGTTTCCGTCACAGGTGGAGTTGAGGCGGGGGCCGAGGCTGGAGTCGACCTTCGGGAAGTCTCCACCCTGGTGCTCGTGCACGTGGTGGGCAAGGTAGCCAACCCCGGAGTGGTCGAACTGCCCCATGGATCTCGAGTGCAGGACGCAATCGAAGCCGCAGGAGGCGCAACCAAGGTCAAGGCATTGGAGTCGGTGAACCTCGCGCGACCGGTGGTGGATGGCGAGCAGATAGTGGTGGGTGCTTCAGCGGACGGGGGCTCCGCCACCATCTCGATCAACGCGGCCGACGCCGATGAACTGGACGAGCTACCAGGCGTCGGCCCGGTGATCGCTGAACGCATCGTGCAGTGGCGGGAGACCAACGGACCGTTCAGCTCCATCGACGAACTGACCGAGGTCTCCGGCATCGGTCCGTCGATGATCGAACAGATCCGCGACCTCGCGAGCATGTGACCGATCTGCGGCTGGTGTGCCCGGCCCTCGCGGCGTGGGCTACCAGCACGATCGTGATTTTGAGTCTGGCTTCGATCGACGTGGTCGATGTCCGACACACCATGGCCGTCCGGGCGATGCAGCTGTGCCTTGCGGCTCTTGCGTTCGCTGCAGTGGTGCTGCGCACGTACATCGGCATAGGCATCGCGATCGCCGCCGCTGGGTTAGCTGGATTGGCCGCTGCTTCGCAGATTTCGGCTTGGACGGCACCCGTGGTCGAGCAGTTCATGGGCAGCCAGGTAGAAATGCTCGGGGTGGTCAATGGGCCGCCGCGTGAGTCCTTGGGAGTGGTGTACCTACCCGTCTCATCACGTGAATTCAGCTCCGACGAATACGGGGCGATCACTGCGGAGATTCCGGTCTCGGTGACACTTCCGCGCTTCACCCAGGTGCCCACTCCGGGCACCCCGGTGCACGTCGAGGGCAGGCTACGTCCCGCCGGCGGTTCGATTCACACCGCCGCCTACCTGCAGGTCGAGGGAGCGGTCGAGGTCATCGGTGTTGCTGGACCGATCGATCGAGCAGCTCAACGGGTTCGCGACGCGCTCCACGCCAGCCTGCCTGCGAGCCCGGCAGGGGGTTCCGCGCTCGTTGCCGGTCTGGCGATCGGTGATGAGAACTCGATGTCGCCAGAGTTGATCGAACAGATGCGGATGAGTGGGCTTTCGCATCTGACTGCGGTATCCGGCGGCAACGTTGCGATCGTGATCGGGGCGGTCATCGCGCTGGCCTGGGTGCTGCGATTGCCGATGATGGCACGGATCAGCGCAGCTCTCATCTCGCTGGGTTTCTACGTGATGGTCGTCCATCCCGAACCGAGCGTGCTTCGTGCCGGAGTGATGGGTGCGGTGGTGGTGCTGTCCTTGCTGGTAGGCGGACGTAGGCCAGGGCCTTCCGTACTGGCCACAGCCGTTGTGGTGTTAGTGGTGGTAGTGCCGTCGTTATCGGTTAGTTGGGGCTTCGCTTTGTCTGTCGCCGCCACCGCGGGCATCGTGATGGTCGCGCCGATCCTGCGTCATCGCATCGAACAGCACACATGGGGAGCCCGGATTCCTGGACCGGTGATCGTCGCCGCGACGCTGACGCTCGCGGCGCAACTGGCTACCGCTCCGGTGCTGTTGGCGATGGGTGCTTACGTGGGCATCGCCGCGGTGCCGGCCAACCTGCTGGCGATGCCGATGGTGCCGATCGTCACCGTCGCGGGCTTGGTGGCGGCGCTGATCGGACTCATTCCGGGCTTTGGTGCACCAGCCGCCTTCGCGGCGTGGGTCGGCGCGATGGCGGGGGAGTGGATAGCCCAGGTGGCGATCCGAGCAGCGGCGATCGATCTCTTGCGTATTCGCGGCTCGTTCCTCGTCGCCGGCGTATTCGTCTGCGCGGTGATCGTCACGATCACCATCTGGCGACGCGGGTCACCCGCGATTCGCATCGCGACGCTCGCGATGGTGGTGATCGGAACGGCGTTGTGGGCGATTGCGCCACCTGATCGTCGTGCCTGGCCTCCCATCGGTTGGGTGGCGGTGCAGTGTGACGTGGGTCAAGGGGATGGCCTGGTGATCGCTCCCTCAGGTGATGCGGGGGCAGTGGTGATCGACACCGGGGTATCTGCCCGGGTGATCGATAGATGCCTGGAGGACCTCGGTGTGGAACACATCGCTGTGCTGGTGCTCACGCATTTCCACTCCGATCATGTGAACGGTCTCGCCGGCGTGCTGGACGGTCGCAAGGTGGACGCGGTGTTCACGACGATCGCCCACGAACCGCCGGCGCAGGCAATCGGTGTGCTGCACGAACTCGAACGGCGCGGGCTCACGATGCAGGAGGTGCGCGCGGGATCCACCTTTCGGGTGGGTTCGGGTGAGTACCGAGTGATCTGGCCTCGGCGCATCATCACCGCAGGTCAGATCTCGACGGGTTCGCTCGCCAATAACGCAAGCATCGTGCTCGATGTCCGCGTTCACGGTCTGCGCTGGTTGTTCACCGGCGACATCGAACCACCGGCTCAGTCGGCGATCCTCGGTGGCCCGGGCGGATTCGACGTGGTGAAGATGCCGCACCACGGTTCAGCCCACCAGCACCCGAGATTCGCCGGATGGGCCGATGCGCGCGTCGCGCTCATCAGCGTGGGCGAGGACAACGGCTTCGGACATCCAGCGCCGGAAACCATGACCGCGTGGGAAGCCGCAGGTGCCCAGGTGCTTCGCACGGACCTGCACGGCGACATCGCCTTGGTGCTGGAGGAGAACCGCGCCCTGGGATGGGTCGCACGCAAAACGCCCGAGGGGTCTCCATGACATGCTGAGACCGTGACCGGACCGGCCCGCATAACCCTCGCCCGAGGCGGGGAGCAGGCACTGGTGGACCGAGCAGTGGCGGCTTGCGTTGCAGATATTCGCAAGGTGGCTCCCGCAGCAGACCGCGTTCGTGTGGATGCCTCGGGCGATGAGGCAGCCAACGATCTTCGCCACGCGTGCGCCCCGACGCTGTTCGGTGAGGACATCATCGTGATGGTCACCTCCCTGCAGTCCGCAGATGAATCATTCATGCCCGCACTTCAGGAAGTTCTCGCCGATCAACCGGAGAACGTGTGGTTGGTGGTGCATCACGACGGCACTGCCGGCGGCAAGAAGTTCCTGGAACTCCTTCGTGGTGCCGGTGCGCAGGAGGTTGAATGCCTGGCGGTGAAGAAGGGCAAGCGGGCGATCGAGGTCATCACCAAGGAGTTCGCTCGGCATCGCAGACGGGCAACCGCTGACGCGGTGAACGTTCTCTACGAATCCGTGGGCCATGACATGCCGATGCTGTTCGCTGCGGTGAGTCAGTTGGTGGCTGATGTGCCAGATGATCCGATCACCGAGGAGCAGGTGCGCGAGTACTTCGCCGGTGTGGCCGATGTTGCCGGTTGGCAAATCGCCGAACATGTGTGGAACCGGCTGCCGGCTCAGGCGCTTGAGTCGGTTCGCCACGCAGCGGCCACGGGAAATGCATCCTCGGTCGGTGTGATGAGCGTCCTCGCGCTGGCATCGGCCCTCCGCGACGTTATCCGCGTCGGTGGCATGGGCCCAGGTGCCAACGAAGCCGACGTCGCCCGCGAATTGGGATTGCCACCCTGGAAGGTCGGCACGCTCAAGCGTCAATGGTCGCGCTGGAGTGGCGACCAACGGAGGTTGGCCGAAGCCCTCGTGGAACTAGCTGACGCGGAAGCGTTGATGAAGGGTGGCCTGGAGCGCGGTCGTGCATTGGAAGTCGAGCAGAAGCTCTACGTCCTCGAAAGACTCGTCGTGGGAACCGCAGGAAAACGGAACGGATAAGCGGCGCGGCACGCCACGCGCTAGAGGGCAGCCGCGCGCTTGCTGATGGAGGACTTGCGGTTCGCAGCCTGGTTCTTGTGGATGACACCTTTGCTGGCTGCCTTGTCCAGGGCCCGGTTGGCTTCGCGAGCCAGCGCGGTCGCCGCGGCCGCGTCGCCCGAATCTGCGGCCTCGCGGAACTTACGGACAGCGGTCTTGACCGAGGACTTCACGTCCTTGTTGCGCAGCCGTGCCTTCTCATTGGTTCGAATGCGCTTCTTTTGCGACTTGATATTCGCCACGGACTTTCCTCGATCTTCCTTGT
>CAYPSE010000125.1:0-5261 GCA_964413305.1 uncultured Rubrivirga sp. | reverse complement strand
GCATCGTGCTCACCCGCCCAGCGGTGGAAGCCGGCGAACGCCTGGGCTTCCTGCCCGGAACGCTCAGCGAGAAGATCGACCCGTACCTGCGTCCGCTGTATGACGCCCTGCACGACATGATCGACCCGGATTCGATCCCTCGGCTGATCACCAGCGGCACCATCGAGATCGCGCCCTTGGCCTACATGCGCGGCCGAACGCTCAACGATGCGTTCGTGATCTTGGACGAGGCGCAAAACACCTCCGCCGAGCAGATGAAGATGTTCCTCACCCGATTGGGCTTCGGCTCCACGATGGTCGTCACCGGCGACATCACGCAGGTGGACCTACCTGGAGGCACGCAAAGCGGCCTACGGGTAGTGAGCGAAATCCTCGAAGGGCTGGACGATGTGGCTTTTTGCCGATTGACTTCCCATGATGTTGTCCGCCACAAATTGGTAGGGAGGATCGTCGAGGCGTACGACCGCTACGACGCCACGCGCTCACCATGACACTTCCGAGTATCTCGGTCGACGACGACGCCGGCTCGTCGCTCGACCTCACCGCCCTCAGCGACCTTGCCGGCCATGTGTTCACGCAGCTTCACCTTCACCCTGAGTGCGAACTGGGCATCACTCTCGTGGACACCGAGCGCATGACCACGCTGCACGAGGACTGGATGAACGAACCCGGCCCCACGGACGTGCTGAGTTTCCCGATCGACGAACTCACCCCCGGTTCCGACGAACAAACATCTGGACCGGGGATCTTGGGTGACATCGTCATCTGCCCGGAGTTCGCCCAGAAGGACGCCAGACAAGCCAACAGGACCCTGGATCAACACGTGCAGTTCCTGACCGTCCACGGTCTGCTTCATCTGTTGGGATACGACCACGCGACCGAGGAGGAGTACGCGCAGATGTTCGCCTTGCAGGACGAACTTCTGGACAGCTGGGGGAGTAGCCGATGAATCTGTGGCTGCTCGCCCTAGCGATCGTCCTGATCGTCATCTCCGGATTCCTCATCGCCGCTGAGACGGCGCTCACCCGCGTCTCACGCACCCGGCTGGAGGAACTGCGCAAGGAAGGCAACGGCAGTGTCGCGAAGGTCGATCGCCTGCTCGCGCTGCTCGATGATCGCGCGCGCTATGTGAACGTTCTGTTCTTCCTGTCCACGATCGCGAACGTCACCTCGGTGATCCTCATCGGTTACGTGGTGGTGCGAGGTCTGACCACTGGCGATGGCTGGTCCTCCGGGATCGCCCTCGTGGTCGTGATCGCGGTGATGGTTGTCATCGCCTACATCGGCCTGGGCGTTGCCCCGCGCACCCTCGGCCGCCAGCATGCCGAGCGAATCGCCCTCATCGCGGCTCGACCCACGCGCTTCTTGGCGAGCATCCTCGGACCAATAACAACGCTGTTGATCGTGATCGGCAACGCCCTCACCCCGGGCAAGGGATTCCGTGAGGGGCCGTTCGATACGGCGGCCGAACTGCTCGACTTGGTGGATCAGGCCGGCGCGGATGCGCTGATCGAAGACGACGAACGCAAGATGATCCACTCAGTATTCGATCTGGCGGAGACCTATGCCAAGGAGGTCATGGTCCCGCGCACCGAGATGGTCTTCATCGAGCAGGATAAGACGCTTCGTCAGGCGGTGAGCCTGGGCTTGCGCTCGGGTTTCTCGCGGATCCCGGTGATCGGGGAGAGCGCCGACGACATCGTGGGTGTCGTCTACTTGAAGGACATGGTCAAGCGCACTTTCGATAGACGCGAAGCCGAGCAAGAAGAACAAGTGTCCTCATTGATGCGCCCGCCGTACTTCGTGCCCGATTCCAAACCCGCGGATGAACTGCTGCGCGACATGCAAGCCGCCCGCGTGCATATGGCGATCGTGGTCGATGAGTACGGCGGCACCGCGGGCCTTGTCACCATCGAGGACATCCTCGAGGAGATCGTGGGCGAGATCGCCGATGAATACGACACTGCTGCCCCCGAGGTGGTCCGGATCGACGAGGACCGCTACCGAGTCATGTCGCGCATGAACATCGATGATTTCGCCGAGCTCATCGACATCGAGGTGGATAGCGAAGAAGAAGGTGTGGACACCGTTCTGGGTCTGATCGCCAAGCGACTCGGACGGGTTCCCATCCCCGGCGCGCAAGTCACCGAGGACGGCTGGCTGCTCACCACCGAGCGCGGTGCCGGCAGACGCAACCGCATCGCTACCGTGCTTGCGACTCGCATGCCACCCGAACACGAAACCCATACCCAACTCCAAGGCGACGACGATGAGTGACCTCAGCGAAGAAGACGCCAAGCTCGTGGCGCTGGCCAAGCAAGCCCGTGCCCGCATCCAGGCGAGCGAAGGCGCCGCGGTGCGCGATGAAACGGGACGTTCCTACTCAGGCGCCACGGTCGAACTGCCCTCCACCCGACTCAGTGCTTTGCAGCTCGCGGTGGCGCAGGCCGTGGCCGCCGGCGCACGCGACATCGAGGCGGCTGTAGTTGTCACCAACAACGAGAACATCGAAACCCAGCCGATCGCCGATGCCGCATCGACCCCCACTCCTCTCCACATCTGCTCGCCGAAGGGTGAAGTGATCGCTTCGACTATCGTCGAGTCGTGAAGATCACTGACTTCGAGGCGTTGAGTTTCGACTGCTACGGCACCCTCATCGACTGGGAAGCCGGCATCGGTTCGGTCCTGCGCGAGTGGGCTGACCGCCGCGGAGTGGACATGTCCACCGAGGAACTGCTTGTGGCCTACGCCGATGAGGAAGCCCAGGCCGAGCGCAATCACCCGACTGATACTTACCCGTCCATCCTCTCGCGAGCGATGCGCAGTCTGGGTAAGAAGCTCGATGTGGAAGTCAGTCACGACGACGCCCACGCGCTCGCCATCTCGGTTCCCGACTGGCCGGCGTTCCCCGATTCAGCTGATTCTCTGCAGCGCCTTGCGAAGCACTTCAAGCTCATCATCTTGTCCAATATCGACAACGACGGTTTCGCTGCGAGTAACGAGAAACTCGGCATCACATTCGACGCGATCCTCACCGCCGAGAACATCGGCTCATACAAGCCATCGCCTGCGAACTTCGACGCCCTCGACCACCACGTGGACACCATGGGCATCCCGCGGGACAAGCTTCTGCACGTGGCGCAGAGCCTGTTCCACGATCACGTTCCCGCCAAGGGCCGCGGCATGACCACGGTGTGGATCAACCGCCGGCACGGCGATCCGGGTTGGGGTGCAACTCCGAACCCCGAGGCCGATGTGACCCCGGACTGGACGTTCACCTCGATGGCCGAGTTCGCCGACGCCGTCGAATCCGGCCGGGTATGAGCGAACAGCACGAAGCACCCCACCGCAGTGGCTTCGCCACTTTCGTGGGACGGCCGAATGCCGGTAAGTCCACGTTGATGAACGCGATCGTGGGCGCCAAACTCGCGATCACCTCCGACCGTCCCCAGACCACGCGCCGGACCATCCGCGGCATCGTCACCAAAGACGACGCGCAGTTGATCATCGTCGACACCCCCGGCATGCACCGACCGCGAACACTTCTGGGGGAAAGGCTCAACGATCAGGTGCACGAGACACTCAGTGACGTCGACGTGATCGGTCTGTGTCTTCCCGCCACCGAGGACATCGGACCGGGGGACCGGTTCATCGCCGAGCAAATTGCCAAGGCCAAGGCCATCAAGTTCGCGATCATCACCAAGTCCGACACCGCGACACCCGAGCGCGTCGCCGAGCAACTGCTGCAGGCCCAAGCACTCGCCGATCAACTCGGCATCGAATTCGCG
Organism: uncultured Rubrivirga sp.; assembly: GCA_964413305.1. GTDB lineage: Bacteria > Actinomycetota > Actinomycetes > S36-B12 > S36-B12 > S36-B12. The sequence continues at coordinate 1,473 of CAYPSE010000125.1, read as the reverse complement.
CAGATCATCCCGGTCTCGGCCAAGAACGCCACCAACATCTCCACTCTCACCGATCTACTCATCGCGGCACTACCCGAGGGCCCGAGCCTGTTCCCCGAGGACGAGATCACCGACGAGCCGGTGGACATCACCATCGCCGAATACATCCGCGAAGCAGCACTGAAGGAAGCCCGCGAGGAACTTCCGCACAGCATCGCGGTGGTGGTCGAGGAGATCGTGCCGCGCGAGGACCGCCCCGAGGGCAAGCCCCTCACCGATGTCCGCGCCGACATCTACGTGGAGCGCGACAGCCAAAAAGCGATCGTGATCGGCAAGAAGGGCTCACGGCTGCGGGAGATCGGTGCCACCTCCCGCCCCCACATCGAAGCCCTGCTCGGCACCCCCGTCTTCCTCGACCTGCACGTCAAACTCGCCAAGGACTGGCAAAAGGACCCCAAGCAACTGCGCCGCCTGGGCTTTTGATTCCACCCTCAGGGGGCAGCGGGCACTAGAACCTCTCGTCGAGGTCGGGGTGGAGTTCGTATCGGCGCCCGTACGTTTCGATCACCGCGATGATGATGGCCACCAGCGGGATTCCGATGATCGCTCCGATCGGGCCGAATAGGGCGGCACCTACGAACACCGCGGCAAGGGCCACGCCGGAGTTGATATCCATCGTGGCGGTGGACACCCGCGGGGTGAAGATGTAGTTCTCGATCTGCTGGTAGATCGTCGCGAAGATCACGATCCACAGCACGTCCCACGGATCGTTGAAGGCTGCGAACAATGCGGGCACGATGATGCCGATGTACGTGCCCACGGTGGGGATGAACTGGCTGACGAAACCGGCGAAGATGCCCATGGGCAGCCAGTACGGCACGTCGATGATCCAGAAGAAGAAGGCGTGTGCGGCGGAGGAGATCACCGCGAGGGCCAGTCGGGAGATAACGAAGCCACCGGCCTTGCGCACCGAGATGTCCCACACGTCCATGAACACCAACTGCCGGTCCTGCGGCAGCCACGATGCGATGAAGCGCTTGATCGACGGCGATGCGGCGGAGAAGTAGAAGCTGAACACCAGGATCGTGACGAAGGAGAACAGGACTCCGAACACGCTCGCGACCACGCCGATGATGCCGCCGGCCAGGGAACCGGCGATATCGGCAACCTGCTGGGTGGTCAGGCTCAAGTTGGCGGTGATGTCGGCCGGGTTGATGCCGGCGTCGAAGGTTCCGTTCAACCATTCGACGATGTCCAACACCAGGAAGGGGACGCTCAACACCAAAGCCGCGGCCTGGTTGGCCAGCGCGCCGCCGAACAGGAACAAGAACAACCCGACGGAGGCGATGACGCCCAGCGCGACGATCGTGGTCGCCAATGCCCGCGGCATCCCGCGTCGGGCCAAACCGGTCACCAGAGGATCGAAGGAGATGGCCAGCAGCCAGGCGAGCAGGATGTTGAACAAGAAGCCAGCCAACCGCAGCGCGGTCCACT
>CAYPSE010000124.1:0-5269 GCA_964413305.1 uncultured Rubrivirga sp. | reverse complement strand
CGGCGTTGAGCATGAGTTCGACGGACATGAAGACGATGATCGCGTTGCGGCGCACCAGGACGCCGATGGCGCCGATGCTGAACAACAGGGCGGACAGCAGGACGTAGTTGGCCGGGTTCACTTCCGCTCCCCCTCGACGCCTTCAGACGATCCCTCGACCACGGATCCCCCTGCCGCGATCTGTCGGATCTCCTCGAGATCCGCCTCGTTGACCTGGCGCACATCGTCGCGAGCGCGCAGTGGTTCGGGGATGCTCAGATCACTGGTGCTGCCATCGGGGAGAAGCGCCGGGGTATCGACGGCGTTGCTGCGCGCGTACACGCCGGGAGGCGGCAACTGCCCCGGGTGTTGACCCGAGGCGAATCGCTCCTGAGACAGCTCGCGTTGGGTCTTCTTGGGCATCCAGCGCTCGCGGTGGGTGAGGATCATCGCGCCCATCGCGGCGGTGATGAGCAGCGCAGCGGTCACCTGGAAGGCCACCACGAAATCGCTGAAGATCAAGTACGCAAGGCCCTCGACGTTACCGCCGTATGCGGAGTTGGCGGCGTCGAGTCCGACCGAGGACGTTTCCATCAGGCCGTTGCCCAGACCGGCGATGAGCAGGATCGAGAAGCCGATGCCCAGCAGCAGGGCCGCCACGCGCTGACCCTTGATGGTCTCGATGAGGGAGTCGGAGGAGTCGACGCCCACCACCATGAGCACGAAGAGGAACAGCATCATGACCGCGCCGGTGTACACGATGATCTGAACCATTCCCAGGAACGGCGCTGCATTCGCCACGTACAAGATCGCCAGGTTGATCATCGTCAAAGCGATGAACAGTGCGCTGTGCACCGCCTTGCGCGAGATGACCATGCCCAGGGCCCCGATGACCGCGAGGGTGCCACTGACCCAGAAAACGATCGCCTCGCCGGTTCCCACCTCACCACCGGTCATGAGGCCTGCTCGGCATCGGCTTGCGAAGCGACGGCAGTTGTCTGCTGTTCTGGCCTTGGATCTAGCACTGCTCCGGTGACCTTGTTCGCGTAGTAGTCCTGCTCGGTTGTGCCAGGCACCATGGGGTGGGGCGGCGCAACCATACCGGGCAGCAACGGCGCGAGGAGTTGGTCCTTCTCGTAGATCAGGTCACCGCGACTGCTATCGGCGAGTTCGTATTCGTTGGTCATGGTGAGTGCGCGCGTGGGACACGCTTCGATGCACAAGCCGCAGAAGATGCAGCGCAGGTAGTTGATCTGGTACACGCGTCCGTAGCGTTCCCCCGGCGAGAAGCGTTCCTCGTCGGTATTGTCCGCTCCCTCGACGTAGATCGCATCGGCCGGGCAGGCCCAGGCACACAGTTCGCACCCGACGCACTTCTCCAGGCCGTCCGCCCAGCGGTTGAGCTGGTGGCGGCCGTGGAAGCGGGGCTTAGTGGGCTTCTTGTCCTCGGGATACTGCTCGGTAACCACCTTCTTGAACATGGTCGTGAAGGTCACACCGAAGCCGCGGACGGCTTGAGGTAGCTCAGGCATCGGTGTCCTCCCTCGCGTCCTGACTGGTCGTGCTCGTGATCTCCGAAGTCGTCACGGTCGCCCGGCGCGGTGTGTATTCGAAGCGCTGACCCGGAAGCGGTGGCACGGGGTGTCCGGTGGCCACCCCGGTCAGCACCTCGTTAGCCCTACGGGCGCTGTCCTCGTCGTCATCGATGCGCTGCTGCGCGCGGCGATCCGAACGGATCTGCAACAACCAGGAAGCACCCAGCAGAACCGCGATGATCACTGCACCGCTGATGAGCAATTCGGTATTGGTCAGGCCGACATCGCTGCGGAACAAGCGGGCGATTGAGACGACGATCACCCACACGAGTGCCGCGGGGATGAGCACCTTCCAGCCGAACTTCATGAATTGGTCGTAACGCAAGCGCGGGAGTGTTCCGCGCAGCCAGATGAAGATGAAGATGAACAACTGCACCTTGATAAGCCACCACAGCACCGGCCACCAACCGGAGTTTGCGCCTTCCCACAAGGAGAGCGGCCACGGTGCGAGGTAGCCGCCGAGGAACAAGGTGGTGGCGAGTGCGGACACCGTGACCATGTTGATGTACTCGGCGAGGAAGAACATCGCGAACTTCAGCGACGAGTACTCGGTGTGGAAGCCACCCACGAGTTCGCCCTCGGCTTCGGGAAGATCGAACGGCGCGCGGTTGGTCTCCCCCACCATAGAAGTGACGTAGATCAGGAAACTGGGCAACAGGATCACCGCGAACCAGATCGGCTGCTGGGCCAGAACGATCTGCGAGGTTGACATCGAGCCGGCGTAGATGAATACCGCCACGAAGGACAGCCCCATCGCGATCTCGTAGGAGATCACCTGGGCGGTGGAGCGAAGACCACCGAGCAGTGGGTAGGTGGAGCCCGACGACCAGCCCGCGAGTACCAAGCCGTAAACGCCGATGCTCGCGATGGCCAACACGTAAAGAACCGAGACCGGGAAGTCGGTCAACTGCAGCGGGGTCTCCACGCCGAACACCGAGACAGTAGGCCCGAAGGGAATCACCGCGAAGGCGACGAATGCGGCGGTTGCCGAGATGACGGGAGCGATCCAGTAGACGCCCACGTGCGCGGCTTTGGGAATGATCTCTTCCTTGAAGGCCAGCTTGAAGCCGTCCATCAACGACTGCAGCAGACCCTGCGGTCCCACGCGGTTCGGTCCGATCCGGTTCTGCATCCGTGAGACGACGCGGCGCTCCCACCAGATGGTGAAGAGGGTGAGAAGTACCAGGAGGGCGAAGACGGCAACCGACTTGCCGAGTACCAACCACCAGGGGTCGCCGCCGAAGATGCCGAACTGCCCTTCGCTCATGCGAGGCCCCCCGCTGTGATTCGCACTACGTCGCCGTGACCGGCGCCGAGGTCACGGTAGACACGACAACCTTGCGAGTTCATCGGCAACCAGACCACCGAATCGAGCATCGAATCGTCGAGTTCGACCGGGACGGTGATGGACCCGGCAGGGCCATGGACCATTGCCACATCGCCGATGCCATGGGTCTTGGCCGTTGCGGTCGACATCCGAGCGACCGTGGGGCGCGCGGTGGCAGCCAGGTGCGGATCGCCTTCCTGCATCACTCCCAAATCGAGCAGCAAGCGCCACGTGGCCAGGTACACGCCGTCTTGGGCTGGGACGGGGGCGACGGGGCTCATGGCAGTGCGGGCTCCGGTCCATGGGCCGAGGCGACCCATCTGCGCGCGCAGTTCGCTTACCGAACCCGGCAGGGAGTGACCCATCGAGTCGGCGAGCATCGCCAGAACCGAAGCATCCGAACCCATCATGGCGTCGCGGAACACCTGGCCGAACGGACGCGGGCGACCCTCCCAATCCAGGAAGGTGCCCGACTTTTCTGTCACCACGCCCACCGGCAGCACAACGTCGGCCATTTCGGTCACGGCCGAATGGTGGTTCTCCAACGAGACGACGAAGTCGACCTTGCCGAGTGCCCCGGCCGCATCGTGGGGGTAGTCGCCAAGTTCCACGCCGCCGACGACGATCCCGCGAATTCGACCCGCGTCGAGGGCATCGCGCAACGGCACGCCAGCCAGACCTGGCTGCGGTAACGCACTCTCGTCGACGCCCCAGACTTGGGCGACCTCGCTGCGCGCAGTTGGGTCGGTAAGTGGACGCCCACCGGGGAGCAGTCCAGCGAGGGCTCCGGCGTCCAGTGCACCGCGCTCACCTGCACGCCGGGGCACCCACGCCAGAGCAGCACCGGTTTGCTGGGACACCTCGGCTACTGCCGTGAGGGTTCCCGGCGCACTCGCGGCGCGTTCGCCCACCATGATCACCGCGCCGGGTTGGCGGAGCGCGTCGCGGATGTCCTGTGGGAGGCTCCCAAGGGCAACTGCTTCCTGGCCGGGGACTGCCGGCACGAGTGTGCCGTTCACTCTCTCCAGGCTTCGAGAGGCTCCGGCGGCAACGGATGCGATGGTCACGTTGTTGCTCGCGGCCTTGCGCAGGCGCAGGAACACGATCGGCGATTCATCCTCGGGCTCGAAGGCCACGAGCAACACGATCGGTGCCTTCTCCAGGTCCGCGTACTCGACCTTGATCGGTGTGCCGGCAATGTGCGCGGCGAGGAACTCACGTTCTTCTTCGGAGTTCGCACGCGCGCGGAAGTCGATGTTGTCGGTGCCCAGGGCCACCCGGGCAAACCGGGAGTAGGCGTAGGCATCCTCCATCGTGCTTCGGCCACCCACGACCACCGCGGTGTCGCTGCCCGCAGAGTGCAACCCGCGCGCAGCGACGGCCAGGGCCTCGGGCCATGACGCCGTGCGCAGTTCTCCGTTCTCGCGCACCAACGGCCACTCGATGCGGCCCTGCTGCTGGTAGACGAATGCGAAGCGGCCCTTGTCGCAGTTCCATTCCTCATTGACCGCAGGGTCATCCCATGCCAGACGCCGGGTGACGGTGCTGCGGCGGTAGTCGGTGCGCAGCGCGCAGCCTGATGCACAGTGCTCGCAGCTGGTGGGCACCGACACCAGATCGAACGGACGCGCGCGGAAGCGATAGGTGGCACTGGTGAGCGCGCCTACCGGACAGATCTGGATGGTGTTGCCGGAGAAGTAAGAGTCGAAGGGTTGATCGTCCGCGGTGCCAACCTGCTGCTGGGCGCCGCGCTCGAGCAGTTCGAGCATCGGATCGCCGGCGATCTGGTCGGCGAACCGGGTACAGCGAGCACACGACACGCAGCGCTCGCGGTCCAACAGGATCTGCGCGCTGACATTGATGGGCTTGTCGAAGGTTCGCTTCGCTTCGGTGAAGCGGGACTCCGGGCGTCCCACACTCATCGCTTGGTTCTGCAGCGGGCATTCCCCGCCTTTGTCGCAGACCGGACAGTCGAGGGGGTGGTTGACCAACAGGAACTCCAAGACGCCCTCTTGGGCCAACCGCGCAACTTCGGAGGAGTACTGGGTGTGCACCTGCATGCCATCGCTCACCACTTGCGCACACGCCGGTTGCGGCTTGGGCACACCGTCGATCTCGATCAGGCAGGCACGGCACGCGGCAACCGGATCGAGCAGCGGGTGATCGCAGAAGCGCGGGATCTCGATGCCGAGCATTTCCGCGGCGCGGATGACGAGCGTGCCTTTGGGTACCCCTACCGCAACTCCGTCGATGATGACGGTGACGAGTTCGGTTGGGATGGCTACGTCGGCTCCACCGGTTGGCTCGCTCGTGATGGTCATCGCGCACCAGCTCCGGCGAACACGTACGAGGCAACCGGATCGAACTG
>CAYPSE010000123.1:0-5276 GCA_964413305.1 uncultured Rubrivirga sp. | reverse complement strand
TGCTCGGCGGTACGCAGTCATTGCACACGAACTCCTTCGACGAGGCGATCGCCCTTCCAACGGAGAAAGCTGCGCGACTGGCGCTGCGCACCCAGCAGGTGCTCGCCTACGAAACCGACGTCACGAAGACGGTCGACCCATTCGCCGGTTCCTACGTCGTCGAGAGTCTGACCGACGAGATCGAGCAGGCCGCGATGGCCCTCATCGACCAGGTCGAAGACATGGGCGGCGCCGTGGCGGGGATCGAAGAGGGTTTCCAAAAGTCCGAGATCGAGAAGTCCGCCTACCGAGTCGCATTGCAGATCGACAGCGGCGAGCGCGTCGTGGTGGGCGTCAATAAGTACACCGTCGATGGGGATGAGCACTACGACCCCATGAAGGTCGATCCGTCCATCGAGGCCGAACAGATCGCCAGGTTGACCAAGCTCAAGGCCGAGCGGGACAACGCCGAAGTGTCTCGGCTCTTGCAAGCCATCAAGGACACGGCAGCCGGCGAAGGCAACCTGCTGTACCCGATGCGCGATGCGCTCAAGGCGCGGGCGACGGTCGGCGAGGTATCCGATGCCCTACGCGAGGTGTGGGGCACGTACCAACCCAAGGATGCCTTCTAGTTCGCAGCCACCTAGTTCGCACCGATCGGCAATGCCAAGGAGCGCTGGATGCGTTGCGCGCTGCGAGTGAGCGCTGAATCGATGAGGTCGTCGGTCAGGTTCGGACTCTTGCTGAACCGGTGGGCAACGGCGACGGCACCGGTTATCTGCGGGGTGATGACGGGTGCGGCTCGGCAGTGGACTCCGATCGCGTACTCCTCCTCGTCCCTGGCGATCGCTCCCGTGTGATCGATCTGGTTCTGCAGAACCTTGGAGTCGGTGACGGTACGGCGCGTCAGTGAGTGCAGGGGGTGTCGGGACAAGTAGTCGCACCGTTCGTCTTCGCCGAGTGCTCCGAGGATGCACTTGCCGAGGGCCGTGGCGTGGGCGGAATCGTGGATCCCCACCCACAGGTCGATCGATGGGGCCTTGGGCGACTCGACTATCTCCACGACTGTGATCTCGCCGTCGGTGTACATGGCCAAGTACACGGGGGCTCGCAACTCGTCCCGCAGCCCGTGCATGGCCGGCCGGGCCCGCGCGAGGGTGGATGCGAGTCGATCTTGCGTGGCGACCTGCGTCAAACTCGGTCCGAGGACGTAACTGCCGTCGTCGAGGCGCCGCAGGTATCCCTCATGGGTCAAGGTGCGCAGCAGGTGGTACGTGGTGGAAGGGGAGAGTTCTAGATCGCGGGCGAGTTCCTTCGCGTGGGCGCGTCCATTTCTCGCACTGACCGCCTCGATCAAGTGCAAGGCCCTTTGCACCGACTGGATGAGGGTCGGTGAACTGTCGTAGGCGACCATCGCACCTCGCAGGAGTCCTCGGCATGCTCGAATCCCGGATTCCGACGACGTTAGTCGGCATTGCCTGGTCCGTGTGCCGCTATTTGAAATTTTGACGCTTCCCTTGGACGTCGATGCCGCGCATCCTGGCGGCAGCCGGCCTTTTCGAGGCGGGGACTTGTCTAGTTGGAACGTATCCAGTGAGAAGGAGCGTCATGGTCGACAACGACACACGGGTGGACTTCTATCGACAAATGGCCCGAATCCGGGCATACGAGGCGGCACTCCAAGCGAATTACCACGCTGACAAGACACCGCAGTGGGACATAGGTGCCGGCCTGATACCCGGTGAGATGCACCTCGCGGCCGGGCAGGAACCGGTGGCCGTCGGGCTGTGCGCGAACCTGGTCAAGGACGACGCCATCACCGGTCCGCATCGTCCGCACCACTTGGCGCTCGCCAAAGGTGTCGACATGAAGAAGATGACGGCCGAGATCTACGGCCGAGATACCGGCTTGTGTCACGGCAAGGGCGGCCACATGCATCTGTTCGATCCCGAACAGCACTTTTCGTGCTCGGGGATCATCGGTCAGGGCATGCCCGTTGCCGTCGGACAGGCGATGGCCTTCAGTCGGCGCGGGACGGATAACGTGGCGGTGGCCGTTGCAGGTGAAGGTGCCGCTAACCAAGGTGCCTTCCACGAAGCACTCAATCTCGCGTCTATGTGGAAGCTTCCGGTGATTTTCATCATCGAGGACAACGACTGGGCCATTTCCGTTGCCCGCGACACCGCCACGCCGATCAAGGATGGCTCACTGCGAGGCACCGCCTACGGCATGCCGTCCCAGCGTGTGGAGGGTAACGACGTCGAGGCAATCTACGAGGCGTGCAAGACCGCGGTCGAGCGTGCCCGCGCCGGAGGTGGACCCACCCTGTTAGAGATTCACACCGTTCGCCTGTGGGGCCACTTCGAAGGGGACGCACAGGCCTACCGCGGCGAAGAGCTCAACGAGGCTACCGAGCGCGATCCGTTACCGGCCTACGAGAAGCGGTTGATCTCGGCGGGCATTTTGACCCAAGAGCAGGCCGATCAGATCAAGGCCGAGGTGGCAGCTGAAGTGGACGAGGCGATTGAGTTCGCCAAGTCCAGCCCCGAGCCCAAGCCCGCCGACGCCTACATCCACGTCTTCGCCTGATCGCGCGACCTACGACCTGAAAGGACCTACCCATGACTGCAACCATCGACGCCGGCACCCGCCGGGTCACCACCGCGAAGGCCATCTCCGAGGCCATCGCCCAGGAAATGCGCCGGGACCCCGAGGTCTTCGTAATGGGCGAGGACGTGGGCCCCTATGGCGGCATCTTCGGATCCACCGGCGGTCTGTTCGAGGAGTTCGGTTCCACGCGCATCATCGACACGCCGATTTCCGAGACCGGCTTCATCGGGGCGGGTATCGGCGCTGCTACCGAGGGCATGCGACCGGTAGTCGAATTGATGTTCGTCGACTTCTTCGGTGTGTGCTTCGACCAGATCTACAACCACATGGCCAAGATCCACTACGAATCCGGCGGCAACGTCAAGGTGCCGATGGTGATCATGACCGCCGTGGGCGGCGGCTACTCCGATGCCGCCCAGCACTCGCAGTGTCTGTGGGCCACGTTCGCCCACATGCCGGGCATGAAGGTCGTCGCGCCCTCCAATCCGTACGACGCCAAGGGATTGATGATCTCCGCGATACGGGATGACAATCCGGTGATCTTCATGTTCCACAAGGGCGTGATGGGTCTGCCGTGGATGGCCAAGAACCCGCGCTCGATCGGCCCGGTGCCCGAGGAGGAGTACACGGTTCCCATCGGCAAGGCGGCGATCGCGCATGAAGGCTCGGACGTGACGGTGGTCAGCGTCTCGATGTCCGTGCAGCACTGCCTGGATGTGGCCGAGGAACTCGAGGGCACCACGAGTGTGGAGGTCATCGATCTGCGCTCGATCGTGCCTCTGGATCGCGAAGCCATCCTCACCTCGGTGGCGAAGACCGGACGCCTGGTGATCGTCGACGAGGACTACAAGTCATTCGGTCTCAGTGGTGAGATCGTGGCGACGATCGCGGACAAGGACCCGAGCATGCTCAAGAAGCCGGTCGAGCGCGTGTGCTACCCCGACGTTCCGGTGCCTTATGCACGGGTGTTGGAGTACGAAGCACTGCCCACCCGCGACAAGATCAAGGCGGCGATCGCGAAGGTCACTGCATGAGCGAAACCATCGCGTTCCCTCAGATGTCCAATGACCCGGAGGCCGAAGGGGTGGTGGCCACCTGGTTCGTTCAGACGGGCGAGACCGTCAAGGCCGGTCAAGTCATCGCCGAGGTGATGGTCGACAAGGTTTCGGTGGACGTCGAGGCTCCCGTGGATGGCGTGGTGACGTGCCTGGTCGAGGAGGAAGGCGTGGCGAAGCAAGGGCAGGAAATCGCGCGGATCGACTGATGCCGTGAGGACTTAACCTGGAATAGCGCGGCCCTTATTCCAGGTTAAATCCTTTAACCTGGAATAGTAATAGTACTCTCACCGGGTGCCGGTCTGGATCCCCGTACCCGCTGCTGGCGCGAGCGTGCGCCCGTGGTGGCAGCATCAGCGGTCGGGGCCGCGCGCTGATCGGATGCTCGAGCAGGTTGAGGTGTGCCTGCCGGCGAAGTTGGCCGATATGCAGTTGGCCTTCCCGGCTGAACTTGCCGATGCGTTGGACGATTCCGTTCGAGCGGTTTCACTACTCGATGCACGATACGGGCGCTATCTGGGTGCGCTGTCGGGTTTGCTCTTGCGTACGGAGTCCGTGGCATCCTCCAAAATCGAACTGATCGAGGCGAGTGTCGATGATTACGCGCGTGCGGTGCATGGCAGTCGCGCGAATTCCTCGGCAACGGCAATGGTGGCGGCGTCGTCGGCAGTGGGATCATTCATATCAGCGGTGAGTTCCGAAGGTCGAATCCGATTAGAGCAGTTGCTCACCGCGCACTCGATTCTCATGCGCGACGATGGGCTCGAATCCGGTCACGCCGGCGCCCTGCGCACGGTGCAGAACTGGATCGGTGGCAGTGACTTCTCACCCCGTAGCGCGGATTACGTGCCGCCCCCGCCTGACGCAGTCCCCGAACTTATGGTCGATCTGCTTCTATTCGTCGGGCGCACCGATGTCCCCACGGCACTGCAAGCCGCCATCGCGCATGCCCAGTTCGAACTCATCCACCCGTTCACCGACGGTAACGGCCGGATTGGCCGCGCTCTCATCAATGCCGTGTTGCGGTTACGGGGGGCCACGCGCAACGTCGTTGTGCCTGCTGCTTCAGCGCTGGTCGCTCGGAGGTCCGAGTACTTCGCGGCCTTCGGTGCGTTCCGCGAAGGCGACGCCGGACCGATAGCAACGTTGATGGTGAACGCCCTGAGCACTGCTGCCGAGGAATCGATGGAAACCGCCCAGCGTTTGCGGGAGATACACGAAAGTTGGCAGTCCGAACTCGCGTTGCAACGCAGAGCTCGATCCGCCGGAGCTCCTGTTCTTCTTCTGGAGTACCTCATGGTGAATCCAGTGGTCACCGCGGAACAGGTGTACCACTTCCTGGGTGGAGCACAGAGTCGGACTTACGCGGCGCTCGACCGGCTACATCAAGCCGGAATCATTGAGCCTCTGACCCAACGCAAGCGCAATCAGGTGTGGGGAGCGCGAGTGATGCTCGATGAACTCACCGATCTCGATACCCGGATCCAGACTCGTTTTGCGGCACCTGACTCGTCCGCTCGGTAGCGTTAACCTCGTGACGGCATTCGACTGGGACGCACTGCGGGTCGCAGCTGCTCAGGCCCGAGATCACGCATACGCCCCCTACTCCCAGCATCCGGTGGGCGCTGCCGC
>CAYPSE010000122.1:0-5347 GCA_964413305.1 uncultured Rubrivirga sp. | reverse complement strand
CGCAGTTCCTGATCGATACGGAGATTCCGTTCGAGGAGCGCAAGGAGCAGGTGCTGGGCGTGGTCCGCCAGCAGTTCCGACCTGAGTTCTTGAACCGCCTCGACGCCATGGTGATGTTCAACCCGCTGGATCGCGAGGAACTCTCACGCATCGCGGGGATCCAGATCGAACAGTTGCAGCGACGGCTGGAAGACCGCCGAATCACCATCGAACTGACCGATGAAGCCAAGCAGTGGCTGGTCAACAAGGGATTCGACCCGATCTACGGGGCGCGCCCGCTGCGCCGCCTGGTGCAGACAGCGGTGGGTGACAAGCTCGCCGTCGCAATCTTGTCCGGGGAGGTCAAGGATGGGGACTCCGTGGTCATCGGCACCAGGCCCGACGGTGAGGACCTCGTCCTCAATCCCTAACCCCTTCTCCCCGATGCGGTGTCACTTGTGGCCGCGACACGCCGAAGCGTGTCGGCCACAAGTGACACCGCATCGGGGGCGGTTAGGGGTTGAGTGCGGTCGAAAGGCGGTCGACTGCTTCGTTGAGGATGTCCGGTTGTTTGCAGAACGCCCAGCGCACGTAGGGCGCACCGATGGCAGGGTCATCGCACAGTGCCTGGTGCGGAATCGCCACGACTCGTGCTCGCTGCGCGATGTCCTGACAGAACGCCAGTCCGTCGGTGTAACCAAGGGTCCGCACATCGGTGGTGAGGAAGTACGTGCCTTCGCACGGCAGTACGCGAAGTCCGGTTTCCGCGAGACCACCAGCCAACAGGTCACGTTTGGCGGATAGGTCGTGACGGAATTCGCTGAAGTATTGATCGGGCAGCCCAAGCCCGTGGGCAATTGCGTACTGGAACGGACCCCCGCTAACGAACGTCAGATGCTGTCGGACGACCCGGACGGCCTGGATGAGATGACGTGGACCATAGGCCCAACCCACCTTCCACCCGGTGAAGGAGAAACACTTGCCGCCAGAGCCGATAGCGACCGTGCGCTCGAACATCCCCGGCAAGGTCGCGATGGGAATGTGACGATGGTCGTCGAACCACAGATGCTCGTAGGCTTCGTCGCTGATCACGAGTAAGTCGTTGTCGATGGCGATCTGCGCGACTGCTTCAAGTTCATCGCGAGTGAAGACGATCCCGGTCGGATTATGCGGGCTGTTGATGAGAAGCACCTTGGTGCGGGGAGTGATCGCGTCACGCAATGCGTCGATATCGGGCCGCAGAGCTTCACCGGATAGTGGAACGCCAACGCGTACACCGTCGGCCATGGAGATACCGGCGGCGTATATGTCAAACCATGGCTCGAACATCACCACTTCGTCGCCGCGTTCCACGAAGGCGAGAAGAGCCGACTGGATCGCCTCCGAGGCGCCCGTGGTCGCGAGGACGTCTGTGTCCGGATCCACCCGGAGTGAGTAGAAGCGATCGGCATGAGCGCTGATGGCGTTGCGGAGTTCCGGTACACCGGTGGCTGGCGGGTACTGATTGCCCCGGCCCTCGGCGATACAGGCTCGTGCGACCTCGGCTATCTCCGCCGGACCATCGGTATCGGGGAATCCCTGACCGAGGTTGATCGACTCGGTTCGGCGTGCCAGGTCGGACATCTCGGCGAAGATGCTCGTCGAGTGCTCGCGCATGCGCGCTACGAGCGGGGAGTCCACAAGCGAACGCTAGCGAGGTCCGCCTGGGGGGAATGCTCAGAATCGGGCCGATTCCGGGGGAAGCGAAGCGGATCCCCCGGAATCCGGGGGAAACGGGGACGTAGTTTGGGGGCGTGGACATCATCGGGCCGGACATCATCGGGCCGGACATCATCGGGCCGGACGAGGCTGTGGGCGAGTGGCGGTTGTCCGTCGAGGCCGAGGAGGTGCTGAGCGCGATCGCGGACCGTGCCGGGGAATCCGATGCACGCGGCATCGAGCGTTTCCAGATCGATGCCCTCGCTTCAGTCGGTCTGTTGGGGGAGGCACTGGCACCTGCAGCGCGGCAGCGCGAGGTGGCCGAGCGCATCGCCATGGCCGATGCCTCCGTGTGGTTCTCCTGGGCCCAACACCAAACTCCGTTGACGACATTGACGCATGCGCGCACAGGAGATCACGCGCCCGTTGTCGAGGAGATTCAGGCGCGTTGGCTCGACGGGCTTCGATCGGGTGGCTATCTCGGAGCTGTCGCATTCGCGCATCTGCGTCGGCCCGGTGCCGCGAACCCGGTCGCTGAACGCGTGCATGGCGGCTGGTCCATCACCGGCAAACTCGATTGGGTCACGTCCTGGGATATTGCGGACGTCATGCTCGTAATGGTTCGGGGATCTGGTGACTACGCAAACAAGGTCGTATGCATGTATCTCGCAGCAGGACGTGATCCTGCGTATCTGACCGGGATGCATGTACACGAACCGCTGAGACTGCTGGCGATGTCGGGAACTCATACCCGTCCCATCACTTTCGAAGGCACGATGGTTCCGGACACAAACGTCGCGGCACTGATCGACTTCGAGGAATGGAGCCGAGGGGATTCGAAGAGGACGGTCGATGTCAATCCTGCATCCTTCGGCATCATCCGGGGGGCCGTTCAGGAACTCGCCGAGATCGCTAGCCGACGTCAGGACGCCCAGTTGGAGCTCCTCGTCAATTCACTGTCAGAACGAACGCGTGAACTCAGGCGACGCGCTTATGCCGCCATCGATTCGGACGGCCCCGCTGCTGAACGTGTCTTGCTGCGAGCTCAAGCGCTGCGGATGGCGGTAGATGCGGCAACTGCAGTGGTGACTGCACGTGCTGGAGCGGCTATGTACTCCGGATGCAGTGCCGAACGCCGCGTAAGGGAAGCGATGTTCCTGCAGGTGCAGGCGCAAACGGCACAGACGCGAGAGGCGTCCCTCTCGTTGATGATGTGAGTGGGTGCGTCATAGATCGACGGTGATCGGAACTGAAATCGGGGAACTCCCCAACCCATTGCCAGAGATCGCCTCGATGCGCACGGTGGCCCCAGTAGGCAGTGCGGACAGTACGCAGGTGGCAGCACGACGACCGGACTTGGGCGCTGCGGTGCAGGTGGAAATCTGACCGGTGGCTGCGTCGGTTGCTGTTACGGCGAAGGCGTCGATTCGTGTCCCATCCGAAGGTGCCGTGATTCGCACGCTCACAGTCGTGGGGGTCGTTGCCGTCGCCTTCACTACCGGAGCCAGGATCGGTGGTTGCGGGGCGAGCACTCCGGCATCGATCAGGAAGTCCGTTTCCGCACTGATGCGGGTGTATACGCCGGGCAGGCGCGATGCGCACTGCTGACCCCAACTGACGACTCCAATAAGGCGTCTTGCATCACCCGCGCCGGCAGTGAGCGGACCCCCACTGTCGCCTTGGCAGGCATCGATGACGTCGCCAGCAGGTGAAGCACCCGCGGCACACAGCATCGTTCGCGGATTGGCTTCCCGCTTGGTGAACCCTTCGAAAGCCACACCGTTGACCTCGTACCCCTTACCTCGTCCGCATGACGATTCCGGGAACAAGCGAACGTTGCCCACCTGCAACTCGGGCAGGAAGCGATTCCCGCGGGCACGCGTGTTGCCCCAACCTGCCACCTGGGCTGCCGTTCCAGGTGCGTCGTAGGCGGCTACGTCGGCGCCCTCGGCCAGTGGAATCGTCGGGACGTCGGGTACGGGTTGAGACAGGTAGAGGACCGCGACGTCGTTAGCCGCGGTCTTCACTCGATAACGCGGATGAATGGCGAATTCCTCGACCCCGATCACCCGGACTCGTGGAGATCGAAGGTCGGACCCGAAAGCGATGAGGATGTCGCGTGGTCGCAGCCGCTCACCGGTCTGCTGATCCACCACACAGTGCGCGGCGGTGATGAGTGTGGTGGGCGACGTCAGACTCGCAGCGCAGTACTGGGCCTGGTACGCGCCCGACTGCCGGTAGCGCGGTGCGCTGAGGACGGACGCGACGAACCCGAAGTCCGCGGGATCGGCCTCCTGGCCGCCAATCACCCGAGGTTGCACGGCCACCTGACCCGCCGTTGCGGTAGGTAGCCCCACGCTCAAGCTCAGCAGCACGCCGGTGAGGGTGACTCCTAGCGCACGGGTGGACATGAGTCCACGGTACGTCGTCGTGTGCACCAAGATGGGCTGATGCCCCGAGCATTGATCACCGGCCCCACGTCAGGAATTGGTCAAGGATTCGCGACCGCTCTCGCGCGGCAAGGCCACGATCTCGTGCTGGTGAGTCGAGATCGGATGCGCCTGGCGAATCTGGCGGATGGGTTCAACCGGAACTTCGGGGTGGGCACCGAGGTCGTGCCTGCGGATTTGACCGACCGTTCGGAAATCGAGCGAATCGCTGATCTGGTTCGTACAAGTGAGATAGACGTCCTGGTCAACAATGCCGGCTTCGGGGTCAAGGGCGGCTTTCTCGACACCACCTATCAACAAGAGCAGCAGATGCTCGATGTGCTGGTCACCGCGGTCATGCAGCTCACGCACGCAGCTGTGCCAGGCATGGTCGATAGAGGGCGTGGTTACGTCTTCAATGTGAGCAGCGTGGCGAGTTGGATCACGGGAGGCACGTACTCGGCGGCGAAGGCGTGGGCCACGGTCTTCACCGAGAGCCTTGCCGTCGAACTATCCGGAACGGGTGTTCGTCCGATCGCCGTCTGCCCTGGTTTCACCCGCACGGAGTTCCACCAACGCGCGGGCATGCAGATGGACTCGGTGTCGGAGTGGATGTGGCTGGACGTAGACGACGTCGTCAACCAAGCACTGCGAGATGCACGCGCAGGCCGTGTGGTCAGCGTTGCAGGTGCGCAATACAAGGCACTGTCCTCGCTCTTGCGCGTGTTGCCGCGTCCGCTGGTGCGACGCGCGACGGGTGTTCGTCAGACTTCGTCGAGGTTCCCACAGTCGCGTTGAAATATCGCGGTCAACGAACGAGTAACGTCGTTGCTACGTGTGCGACTGCTCTTGCGACATCACCTGCAGCAGAAACGATCGGCCATCCACGAAGTGACGTGCCGCTTTCCTGCGTCGTACTGACCACGGTCACCGGAGCCTCGGGCCATGTGTCCGTCGATGGTGGTGCATCCGGATCCACGAGAACGTATCCAGCGGTGTCACGGTGCTGCGTTCTCAGTGAGAGGGCCACCGCGGGCAGGACGTGGCAGGCATCGCCGTGCGCCACGACCACCAAGGGTCGCGCGACCTGCGCGACGACGATCGCGGCGCAGACGGCCTTGGGCTCCAGCGGCGCTGTGATGTCGAGAACGACGAGGCCAGCCCGTTCGACGGATTCGATCACCGAGCCCCGCTCGGTCCACGATGCATCGGGCAGCACGATCACCTGAGCAGCGTGGCCA
>CAYPSE010000121.1:0-5369 GCA_964413305.1 uncultured Rubrivirga sp. | reverse complement strand
ACCCCAGCGCTGCACCTGCCGCTAACTAGGTCGCGCCTTCGCGCGCACCACTTCGCCGGCGCCGTCGCCACGGCCCTCGCGAGCGTCCTCCTCCTAACTCCGCTCGCGCAGGCCTCGGTGATGGCGCCACGGCATTCGTCGAGTCAGTCGGCTTCTTCACTCGCAACGACGACGCCTGTGCCGTCTGCACCCTCCGCGTCGGTTCGCACTCCCCGGCTGATGGCAGCCGGCGACGCCATCGGCACGCCGTACGCCACGGCGCTGATCTCGCTGCGCCCCGGTTCGTTCGGTATCTGCACCGCGGCCGTGTGGAAGCCCACCGTGTTGATGACCGCTGCCCATTGCGTCATCGACGAACGCACCGGCGGTTACGTCGATCCAGCTTCATTCGCAGTTGTTGCCCCCGGTAGTCCGTTCCGTGTCACGACAGCGGGTGTGGAGGGCGCAACACCGGCGCGCGTAGTTCAAAGTTTCGTGGTGGATGGTTTCCAACTGCGCGGCACCGATGTGCCAGCGAACGACATCGCATTCGTCACCTTGGACCAACCGTTGACGAACGTCACGTTCGGGCGCCTTGCCACCACGCTTGAACTCGTTCGCTGGCTGGATACGGGCACACCGGTCTCCGCCATCGGCTATGGATTCCCCTCACCCGATCAGCGCGCCACCGACATCCCACGCGAAGCAGCACTTCCCATCCAACGGGTCGTTGAGGACTTCCGAGGTTCGAGCGGGCTGGCGTTCCTGTCCGCGAAGAACTCCGGCATCGATGCCTGCTCGGGCGATAGCGGGGGTCCGCGCTATGTCATCGAGAACGGCACGCCGCTGTTGCTCGGCAACATCGCCGGTGGTTCGTGCAACGGACTTCCGGGTCCAGGTGTGATCGGGTTCACCGGTATGAGTTATCGGCCACTGGCCAATCAAGCGTTGACGGTTGCCGGATTGCCAACGATTCCCAGCCGGCCCACGGAGGTACAGGCCGCGCGCGTTCAGGACTCCACGACCGTTTGGTGGCAGCCGCCAACGGACTCTGCTGAGACGGTCGTGGGCTACGACGTCCTGGATGCACAAGGTTCGTTGCTGTGCAGTTCGGCGGAGACCGTCTGCACCTTCCCAACCGGCAACACCGGAGCGGTGGGGCTGTCCGTCCGTGCTCGAAACGCGCAAGGTGAGGGTGACGCCGCGCTCTCGCCCGAGGCCGACATGCTTCGCGCAGCAGCACCCACCGCGAAAGTACTGAAAGCCGGCACCCGCAAGAAGCCGGTCCGCATCCGCATCGCACCCGTCGAGTATCCGGGCGTGAGCGAGTACCGCGTCACTACTCCCCAAGGCAAGTCGCTGTGCACCATCGATCCCACTACGTCACCGCTGCAGTGTCGCGTGAAGTTGGCGCCGGGCAAGTACCGATTCCGTGTCGTAGCGGTGACGCCACAGGGAGCTTCGGTGCCATCACCGCTATCAAAAGCAATCAGAGTCCGCTAGTTCGTCTCACCTCTCCTCGCATGAATCCTTAGCCCACATTGCCTGGACATGCAGGACTTTCGCCCTCGTGATGTCCCGCCAGCAAGAGCGCACCATGGAGACATGGCCGCGATCGTCGTACGCAACATCGCCTTCTTCGTGATGGTGGGCTTCGCCATCTTGGAGGTGCTGTTCATCGTGGGCGAGTACTGGGCCGATCCCGGTGGCCTCGAAGCGATCATCGGGTCGATCGGAGTCATCGGCACGATCCTGGCGGTAAGCCTGTGGGCGTTGCTGTCCCCGCAGACCGCGCGCTTCTACCTGTGGGTCACGGTGGGCGTGATCGCGGCGGTCTCCGTGTGGTGGGCGTTGGCACCGCGGTTCGTGATGGACGTCATGGATGAACGTGGCCCACTGGTTCCCGTTGCTGCGATCATCGCCGCCGTGCCGTTCGTGTTTTGGGGTAGGCGTGAGTGGACCTACACCCGCCGAGCCGGGGTGGCGCTCGTTCTCATCGCCGTCCTCCCGATCGCGGGCGTGGCCGCGAGCCCGGAGGACGTGGCCCGAGGTGTGCTCGGCGCGGTCGCGATCATGACCGGCCCCTACGCGGTTGGAGGTTTGCTGTACGTGGTCGCCGACTGGCTTAACGTGCGCTTCCCGTTGGCATCGAGTTCGATCACAGAGCCCCATCGAGATTCCATGGAGACGGCCTCAAGCGCGGCAATGCGCGTCGTTGATTCATCGACTCTCCGAAATACGCGATGATTTCCCCGTGATGGGACACCCCGGTCCGTGCCCGGCTTGTGAGAAGTCAGACCTCGAGCGTCGCGGCGGCAAGGACTTCTGTCCATCGTGCTACTACATCCAGCCGTGCTGCGACGGTGGTTTCTGCGAGTGACTACCGTTCACGTGTGAGCGATCTTTCGAATGTCCTACTGCTGTGGGATATCGATGGAACCCTCGTCACCCACGCACCTTCGCCACGCGATCGGCACGCACACGCGGTGTCGATGGTCACAGGTAAACCGGTCGATCCGCTACCTGCGGGTGTTGGCAAGACCGATCGGCAGATCATCATCGAGCTATTCGCGGACTTCATGCCGGACAACGACGACGTCGAACGCGCCTTAGCCATCATCGATGAAATCACTGCCGAAGACATGGTCACTGCGCCCTCGATTCCGATTGTGGGAGCTAACGACGCACTGCTGGTCTTGCAGCAATTGGGCGGAACGCACTCGGTCCTCACCGGCAATACCCCGCGCCGCGCGCGATTGAAGTTGCACGCAGCGGGATTGGACGCACCGATGGACTTCGATTCGGGTTTTTACGGAGACATGCATTCAACGCGGATGGAACTCGTTGCCGCGGCTGCGCAACAGTTGTCTTTGCAAGCCGGTGTGCAGCCGGTGATCATCGGCGATACGCCCCTGGACATCCTCGCCGCGCAAACCAGCGGTATCCCGGTGATCGCGGTGGCCACCGGGGCGCACTCGGTGGAAGACCTGAGCGAACACCGCCCGCACGCGGTGATCGCGGACTTCTCCGAACCGGGCGGACTCGCCGCTCACATCTCGTCTGCCGTCCGTCGCTAATCCGCCGAAACCTGCAACTTGCGTCGCAAGAAGCGATTCTCGAGACGCAAGTTGCAGGTGTCGATGCTGTCTTGAGCGATCGGCGTATCGTGTTCGTGTGCCTGCGTATGAATTTCGGTGCCGCCAGTGCAGCGACACGTTCGTGGTGAGCCGGCCGATGAGCGAGTCCAACCACCCGGCCGAGTGCCCACGTGGACACCACGACACCGTGCGTCTGCTCAACGTCGCCTCAGCAGGCGGGACTAAGGACGCGACCAGATCGGGCGCGATGCCCAGCGCTCCGTCCGGTGGTGGCTGCTGCGGCGGAGGTTGCTGCAACTAGCCGCAGTGGTGTCAAGGAACTCAACCGAAGCTGCATCCAACCGTGCGCCCTTGAACGAACTACTCCATAGAACCGCAAACACCGCGGTACCTACATAAGGAGTCGTTCCATGCGCACCAAGATCATCTCTCGCGCTGCTGCCGCAGGTGTGGCCGCAGGCGCACTCGCCCTTTCCCTCATAGCCGCCCCTGCCTCGCAGGCAGACGAGGGCACCACGTCCCTCGCCACCGTGCTGCAGGCCGGTCAAGCGAAGTTCGATCAGGACTTTCGCGACTACGACATCCTCACCAAGGCAGTCGAAACCGTTCTTGCCGCCAAGCCTGATTCAGCCGTGAGTGTTCTTGCCGACGGCGACACCGCCCTCACTGCATTCATCCCGAATGACCGTGCGTTCATGAACCTGGCGTCTGCATTGACGGGCAAAAAGGTCAAGACCGAGCGCAAGGCGTTCAACACCGTTGCCGGCTTGGGTGTTCCGATGATTGAGCAAGTGCTGCTTTACCACGTGATTCCCGGCAGCACGATCTTGTCGCAGGATGCGCTGCAGGCCAACGGCGCAACCTTGAACACCGCGCTTGAGGGCGAGACCATCCGCGTGCGCGTGAATACGTCCAAGCCGTCGATAACGCTCGTTGATGGTGCCAAGAAGCTGAAGAACCCGAAGGTCATCTTGTCTCAGGTGGACATCAACGAGGGCAACAAGCAGATTGCGCACGGCATCGACGCTGTGCTCCTGCCGATGAACCCGTAAGCACCACTCGTAGTCACGGAACGACCCGGCTCCTGCACCCTCGGTTTCCCCCGGGGTGCAGGAGCCTTCGTCTTTCCTGGAACCCATCAACCGAGGCTCCGTCGACTCCAGCTCGCTTCGACAGCCGCTACCACAACCAACGACATCGCGATCGTGCACAACCACAAGGTCCGCTACACATGAGGCAACTCATGGGGAAGTCCCCACGATCTATTCGCCCGACTGCACGAAGAGCAGTTCTCGCTTGATACATGAAGTGAGACACAACGAGCAATAGACCGCCTTAACATTTGTGCATGCGCTCACGCTCACTCATGCGAACAACGATCCTGATTGCCGCCACTGCCATCGTTCTGGCGGGGACCACCGCTCCGGCCAGCGCTGCTACATGGCGCCTCGACAACCCGAGCACGACCACGATGACCGGTGTTTCCCCGCACGTGGAGCGCACCGCTCGCGGCGATCTCGTCTTTCGCTCCGATGGTCCTTCTGGAACAGCCGTTGCGCTGTGCACGGACGCTGGTTGCACCCCGGTGAACTTCAACTCCGGGGGTGGTCCCGTCACCGACGTGAGCATCGTGACATTCCCGAACGGCAGCAAGCGTGCCTACTTCGTCGACGTCAGCCCCAACGCTGGAATGAAGCAAGTTGCATCGGCCCCGTGTCTCGACGCCGACTGCCTGTCCCTGGGTGCTCGGACACCGATCGGTGGAGGGGCTTCCGCGTCGATGGCGCAAAGGGCATGGGGTGTGCCAGACGCTGTGCTTCTCCCGGATGGTCGTGTGCGCATCTACCTGGTGGAGAGCCCCGTTGAGGGGCGCTGCACGGAGAAGATTGCAACGTACATCTCCAACGACGGAGTCTCATTCACCAAGGAGCCCGGATGGCGGCTCGAAAACGGATACGTGGACACCGAAGTTCTGCGCGCTGCGAACGGTTCCTGGGTAATGATCCTTGCGGATATCGGCTGCACGAGCGATGGCAATCAAAAGCTCTTCGTATCCGAGTCGGCCGACGGTCTCACGTGGTCCACGCCGCAGGTCCTCACCGGACGTGGGAACAGCAAACTCGACCCGACCGGCTATGAGATCGCACCCGATCAGTTCCGGGTCTACTACGCGACGGGGGGCAACGGCCCCGGTCAGTTCGGCAACGTCGAAAGGGCAACCTTGACGATCGGCAAACAGCAATTCGCCAACCCCAAGCCACCCAAGAAGATCACGTGCAAGAAGGGCAAGAA
>CAYPSE010000120.1:0-5384 GCA_964413305.1 uncultured Rubrivirga sp. | reverse complement strand
GGGGACGAGCCGGCCTGTAAGCCGGATTCTGTTCCTCGCCACCTTGCGGTGACGATTCGGTGATCATCCATCTGCGAGTGCCGTTGCCGGCACCCTGGTGCGGTCTACCCGTGAACATGGAGCGGGCCGCTCGTCCACGCAGGCCGGTTGCCCGACCCTTTTGACCTTGCTTCCGGTGGGGTTTACCTAGCCACGGCAGTCACCTGCCGTGCTGGTGGTCTCTTACACCGCCCTTTCACCCTTACCTCGATCGCTCGAGGCGGTTTGCTTTCTGTGGCACTGTCCCGCGGGTCACCCCGGGTGGGCGTTACCCACCACCGCGCCCTGTGAAGTCCGGACTTTCCTCGACGCTTTCGCGCCGCGATCACCCGGCCGACTCGTCCGCCCATAAGGGTACGTCGTTGCCCGAAACGCGCGCTAACCGCTGTTACGTTCACGTCATGGATATCCGCGTGAAGCGCTCAATCGCAGCATCAGCCAGTGCCCTTCTGATGGCAGCAACGGCAGTGACCGTGGTAGCCGGTCCCGCCGCGGCGGACACCGACGTCAAGCCACGTAAAAGTGCCTGCACAGCCGATCCGAACAACTACGCCTGCTTGAAGGTGAGTGATCGGCGCGAGGTCTCCGGAGAACCAGTCACCTTCACCGGCACGCTCAGCAAGGAAGCCCAGCGGCAATTGCGCAACTGGACCGACGGTGAGAACACGATCTGCCTTACCCGATACGAGCCGCAGCCAAGGAAGAACGGCTCGTGGCCCTGGCAGACCCTCGACCAGGCGTGCACCACGATGAACCCCAACGGCACCTTCGGGATGACCGTGTTCCTCGGCGTTCAGGGCTTGCACTTTTACGGCGTTGAGATGGGGCCGTGTCGAGCCGACGAGGACACGTGCGGCAATGCCGATCCCGGATTGATCGGTGTGGGCAACACGAAGAAGGACCGCGTGGTTGCCGTTCGCACGGTTGCTCCGTAGTTCCTCGCCAGCCCTGTGCTGATACTGCTGCCTCCGAGTGAAGGCAAGACCGCTCCGGCCAGGGGACCGAAACTCGCACCCGGCTCACTGGGCTATCTCGGACTGAAGGCCGCTCGACAGTCGGTATTCGACGCCGTCATTGCCTTGTGCGAAGGGGAGCCTGCCAAGGCGGCGAAGGTTTTGGGCATTGGCCCCCAGCAGCGCGATCTCATCGTGGCGAACGCGGCACTGCGCAGCGCGCCTGCGGCCCCGGCCATCGAGGTCTACACAGGCGTCCTGTTCGAAGCCCTCGACTTCGCCTCCCTGCCCGCTGCAGTTCGCAAGCGGGCGGATTCCCGTGTAGCCATCGCTTCGGCGCTGTTCGGGCTGCTGCGTCCCAGCGACAAGATCCCTGCCTATCGACTGAGCGGCGACACCACGCTGCCGGGGCTAGGAACTCTGGCCTCGGTGTGGAAGGAGGCTGTGCAGAGCGAACTGAGCTCAACGCGTGGTCCGATCCTGGACCTTCGCTCGAGTGCCTACGTGAAACTCGGTCCTGTGCCCGACGGCGCCGCGCAGCGCGCGTTCGTGGGTCGCGTCCTGCTCGAACGCGACGACAAACGCAGCGTGGTGAGCCACTTCAACAAAGCGACCAAAGGTCGCCTGACCCGCGCCGTGCTGCAACAGAGCACGGTGCCGAAGTCCATCGACGACGTTCCAGGCTTCCTGACCGACCTTGGCTTCCGCAGCGAGGTGCGCGAGCCTACGAAGGGCGGCGACCCCCGGGGCTTGGACATCATCGTTTACCAAACCTGAACATGTCTCGTATCGCTATCGCATGCGACTCGCGCAGTCTGAGTACGTGACCGAAACCCCCCGGTCATGGGTCACCCCAAACGAAGGGATTCAGCATGCGTAGCACTCGCACCATCGTCCTCGGCGGCGCCGCCGCCGTATCGGCAGCAGCCCTGGTCCTCGGCGGCGCGGTCGCGGCTTCAGCCCACGGTTCAGAGGACCGCAAACGCGGTGAAGGCCGCCACAGCGGTCCGCTGGCCTCGCTCGTCCAAGCCGGCACCATCTCCCAAGACGAGGCCACCGCGATCCGTCAAGCATTGAAGGCCACCCACGACGGTGACCGCGCGGCCAGGCAGGCCGAGCGCGATGCCACGATGAACGAAGTGTTGGCCGGCCTAGTGGCGGGTGGCACCCTGACGCAAGCGCAAGCCGACGCGATTGCCGCTGCCGACCGCGGTGGCATGCGCGACCTCATCGCCAGCGGCACCGTCGATCGGGACGATCTTCAGGCCGTCAAGGGCGCGATGCGCCAAGCGCACGAATCCGACCGGGAGGCCCACCAGGCTGAACGTGCAGATGAGCGCGAAGCCGCATTGTCGAAGTTGGTGAGCGAGGGCACCTTGACCCAGTCGCAGGCCGATGCGGTCTCCTCGGCACTCCAGACGGCGAAGGCGAACCGATGGAAGGGCATGCGCGGTGAGGGCAAGCGCGGTGAGGGCATGCGCGGCGCCATGAAGGGCGCGCGCGCCTAGCGATTCAGCTGCCCGTTCTAACTCCCAGCAGGGCCGCGGAGGTCGCGCAGGTGCGCGGCCTCCGCGAAACTGAACATCGATGAATTCCCGTCCGGGAACCACGCGACCTTGCTGATCGAGCACGGGGGCAGTTCCATCCGATACACACTGTCCACCGGAGCGCCCACAGCGTCGGTCACCAGAAGCTTGATCGGCGTCACGTGCGCGACCACCACCACGGTTTCACCCAGATAGCGGTCGAGTAGTCCGCGAAGGCCGCGTCTGACTCTCGCCTGGCAGGCATCGAAGGACTCACCACCGGGGGGCGCGACGGATGTCGAGGCTAGCCAGTCGGCCATTTCCTCCGGCCACTTATCCCGCACCTCGGTGAACGTGTGACCATCCCACTCACCGAAGGAGCACTCCGCGAACAGTTCGTCGACCTCCACTGCGAGGCCCGTCTCGGCGGAGATCAAGTCCGCGGTCTGCCTCGCGCGCAGCAACGGTGAGGTGACTATGCGGGTGGCTTCACCACGCCGCGCGATCTCACCGGCGAGCGCGGCACCTTGTTCCAACCCCAACTCGATCAAAGGAAGGTCCACTCCCCCACTGCCACTGAAACGCTTGTCCAACGAGTAGGCCGTAGCGCCATGCCGGGCCAGGAGCAACGTGGTGGGTTCCGCGAGTGCGGCCCATCCGATCATTGTGCGGGGTGGCTCCTCGCCGGCAACCGCTTCGGCGATTTCGGCCTGGGATTCGCTCTCGCGAACTTCGCCCACCACATCCTCGGCGTTGGCCGGGGCCCCGCGGTGGATGGTGCGCTCACCACCGTTCACCACCTGATCGAGCATCTCGTTGACGAGAGCATCGGCACGGGCGTTGTCCGCGCGCGGCACCCAGGTATAGGAGACGAGCGTTGGATCGTGGGCATCACGGGCCCGAAGCGCGAGCCTCCTGATGTCGTCGCTCTTGATCTTCCACCGGCCGGACATCTGCTCGACGACCAGTTTGGAATCGAGGCGGACTTCGATCCGCGCGTCCGGATCGATGGAGTGCACGTACTCCAATCCGGCGATCGCCCCGCGATACTCGGCGAAGTTATTCGTCGCGTTGTCGAAGAACTCGGCGAACTCCGCGACCGTCTGGCCCGTCATCGAGTCGGTGACGACGGTCCCGTAAGCAGCCGGTCCCGGATTTCCGCGTGAGCCACCGTCGGCTTGGACCGTGTAGGAGGAAGCCACGAGCGTCTACAGACCCGATTCCGGGCTGCGCACCAGGATGCAGCGACACTCCTCGCAGCGCAGCACCTCATCCTCAGGAGCGGATTTGAGTGCTGCGATTTCCGTCGGTGGCAGGTCGATACGACAGCCATCGCAGCGTCCGCGGTGCAACAGGGCTGCCCCTCGCCCCGCATGGTCAGCGCGGATCTTGTCGTACAAGCCGAGGAGTTCGGTCCCTACCTGCGAGGCGAAGCCTTGGCGTTCGGATTCCACACCAGCCCGCTCCCGGGCGATCTCGGCCTCAAGCTCGGCAACCTCGGCCGCCAGCCGCTCGACCTCGGCGCGTGCCGATGCGGATTCGCCCTCCAGATGCATCACGGCAGCTTGCGCACCTTCCAGCCGTTCCATGACTTCGAGTTCGACGTCTTCCAGTTCAGTTTGCCGCTTGGCCAGCGACTGGAGTTCGGATTCCAAACTCTGCAGTTGCTTGGGATCGTTGATCGATCCGGAGTGGAGCAACTCGAGGTCCTTGCGACTGCGCTCGCGAACCAGATCCACGTCGGCGTCGGCCTTCGCCTGCTCGCGTTCTAGATCGGACACGATGGTCTGTGCGGCGATGAGTTCCTTGCGTAAGCGCTCCGCACGTTCTTGCGCCGATGTCAGTTCCACCTTCTGGGGCAACGTGACCAGGCGATGCTGGAGTTGAGCAAGGCGGGTATCGCAACCTTGGACCTCCAGCAAGATCAGTTGCTCGGACTGTGCAGCCTTCACTGATCTCTCCCTATATGTGCCGCCCACGGAGAGGTGTCGATACTCGACACCGAGGTGGTAACGCTATCGGCGCCCAGATCGTCGCGGAGGCTCGTTGCCGCATCCGGTAGCCACAGCCACTCCGCAGCCCAATGCGGAACGTCGATCAACGCCTTGCCGGTAGCAAGCAGGTGATCTTGCGCTCGGTGGTGGCGCAGGTCGCCGGTTACGTACACATCTGCTCTATCGCCCACGATCTCCAGTAGCGAGTCACCCGCTCCCCCACACACCGCGACCGTGCGCACCGGAGCATCCACGTCGCCGGCTAGCCGGATGCCGTGTTCGGTCACGGGCAACGCACCGGCCAGCCGATCCGCCAACGCTTGAAGCGACACCGGCTCCGCCAGATCCCCCACGCGTCCGGTGCCTACGTGAGCTCCCCACGGATCGATCGCCACCGTCGAATCCAGTCCGCAGGCCGCGGCGAGCGCATCGGAAACCCCGGGACGGGCGTGGTCGGCGTTCGTATGCGCGCAATACAGCGCGATTCCGTGCGATATCAGTGTGTGCACCACACGACCCTTGGGCGTGATCGGCGCCACCGAGTGCACACCCCGCAGGAACAGCGGGTGGTGCGTCACGATCATGTCCGCACCTGTAGCCATCGCTTCATCGACCACGTCCATCACCGGATCGACCGCGAACAGCACCGAGGACACCGAAGTCTGCGGATCCCCCACCACCAGGCCCACCGCGTCCCAGTCCGAGGCGAGCTCTAGCGGATAGCGGGCTTCGAGTGCGCGTGCCACGGCACCCACGGTTGACGTCACGTCCGCAGGCTACCCAGCCAGTGACGCCCCCACACTCCTCGGTAGCCTCACTCCGGGCCCATAGCTCAGTTGGCTAGAGCGCTTCCCTTACAAGGAAGATGTCAT
>CAYPSE010000119.1:0-5423 GCA_964413305.1 uncultured Rubrivirga sp. | reverse complement strand
ACGGTTAGAACGAACGCTGCATGTTCATGCTCGCGCGCTCATTGGGTGTTCATCTCTCGTTCCACTCCTTCGTGGGCACCTGTTAGAAGCGGACGCTACAACCTCTCCTCGAGGATCTGCGCACGCACCTGCGTTATGTCGATCTGGGCACCAGCCGGGCTACGCAGCGCGCGGGCCAGGGCCCGGCGCCTTGCCGCCTGTTCGATGCACTCGGCCCGGGGGTGGATATGGGCTCCTCGCCCGGGTCGGATCCGCTCCTGGTCGACGACGCATCCCCCGGGGGCGGCGGCGTCGGCCACGAGGCGAACCAGCCTCGACACCGGCTCTCGAGTTCGGCACCCGATACACATGCGAATCGGCTCACCTGGGGTGGGCTTTCGCGCTGCGCGGGGTGGTTTTCCCGAGAAACCGACTCCCAAGTCTACTCGCCCGTCGCAGGCTCATCCGCCGCCGGTGCGCCAGCGCTCCCACCATCGGGACGGATGTCGATCCGCCAGCCGGTGAGCCGGGCCGCCAAGCGGGCGTTCTGGCCCTCGCGACCGATGGCCAAGGACAACTGGTAATCGGGCACCAGAACCCGCGCGGCCTTGGCGTTCGCGTCCACGATCTGCACGGCGGTCACCCGAGCAGGCGAGAGGGCGTGGGCGATCATCTCGGCCGGATCGTCGCTGTGATCGACGATGTCGATCTTCTCCCCGCCGAGTTCGCTCATCACGTGCCGAACCCGCTGACCTTGCGGACCGATGCACGAGCCCTTGCCATTGACCTCCGGGGAGTTGGAGCGCACGGCGATCTTGGTCCGGTGGCCTGCTTCCCGAGCGATGGCTGTGATGTCCACGGTGCCGTCGGCGACCTCGGGAACTTCGAGGGCGAACAGCGCCTTCACCAGTCCAGGATGGGTGCGCGAAATCGTGACGACCGGACCCTTGAAGCCGCGACGCACGTTGGTGACCAGGGCCTTGATGCGCTCACCGTGGGTGTAGGTCTCGCCGGGAACCTGCTCTTCCGGTGGCAAGTTGGCTTCCACTTTCCCTAGGTCCACCCGAACCATGCGCGGATTGCTCGACTGTTGGATCACACCGGACACAAGGTCGCCCTCGCGTCCGGTGAACTCGTTCATCGTCGCATCTCCCTCTGCTTCACGTAGTCGCGAAAGCAGCACTTGGCGTGCAGTGGTCGCCGCGATACGTCCGAAACCATCGGGGGTGTCGTCGAACTCACCGATGGTCTCGCCATCGTCGTTCACCTCGGCCGCCCACACGGTCACGTGACCGCTCTTGCGATCCAGTTGCACGCGCGCACGCTCGTGCGAACCCTCGGTGCGTTGATAGGCAACGAGCAAGGCCGCCTCGATGGTCTCGACCACCAGATCCAATGACAGGTCCTTCTCTCGGACCAGCGCTTTCAGGGCGTTTACATCGATGTCCATCAGTCCTCCTGCCGTCCCCGGGAGAATTCCACTTGAACCAGTGCGCGCTTCACGGCCGCCAGGGGTAGGTCGCGGCTCTCTCCGGCAACATCGAGGGTTGCCGAGGTTTCGTCGGCCGCCGTAATCCGACCCGTCACAGACGAACCATCCTCCAGCTCGACGGCAACGAGTCGATCGATGTTGCGTCGCCAGTGCCTGGGCAAGCTCAATGGTCGGTCCACACCCGGACTGCTGACTTCCAGGACATACGACGACGACGCGACATCGGGCTGCTCGTCGAGGGCGGCCGACAGCGCGCTCGAAACCTCCGCTATGGCATCCAAACTCACGCCGCCATCGGTATCGACGATCACCGCGACCTTCTCGCGTCGACCGACCCTCTCGATCGCCAGGTCTTCAAGATCCAGACCTGCACCGGCCACAACGGGCTCAACGATCGCGCGCACGATGTCGGCGGACATGCCGTGAGAGGAGGTGCGATCGGGAGATGCGTTATCGGGGGACACCGATCCTCCGTCCATGAGGCTGGATCCTGTTGTGGTTGTGAGTTGTGAGTACCGCCCACGCAAGTTCACAAGCGCCCGCGTGATCGGCACCACCTGCGAGTCTAACCGCCCAGGACGCCGTCATGGCAGGCTTGCCGCGTGCCCGGCCCGGCTAGCAGCCCCACCCCCACGGGAATCTCCCGTCGCGCGGTGTTGCTCGGCGCCGCTCTTCCGGTGAGCGTGGTGACGCTGGGCTCCCTCACGAGCTGCGGCGGCAGTGAAGCCACCCCCGAGGCGATCGAGATCGCACCTATCGAGCCCGAGGCCCCCGAGGAGAACGTGCTCGATGAACTGTCCTTGGTCGGCGCCTACCTCGGGGCGATCGAGGCCCACCCGGAACTGCGGGGTTCGCTCACCTCGCTGGCCGATCAACACCGCGCCCACGCGCGCGAGCTCGGTGCCAGCGAGGAGGACCTGTCCGCGGTCGTCCCGATCGCGCCTGCGGCGACCACGCTCAAGGCCACCCTCACCGAACTCATCGCCCGTGAACGCGAGGCCGCAGACCTACGCGCTCAGTCGGCGCAGCTCGATCAAGAAGAGCAGCGGGTTCGCGCGCTGACCTACATCGCGGCCTCGGAGTCATCGCATATCCCCGAACTTCGCGACATCCGGGCGAATGCATGACGTACTCCGATCCCACCGCCGTCGCCGCCATCGTTCGGGTGATCGAGGCCGAGCAGAACTTCGTCTACGCCGCGGGTCTGGCGGGCGCATTCCTCGCGGGGAATGCGAGACGACAAGCCGTGTCGCAGCTGACCGATCATCAAGGGCGTATGCAGGTCTTCTCCTCGATGATCGATCCGCAACAAGTTCCAGCACCGCCACCGGCATTCGAACCTGGCAGTCCCATCACTGGTGCGCGTGCCGCCCGCGGAGCGCTCGCGCAGCTCAACAACGCGCTCGTCGGAGCGTATGCCGACGTTGCCGCACTTACGAGCGAGGCCGATCGGGCTTTCGCCATCAATGCAGCGCAAACCAGTGCCCGGTCTGCGGTGCAATGGGGCGCATCCAGTCAAGCGTTCCCCACTTAGACCGATCGTCGGCGGCAGTGATCAGCCAGCAACTATCAAGCGGACGATCAGTACCGCCACCACCACCAAGAACACGATCCGCACGAATCCGCTTCCTCGTCGCAGCGCCATCCGCGCACCGGTCACTGCACCGATCACGTTGAAGACGGCCATGATCAGGCCAACTTGCCACCAGATGTGGCCGCCGAATCCGAAGATGATGATCGCCGCGATGTTCGTGCCGAGGTTCACGATCTTCGCGGTGACCGACGCCGACAGGAACGAGTAGCCCAGCAGTGCCACAAGCACGATCAATAGGAATGATCCGGTTCCCGGTCCGAGCAGACCGTCATAGAAGCCGATGACAAGCCCAGCACCCGCGGCGATGGCGATATGTCGGCGGCCACTGAAGCGCAATCGGTCGACCGAACCCATCGTTGGGCTCACCGCAACCCACACCCACGCACCGATCAGCAGTGCCACGATGACCGGGCGGAAGACGTTCTCCGGTAGCGATGACGCGGTGGCTGCTCCCCCCAATGCGCCGACGAACGCCAGACCCGCCATCGGTAACGCCGCGCGCAGGTCGGGGCGCACTTTGCGCAGGTACGTCCCGGTTGCCGCAGCCGTGCCGAAAACGCTCGCGACCTTGTTCGTTCCCAGCGCCTGCACACCCGGTCCCGGTAAACCGAGCAAGAGCGCCGGGACCTGCAGCAAACCTCCGCCACCGGCGACCGCATCGACCCACCCGGCCACCAGTGCCGCCAGCGCCAACCAGACCAAGATGTCCAGGTCGATCAATGGATCCTCGAATCAGGAACGAACGAGCGAGACCATGTGCGTCACGGCTTCATCGATCGGCACATCTACCCGTTCACCGCTCGCACGATCCTTCACCTCGATCACGCCGTCGGCCAATCCGCGCCCCACCACCACGATGGTCGGCACCCCGATGAGCTCGGAATCGTTGAACTTCACACCCGGGGAGACCCCGCGGCGGTCATCGAACAACACGCGCACACCCGAGGACGACAACTGCGCAGCCAGCGAATCGGCGAACTCGAACGCGGTGTCGTCTTTGCCGGTCGCAATCAGGTGGATATCGGCAGGAGCTACCTCACGCGGCCAGACCAGGCCCTTGTCGTCGTGGTGCTGCTCTGCGATTGCGGCCACGGCGCGCGAGACGCCGATGCCGTACGAGCCCATGGTCACGGTTACCAGTGCACCGGACTCATCTTGCACCTGTAGTCCGAGGGCTTCGGCGTACTTGCGTCCGAGTTGGAATATGTGTCCGATCTCGATGCCGCGCGCGATCTCCACCGCTGCACCGCACGATGGACATGCATCGCCCGCGCGCACCTCGGCAACGTCGATCACGCCGTCGGCTTCGAAGTCACGGCCGTACACGAGGTCGTAGACGTGTCGGCCGGGTTCGTTCGCGCCGGTGATCCACGCCGATCCGCGTGCAACCCGAGGATCGAGCAAGTATTCGATGCCCGAAGCCCCATCGCGTCCCAGGGCACCCGGTCCTATGTAGCCCTTGACCAATGCCGGGTTGGCCGCGAAGTCCTTTTCCTCGAATGCCCGGATCTCCGCCGGGTACACCGCTGCTTCGAGGCGGCGCTCGTCAACTTCACGATCACCAGGAACTCCGATGGCCAGCGGCTTCTCGCTGCCATCGGCATACACCCGCATCACGATGACGTTCTTGAGGGTGTCCGATGCCGTCCAGGCATCGCCATCGATCCGCGCCAGTTCCGGGCGCGAATTCGAGACTTCCACCAGTGTGTCGATAGTGGGCGTATCCGGAGTCACCTCCACGTGCGCCGCGCCAACCGCGATCGGCTCCTCCACGGCGAGCGGAACCGACACCGCTTCCACGTTCGCGGCGAACCCGCACTCCGGGCAGCGCACGAAGGTGTCCTCGCCAACCGGCGTAGGAGCGAGGAACTCCTCGCTGGCCGACCCACCCATCGCCCCGGACATCGCCGAGACGATCACGTAGGACAACTCGAGTCGATCGAAGGTGGAGATGTAGGCGTCGCGGTGGCGCTGGTAGGAGCGCTCGAGCCCGGCGTCGTCCACGTCGAATGAGTACGAGTCCTTCATCACGAACTCGCGTCCGCGCAGGATGCCTGCGCGCGGACGCGCTTCGTCGCGGTACTTGGTCTGGATTTGGTAGATGACCAGCGGCAGGTCCTTGTACGAGGAGTACTCGCCCTTGACCATCAGCGTGAACAGTTCCTCGTGCGTGGGACCGAGCAGGTAGTCGTTCCCCCGCCGGTCCTGCAGCCGGAACAGGTTGTCGCCGTATTCGGTCCAGCGGTTCGTGGCTTCGTAGGGTTCGCGCGGGATCAGCGCCGGGAAGTGCACTTCCTGGAACCCCGCGGCATCCATTTCCTCGCGGACGATGTTCTCCACGTTGCGGAAGGTCAGGTA
>CAYPSE010000118.1:0-5423 GCA_964413305.1 uncultured Rubrivirga sp. | reverse complement strand
GGTCGTTGCCCGTTTGAGCCGTGCCGGTCTTGCCCGCCACTCGGACGTCGGGGATGCGTGCGTTGGTTCCCGTGCCGTTCTGCACGACGTTCACCATCATCTCGGTCAGAGCGAGTGCCTCGCTGGGACGCATCGCATCGGCGAAGACCTGCGGCTCGGTGGTCTGCAGGATCGTCAGGTCGGGCGCACGCACTTCCTGGATCATGTAGGGGACCATGGTGCGCCCGCTATTACCGATGGACGCAGTGACCATCGCCATCTGCAGTGCCGTCGCGCGAACGTCGAATTGGCCGATCGCGCTCATCGCGGTCTGCGGTTCATCCGGATCCTCGGGGAACCGCGAGGTGGCAGCACGAAGCGGGATTTCGAAGCTCGTGTCGAATCCGAACAGTCGCGCCTGGTCGCGGAGAGCGTCCGCACCGAGTTCATTGCCCAGCCACGCGAACGCGGTATTGCAGGAGATTGCCAGCGCGTCGCGGAGCGTCACTTCACCACCAGGACCGCACTGCTGACGGTTCCAGTTGCGAAGATCCCTGTCCGTGAGCGGCAGCCGGTAGGTGCGCGGGCCGGGGATCACCGAGTTGGGGTTGAACCGACCTGACGCCAAAGCCGCCGCAGCGGTGACCAACTTGAACGTGGATCCCGGTGGGTTGAGCGAAACGATCGGTCGATTGAGCAGCGGCTTGTCCGGATCGGCTTCGAGTCGGTTGTAGTACTCGCGGATCTCAGCCGGATCGTGGCTGGAGAGCTTGTTGGGATCGAATGACGGCGATTGCACCGACGCCAGAATGCGCCCGGTGGCAGGTTCGATCGCCACGACAGCGCCCTTCTTGCCACGCAAGCCGAGGTATGCGGCGCGCTGGGCGTCCGCATCGATGGTGGTTGTCACTGCGCCACCCACGGGTTGCCGACCGGACACGAGTTGCTGGATGCGGTCTACCGCGAAGATGTCCGCGCGTCCGTTCAGGATCCGGTTCTCGGTCCGCTCGAGCCCGGTCGCCCCGTAAATGAGCGAGTAGAAGCCGGTAACTGGCGCATACAACCGTGGGTTGGAGTATGTCCGCAAGAACTTCAGCGTTCCGCCGGTTTCCACCGAGCGAGCCACCGGATCGTTGCCGACCAGGATCGGTCCGCGCTCGCGGTCGTATTCGGCGAGCAGAATGCGCTGATTCCCCGGTCGATCGCGGTAATCGCCGGCGTTCACGACCTGGATGAGTGTGATGTTCACCAGCACCGCAACCATCATCAGCGCGAAGACGAAGGACAGTCGTCGGATCTGCCTGCTCATGCCCGCGCTCCGACGCGCGTGGCACTCATACCCGCTTCACCACTTGGGTCAGTGCGTCGTCGGGGGACGGCGCGACTGGATCTGGCCGGCGTGCTCGGTCGGAGATTCGCATCAAGATCGCCACGATCACCCAGTTGGCTACCAGCGACGATCCCCCGTAGGACAGGAAAGGTGTGGTCAGGCCGGTGAGTGGGATGAGGCCGGTCACGCCACCGATGATCACGAAGACCTGGATCGCCAGCACGATCGACAAACCTGCGGCGAGCAATTGCCCGAAGGAATCACGCGCGGTGACGGCGATACGCAGCCCACGCTCGATCAAGATCGCATACAGCAGCACGAGCGCGAACAATCCGGTGACGCCGATCTCCTCACCGAGTGCGGAGATGATGAAGTCGGTCTTGGCGAACGGAACGAGGTTCGGGAACCCTTGACCGAGTCCAGCTCCGAGGACTCCGCCGTTCGCCAATCCGAAGATCGACTGCACGATCTGATAGCCGCCGGTGTCGGAGTAGGACCATGGATCCAGCCAGACGGTCACGCGCGAACGCACGTGTGCGAAGTTGTAGTACGCGGCGAATGCACCGGCGAGGAACAACAACCCACCGAGGATGATCCATGATCTCCGCTGCGTCGCGATGTAGAGCATTGCCACGAAGAGTCCGAAGAAGAGCAGCGAGGTTCCCAGGTCGCGTTCGAACACCAACACCGCGAGGGAGATCAGCCAGGCGATGACCAGCGGCCCGAGATCCTTCGGTCGAGGCAGATCGATACCGAGGAACTTGGTGCGCACCACCGCGAGGGAATCGCGCTTGGCCACCAGGTACCCGGCGAAGAAGATGGTCAACAGGATCTTCGCGAGTTCGGCCGGCTGGAAGGACAGGTCTCCCACCCGAACCCACAAAGTCGCGCCATTGACCGTAGTGCCGATGACCGGCGCGAGCGGTAGAACGAGCAGGATCAGACCGGCTAAGCCGAAGGTGTACGTGTAGCGCGCCAGACGCCGATGGTCGGGCAGCAGTATCAGCACCGCAATGAACAGGATCGTGCCGATCGCGTACCACGTCAGTTGCGAGTAGACATCCGGCGTGGGCGGTGGCGCGTCGCTCAGCGCCGCACGACGTGATGAGGCCACGTCGATCCGGTAGATCATCAACAGTCCGAGCATCGTCAGCAACGTCGCGACCGGCAGCAGGATCGGATCGGCGTACGTGGCCCAGATGCGCACCACGATGTGCATGAGGAGCGCAAGTCCGCCGACCACTCCGGCGGTGATCCACAGCCGCTCGGTCATCCCTTCGCCGGTCACCCAGCCGATCTGTACCGTCCCGAGCAGTCCGATGCCCCAGGCGAGGACGAGCAAGAAGAACTCCGTCCACCGCCGATTTCGCTTCTTCTTCGGCTTGTCCAGTGGAACGGTGAACCCGTGGAACTCATCGACGACACTCACGGGACTTCCTCGAGCGGTGCGTTACTCAAACTGCCCGGACATCCGGCGGGCGGGAAGATAGTGCGGCACTCGGCGGCACGCGATTGCAACTCCGCGACGATGCGCTGGGCGTCGGTGAGACTCTCCGCGGGAATGCCTTTGCTCACGAGCTCTTGGTCGAACAACGGCAATTCACCGACTGGCAGTTGCGTATCGGTTTCCAAACTGGACAGCCGGATTCCACCCAGATTGCCTTGGACGCCTTGGTAGATACCCACCGTTCCGGTTCCTGCGCTGCCGTTGATCGCCACGTACCACTGGTTGTTCACCCAGGTCTGAGCCGCGAACAAAGCGCCATAGGTGGCCGCGGCGATCACGGCGATGAGAGCCACGTAGATGCTCACGGTTCGAGCACGGCGACGACGCTTCTCCTTGCGCAGCGCGAGCGCTTGCGCATCGCGCATCGCCTGCTCGGCTGCGGGAACGATCAACTCCGCGTTGACCAGCGGCTGCGGCGCGGTGGGCGGACCACCATTCACCGGCGACGGGATCTCCGGTGCATCGGGATCCGGTTGCCGATCGTCGGGGAATCGCACACCGGGCAACTGCGCGCGAACGCGTGGTTCACCGGCAGCGCCGACCACCACCGGTGAGAACAGCGTGTCCGGTGAAGATCCCGCGGGGATCACGTCGGCTACCACCACCGTCACGTTGTCCGGTGCGCCGCGTTCGAGCGCGAGATCGACCAGTCGTGTGACGCATCCTGTGGGATCACTCATCGTCAATGAACCTGCGATTGCCGCCGCGTCAATCACCCCGGACAGCCCGTCACTGCACAGCAGGTACCGATCGCCGATCCGTGCCTCGCGCACGGACAGATCGGCTTCTACCGGGTTCATGCCATCGAGTGCGCGCATCAACAACGAGCGCTTGGGGTGCGTTGCCGCCTGCTCCTCGGTGATGCGGCCAGCGTCGACCAATGTCTGCACGTACGTGTGATCGTGCGTGAGCTGCTGCAACTGATTGTCTCGGAACAGGTAGGCACGCGAATCACCCACGTGCACGATCGCCACGCGACTGCCGAGCCAGTACAGACCGGTGACGGTGGTGCCCATACCCGTCAAGTCGGGTTCTTCGTTGATGATCGCGCCGATCGTCTCACCCACCGAATCGATCGAGTCGGTCAGTGCGTTCAACAACTCCGACGACGACGGAGGGTGCACATCGAGGTCCGCGACCGTCGCTATGGCAACTGCGGAGGCG
The DNA here is from genome assembly GCA_964413305.1 of uncultured Rubrivirga sp. Lineage (GTDB taxonomy): Bacteria > Actinomycetota > Actinomycetes > S36-B12 > S36-B12 > S36-B12. The sequence continues at coordinate 1,443 of CAYPSE010000118.1, read as the reverse complement.
AGTTCGCCTGCTGCGTGCCCGCCCATACCGTCGGCGACCAGCAGCAACTGCGGTCCGGCATACCCGGAGTCCTCGTTGCCGGGGCGCACCAATCCCACATCCGAGCGAGCTGCGTAGCGCAGTGCCAGCGGACGATCATCGGCCGGCACCACCAGCGCCGCCTGTCCGTCCTGCTCGATCTCCAGATCGACAACCTCAGTGTCTTCGTCGGCCATCAGCCCACCTACTTCTGGATGACCAACGTGGTCCGGCCCACGCGCAGTGGCGCACCCACGGGTAGCACGGTGGGGGTGGTCAGGCGGGTGCGGTCTAGCCAGGTGCCGTTGGTGGACCCGAGATCCTCGACTACCCACGCTCCCTCGGACTCGTAAATACGTGCGTGTCGGCTGGACGCATAGTCGTCGTCAATCACGATGGTGGAGTCCGGTGCTCGCCCCATGGTGATCTGCGCACCCTCCAGGGGGATTTCGGTTCCCGTCAGCGGCCCTTCGACCACCACCAGCCGGGTCCCCTTCACCTTGGATCGACGCGATGTTCGACCGGAACGGGGCGATCGTCCGGTCCGCGGAGTGCGTCCTGCGCGTGCAGTAGGTGCAGCTGCCTCATCGGAACCGGTTGCCTCACCTCGCAAGTCCTTGCGAAGCGCAAGCAACGCGAAGATTACGAACAACCAAAGCAAGCCCAAGAAGGTGAATCGGGCCAGGGTGAGCGCGAGCTCGGACACGACTCAGCCGCTCCGATAGACCAGCGACGTCCCACCGATCTTCACTACGGATCCGTCCTCGAGTGCCAACTCACCGATCCGCTCACCGTTCACGAATGTTCCGTTGGTCGAGTTCAGGTCGCGCACCAGTGCTGGAGTGCCGACCACGATCTCGCAGTGCTTGCGCGAGACACCCGGGTCCTCCACGCGGATGTCGGCGTCGGTGCCGCGCCCGAGCACCGTGATGGCCCGCACGAGTGGATACGCCTGGCCGCCCACTTCCAGCCGGGGTTGGCCAGCGGAAGATGGAGGGGCAGCTACCCGATCGGCGTCAACCCCCGCCGTACTCGGCTCAGGAGCGATTGCCTCGACGGCACCCGCCTTCGAGGTGACTTCGGCCTTGGCCTCGCTGCGCACCCGGAAGATCCCGGTCTCGAGTTCGTCATCCTCGCTCATCGTCACCCGGGTTTGCCCCAGGAGCGTGTAGTGCTGCTCGCCGGCGTAGTTCGTGACCAACGTGGCCAGTTCGCTGCCCAAGGCATCCTTGAAGACGGCCAACCGGGTGTAGTCGTGGTGCGAGAGTTCGATGTGGAACACGTTCGGGATGACCGTGCGGTTCCGATCGAGCACGCTGGCCCGGTCGTCCACCTCACGCTGCAGCGCTGAGGCGAGTTCGACCGGCTGGACCTCGGCCTTGAAGGCCTTGGCGAACGCCCCGTTCACCACCCGGTCCAGGGAGT
>CAYPSE010000117.1:0-5442 GCA_964413305.1 uncultured Rubrivirga sp. | reverse complement strand
CGTGCGAGGACTGCAAGGAGCGCAACTACATCACCAAGAAGAATCGGCGTAATGATCCCGATCGCCTCGAGGTGAAGAAGTTTTGCCCCAAGTGCAACAAGCACACGTTGCACAAGGAAACCCGTTGAGGAACCCGGCGACCGTGTCTCGATCCGGTCGCGTGGCCATGGGTTTGGCCGCAGTCATCGTCGTCGCCGCGACCGGTATGTCGACCCCGGCCGCGGCCGACTCCAAGACCACTCGCATCGTCTTGACGCAGTCTCCGCCCGCGCTCGTGCACGAGGAGGGACAGGATGCTCGGTCCGCTCGGGGTGACGTGACGTTCTACGAGGCGGACCTCCTTCGCGGTGGCAAGCCTTACGGAAGCATGAGCGGGACGATCGAAACGCACGACATCGTCGTCGACGGCGCGCCTCGCGAGACGCGCCTTCGCACCTTGATCTTCGAGCTGCCCAAGGGTCAATTGGTGGCAAAGGGGGCATCCACCTACCAAACGGGCCCGGACTTCGTCCCGCTGGACATCGGGAAGCCCGTGGCCATCGCCATCATCGGGGGCACCGGCGCCTACATGGGAGCGACAGGAGAGCTGCGCACCACACGAAATGCGAACGGGACGTACCGTCAGGTGATCACCCTGGTGAGGAACTGAATCGGTATCGCACTGATGTACGGCTCTCACCATGACGCTTAACGACTCTTTCATCGGGCGCGTCTATCCACCGTCCTCGCCCTACTTCGTCGGTCGCGAGAAAGTTCGGGAATTCTCGCGCGCTCTAGGTGAAATTGACCCGATCCATCTCGACGTTGAGATCGCTCGCGGACGTGGATTCGCCGATGTCGTAGCTCCACCCACATACGCGATTCGGCTGTCCATGTCCGCGGCTGAGGCCGTGGTGATGGATCCGGAACTGGGCTTGGACTACTCACGTGTGGTCCACGGCGATCAGCGCTTCGAGTATCAACGTCCCATCGTTGCAGGCGACGAACTGGTCAGCACGGTCACCATCGAAGGCATCCGCAATGCTGCGGGCAACGACATCTTGACCACGCGCACCGATATTCGAACGACGGCGGGCGAACTCGTGGTGAGGAGTTTCTCCACCCTGGTGGCGCGCGGGAGTGATGCATCGTGACGCACTCGCTGCCGGAAATCATCGAGGTCGGCCTGGAACTGCCTGGCGCGACCTTCCCGATCACTCGGGACACATTGATCCGCTACGCCGGCGCTTCGGGCGACTTCAACGTGATCCACTGGAACGAGCGCGTGGCCACGGAAGTGGGTCTACCGAATGTCATCGCTCATGGCATGTTGACCATGGGCCTGGCTGTTCGAGTTGTGACGGATTGGCTGGGGGATCCATCGCGTTTGCTGGAGTACGGATGTCGCTTCACTCGCCCGGTGGTGGTTCCCGACGACGGCGTAGGTGCACTGCTGGAGGTTTCGGCGAAGGTCACGGCCATTGAGGGGGATCGCGCAGTGGTCACGCTCAGTGCATCCAGTGGTGGCACGAACGTGCTCGGCAAGGCGACTGCCACGGTGCGTATTGACTGACATGACAGCTCCCGATTCCGTGCGCGCACTCGCCGAACAGCGCGTTGCTGCTCGCGCGGCCAAGGACTTCGCGCGAGCAGATGAGTTACGTGACCAGATCGCAGTCGCGGGCTGGAAGGTCGTTGACACACCAGACGGATTCGATTTGGTGGCCAAGCCGCCCTTCGACGCGTATCCGAATCCGGCTTCACTGCCGTCTTCGGCTCTCGTATCCGCACCGCTGGTGATTTGCGTATTGCTCGACGGCTGGGTCGATGACGCTCGCACGTGTGTGAATGCTCTGCTCGACCACGCGCCCGCAGACTCGACGATCCTGCTCATGGACCTGGGCGATATCGACGATGGGGGAAACCAGGGCGAACAATGGATGCACGAGCATCCCGGGCGCGTCCACGTTGTCCACCTCGAACAGACCCTCGAGCAGGTGGGCTGGGCGAATGCCGTTTCCGCGGCAATCGACATCTCGGATGGTGATCGCTTCGCGATCATGGACATGTCCACTGTCCTCGAGGGTGATGCGTTCACCCCGATGCTGGCGGAGCTCGCAGTTACGGATGCGGTCGCTACCGGCTGGAAAGGTGTGAACGTGGATGTGGAGGACGGTTGGCGGTCCTTCACCCCAGCCGATGCCGGTGAAGTGGATGCGGTCCTGGGCTATCTGATGGTGTTCGAACGTTCCGCCGTCGCCGATGTTCGCCCCGATCCCAAGGCGCGCTTCTACCGCAATGCGGACATGGAATGGAGCCTCGCGCTACGCGAGGCGGGTGGGCGCATCCGCATCCCGGCCGGTGACCTGCCCCTCCGACAGGACCGTCACCACGGCTACCACGATTCCGATCCCACTTACCGCGACAAGCAATCCAAGAAGACGTACGACAGGTTGCTACAGCGCTTCCGCGGGAAGGACGACATCCTCGCTGCTCGCTGATGCTCGAAGCGGTTCACACCTAAGGTGATGGGGTGTCCTCACCGGTCGACGTCGGTCCCGCCACGTTCGCGGAGCACACCACGCTGCGAACCGGTGGCTCGGTGGCCCGGTGGATCGTCGCGAGATCGGAGGAAGCATGCGTCGAAGCGATCGTGGAATGTGATGACATCGGTGACCCAGCCCTCGTGGTGGGCGGCTGCTCGAACATCGTGTGCTCCGACGACGTCTTCGCAGGAACGGTGGTCCAGGTTGCCAACACCGGAGTCTCGTTCGCTGATCGCGGCGGTCATCTTCGAGTGATCGTGGCCGCGGGGGAACCATGGGACGAACTCGTGGTGCGCACGATGGCAACCGGTTCGGCCGCCTTGGCGCCGCTGAGCGGAATCCCGGGCTTGGCTGGCGCCACACCCATCCAGAACGTGGGTGCGTACGGTGCCGAAGTGTCGACCTTCATCACCCAGGTTCGGGTTTGGGATCGCGTCGATCGAGTGATCGTGGAGATGAGCGACGAGGACTGCGCTTTCGGCTACCGGACGAGTGCCCTGAAGATGCAGCCCGATCGGTTCGTCGTGTTAGAGGTGGTCTACGACCTTCCGATGGATGAGTCGGTGGTGGTCGATTACCGGCAACTCGCCGACGTCCTCGGCGTGGGTGTAGGTGATGAAGCGACGGGATCGCGCGTGCGAGACGCTGTCCTCGCACTGCGAAGCAGCAAGGGGATGGTGCTCGACGAAGCCGATCACGACACCTGGAGCGTCGGATCCTTCTTCGTCAACCCAGTCGTCACCGAAGCCGTAGTCGGTGAACTCCCTGCCGGGTGTCCGACTTTTCCTGCAGGTGGAGGGGTGAAGGTCAGCGCCGCGTGGTTGATTGAGAACAGCGGGATCGAGCGAGGGTTCCATCGTCCGGGGTCGGCTGCTCGCATCTCGTCCAAACACACGCTCGCCATCTGCAATACCGGTGCGGCGAGAACCGAGGATGTTCTGCAGTTGGCCCGCGAGATGCGCGCGCGTGTGCGAGACCGTTTCGGGATCGACTTGGTTCCCGAGCCGCGGTTGATCGGTTGCGCGCTTTAGCGCGCTTCGCCCAGCAGTGCCGCCATCCGCTGCACGCCCTCGGTGATGTTGGCGTCGGAGGTTGCATAGGACAGGCGCAGGTAACCGGGTGTTCCGAAAGCCTCGCCGGGTACCACGGCCACTTCCGCTTCATCGAGGATCAGCGCAGCAAGCTCGCTTGAGGACGCTGGTTGCACGCCGCGGATGTCCTTGCCGAGCAAACCCTTCACCGACGGATACACGTAGAAGGCTCCCTCGGGTGTGGGGCAATCCACACCCGGGATCGCGTTGAGCAGGTCAACGATCAAGTGACGTCTGCGGTCGAAGGCGACCTTCATCGCATCAACTGCTTCGAGCCCACCGCTTACCGCGGCGAGTGCTGCCACTTGCGACACGTTCGCCACGTTGGATGTCGCGTGCGATTGCAGGTTGGTCGCAGCCTTGACGATGTCCTTCGGTCCGATCATCCAGCCCACGCGCCAACCGGTCATGGCGTAGGTCTTGGCAACCCCGTTGATCACCACGCACTGATCGGCGAGTTCGGGAACGAGCACCGGCATCGATGCGAAGGTGGCATCCCCGTAGACCAGATGCTCGTAGATCTCATCGGTCACCACCCAGAGTCCGTGCTCGAGGGCCCAGCGGCCGATCGCCTCGACCTCGGCGGGGGAGTACACCGCGCCCGTGGGGTTGGACGGTGAGACGAAGACGAGCATCGTGGTCTTGTCCGTGCGAGCGGCCTCGAGGTCCGCCACGGATGCGCGGTAGCCAGAGGTCTCGTCGGTTTCGACGATTACCGGGACGCCACCTGCCAGTTGGATGGACTCGGGGTAGGTGGTCCAGTACGGCGCGGGGAGGAGGACTTCGTCGCCGGGGTTGAGCAAGGCGGCGAACGCGTTGTAGAGCGCCTGTTTGCCCCCATTGGTGACCAGCACCTGGTCCGCCCCCACCTGCAGACCCGAATCGCGGGCGGTCTTGGCGGCGATCGCCTCCTTGAGGGTTGGCAACCCTCCCGCGGGCGTGTAGCGGTGCCAACGGGGGTCGGTGCACGCCTCGATGGCCGCCTGCACGATGTAGTCGGGGGTGGGGAAGTCCGGCTCCCCGGCACCGAAGCCGATGACCGGCCGCCCGGCGGCGGCCAGGGCCTTGGCCTTGGCGTCCACGGCCAACGTTGCCGATTCGCTGATGGCGCCAATTCGTCGAGACACGCGAGTTGCAGGAGGGGTCACGGGGAGCATCCTTGCAGCAACGGGGCCGGGGTAATCAGGCGACCGGGAGTCCCCGTACACTCCTCCACGCGGTACCTCGGCGTCAGCCTGCCCACTCGACATTGGTCAGGTCGGTTGTCGTGGCCCGTCCGAGGGCTGTAGCTCAATTGGTAGAGCACCGGTCTCCAAAACCGGCGGTTGGGGGTTCAAGTCCCTTCGGCCCTGCAGATCGGTGAAAGCCGGTCGGTTACCAGACCGATCGGGAGAACGCGAAAGGCGAGACGATGACAGACGTCGACGAGCGTCAGCAGTCCGGCGACGGTCCTGCTGCGCGCGAGCGCGGTCCGTTCGCGCGCCTGGCGCTGTTCATCCGTCAGGTCATCGCCGAACTGCGCAAGGTCATCTGGCCCACCCGCAAGGAGCTCATCGCCTACACCACCGTGGTGCTGTTCTTCGTGCTGCTGATGGCCGGAATCATCGCCTTGTACGACTTCATCTTCACCGAAGGGGTGCTGCGGATCTTCGGATGACGAAGGTTCCGGTAGTGCCCCAAGAAGCTGCCCAAGAACGAGATCGACGAGTCAAGGAGAACACCGACGTGTCCGAGCAGGACCAACCCTCGATCGACCCCTTCGCGGTCGGCGAACCCGCGAACTCGTCAGTGCCTGCCCCCGAGCAGCCTGCCCCCGAGCAGCCTGC
>CAYPSE010000116.1:0-5458 GCA_964413305.1 uncultured Rubrivirga sp. | reverse complement strand
AAGTAGCCCAGCCCTGGCTCTTGGTTCTCTGCAGCCTGGGTGAACATCTCGATCAACGCTGCCTCAGATCCGGTGTTGACGATCTGGAAGTTGAGGTCGTAGGCGTTGATGATCTTCTCGCCGATGGTGGTGTATCCAGGCGGGCCCTCGTACCAAGCACCCTTGTCGCCGGTCTCCGGGGTGACGAAGAGTTCGGCGTAGTCGTTCAACTTGGTGCCGTCGCTGATGTCCGGGTACTCCTCGCACATCCACTGGGGAACGAACATGCCGATCAAGCCGACGTTGCCGTTGCCACCGACTTCCTGGATGGCTCCGCGATCGACCCATTCCTGCCAACGTCCGCCGCCCCAGTCCTCGATGATCACATCGACGGAGCCGGCTTCCATGGCGTCGTAGGTGACGCCAGCCTCTTCAAGTTGAATCTGCTCGATGTTGCAGCCGAGGGCCTGACGCGCAACATCGGAGACGACCTGCGCCGAAGCCGTGTAGCCGACCCACGCATGCATCGCGACGCTCCAGTCGCCACAATCCGCGACAGCCGTCACCTCTTCGCCGGCTGCCTCTTCGGCTACCTCCTCGGCCGCTGTCTCCTCAGCAACGGCTTCCTCGGTCGTCTCGGTAGCAGCTTCGTTCACGTCCCCACCGCACGCGGCGAGAATCAAACTGGCAGCCGCCAGCACCGGTAGCACCGCAAGGCGCCCCCGCATGTGATTCCTCATACTCGTCTTCCCTTCGGAGTTGCCCACGTCCGTTGTGGTCGTGGGTGGTGCGTGCCCACCGTCAGGTGGGCTGTTTCTCGTTGCGCCGCGCCCCGGCTTGCGCGATGCGATCCATGACGACGCCCAGCAAAACGATCGCTAGGCCCGCCGCCAGTCCCTTGCCCTGTAACTCCGGTTTGGACTGACCGACGATGACCAGGTAGCCGAGACCACCTGCCCCAACGAACCCGCCGATAACCACAACGGCGAGCACGAAGATCATCCCCTGATTGGCCCCTAGGAGGAGCGATCTCTTGGAAGCGGGAAGTTGCACTTTCGTAACGACCTGCGTCGTGCTGCTGCCCGAGGAGACCGCTGCTTCCACCATGTCCTTGGGCACGCCCCGCACGCCGTCGGCGACCACCCTGACCACCACGGGAGCGGCGTAGAAGACACCGCAGACGATCGCGGCGAAACGCGTCGGGCCGAAGAGCGCGAGCACGGGCACCAGGTACACGAACGCCGGGAGCGTCTGGCCAGCATCGAGGAGCGGCTTGAGAGCTCGCTCCACCCGCGAGCTCCTTCCGGCCATGACGCCCAGGACCACGCCGATGACCATCACGATCGCCGTGGCGATGAGAACTTGGGTCAAGGTGACCATGGCGTCGTTCCAGAGGCCGATCAGCACGACAGCCGTCAGGAGGACTACCGACAAGATCGCGACGAATCGACCACCGATGATCGCGGCGAGGAGCGAGATCGCGATGATCGTCAGGTACCACGGTGAATCGGCGAGTACCGCTTCGATTCTGTTGAGCACGTGGATGGTGAACTGCTCGTTCAACCCGATGGTGAGGAAATACAACGTGGAGGTCATCCATTCCGTCACGGCGTCAGCGGCGCTGGCGATGTACTCACCCACGATCAGTCTCTCGGGAAAGACCGCTGCCCAGAGCTGATAGCGCGAGAGGAAGACCGCGGCGATGGTGGCGATGCCGGCACCCGCCAGTCCCAGCCGACGCCTCACGAGGGCGGCTCCCTCAGGTGGGATCTCACCGCTGTGCTGTACGGCTGCCGTGGTTGCCCTGTCGAGCATGATCGCGAGGAAAACCACCGCGAGACCTGCAACCACGCCATCACCCACGTTGCGGATGGTGAGTGCTTCGATTACCGGTTTGCCGAGCCCGGGAGCACCGATGAGGGCAGCGATGACCACGAAGGACAGTGCTGCGAGTGTGGTCTGATTGATTCCCAAGATGATGGTGCGCCTGGCCATGGGCAGTTGAACCTTGCGCAGCATCTGCATTCGGGTCGATCCCATCGACTCCGCGGCTTCGATCGGGCCGGCCTTGAGGCTGCGGATGGCATGGGCGGTGATGCGAACGCAGATGGGAATGCTGTAGATCATGGTGGCGATCGTTGCTGCGGCGATGCCGATCAGGAAGACGAGAGCCAATGGCGCGAGGTACACGAGGGTCGGCAGGATCTGCGCCAGGTCCAGGATCGGACGGATGAACGCCATGACTCGATCGTTCAGCCCAGCCCAGATACCGATCGGCAAAGCGATGGCAAGGGAGAGTAGGACCGCGCCGATAGTCATGGCGAGTGTGTCCATCGTGTAGGTCCACATACCCAACATCCCGCAGGCGGTCAGGAGCCCCATCGACAAAAGTGACGTGCGCCAGTTCGAGGAGGCGTAGACGAGGTAACCCACCAGGGCCACTACGCCGAGCCAGCCGATCATCGGAATCACATTGCCCGATGCGGGAACCGCGATGACGTCCCTAATGACTTCGACGAAACCTTCGATGCCGCCGCGGATCGGGTTGAAGAAATAGACGAAAATCGGGGCCTCCGAACGACTCCCTCGAATCGACGCGGCGAACTCCCGTAGCCAATCGGTGGCGGGTGTATTGGTTGCCGTTGACAGTTCGAGGGTGTGCACGCCACGGAAGACGGTCGCCAGGACGACCCAGACGATCAGCAACGCGATGATGAGGGTGCTGCGCCGACGCAGCCACGATGGCAATGACTCGACCAAGGTGGGAGTGCTCACGCGTTGGTTCCCTCGACGGCATCTACGGCATCTACGGCATCGTCGGCGATCAAGTGCAAGATGTCGTCCTTGCCCACGACACCGATCGGTGCTCCGTTCCTGACCACCCCCACGGGATTGGTCGAGTTCACGATCCTGGGAATCGCCTTACGAACGATCACGTCCGCCTCGACGAGATCGCCGCTGACCGTCTCATCGGAACGGGCCGGGCGCGCGAGTGCGCCCATCTTCAAAACGTGCGACTTGGGGATGTCCTTGGTGAAGTCCGCGACATAGGCATCCACCGGGTTCATCACCAGATCGGCGGGGGTGCCCATCTGGACGATGTCGCCATCGCGCATGATCACGATGCGGTCGCCGAGCTTCATAGCCTCGGCGAGGTCGTGGGTGATGAAGACCATCGTCTTGTTCAGATCCTTGTGCAGGCGCTTTACTTCGTTTTGCATATCTCGACGAATCAATGGATCAAGCGCGCTGAAGGGCTCGTCGAGGAACATGACCTCGGGATCCACCGCTAAGGCACGAGCTAGGCCGACACGCTGCTGCATGCCACCGGAGAGTTGTTCGGGGAAGTGGTTCGCGTATCCATCGAGGCCCACCAACTCGATCACTTCCCGGGCCCGATCGTGTCGAGTGTCCTTTCGGACGCCGTTCACCTCGAGGGCGTAGGCGATGTTGTCGATCACCCGACGGTGGGGAAGAAGGCCGAAGTGCTGGAACACCATCGAGAACTTGGTTCGCCTCAATTCTCGAAGGCGTGACTTCGAAGCGGTCAGGATGTCCTCGCCCTCGAAGAAAACTTCACCAGCCGTCGGCTCGATCAAGCGAGTCAGACAGCGAACGAGTGTGGACTTTCCCGAGCCGGAGAGGCCCATGACCACGAAGACCTCACCCTTGGCGACGTCGAAGGAGACATCGCGGACTGCGGCTACGCAGCCGGTCTTCTCGAGCAGTTCCGCTCGGGGCAGGAGGGCATCGGGAGTGCCGATGATCTTGTTTGCGTCCTCGCCGAAGATCTTCCACAGGCCTCGGACGGAAATCGCGGCTTCGGCATCGACTCGAGCGGAAGCATCGAGCGTGGTGGCGGCTGTCATGGGGCTTCCTTCGCTGGTACGTCGAACCATCCGCTGGGTTGCGGGTGCAGGTTCTGATACACGTGTTTTGCTTCCAGGTACTCGCCGAAGCCCTGAGCGCCGAGTTCCCGTCCTACTCCTGATTGCTTGAACCCGCCCCATTCTGCCTGCGGGAGGTAGGGATGGAAGTCGTTTATCCAAATTGTTCCGTGGCGTAGGGCATTGGCCACGCGCTGCGCCTTCGAGACATCCGAAGTCCACACGGCGCCAGCGAGGCCGTAGTAGGTGTCGTTGGCGATGGCGATCGCCTCGGCCTCGCTGCGGAAGGTCTCCACGGTGAGAACCGGGCCGAAGGACTCCTCCTGCACGCAGTTCATGGTCGAAGTGCAGCCATCCAAGATGGTGGGCAGAAAGAAGTAACCTTCGGATATCCCATCGGGCTCCCGGCCGCCGCACCTCAGTACCGCACCCTCTCGTAGCGCGGCCGCTACGTAGTCGGCCACCTTGTCTCGGTGCGCTGCGCTGATGAGTGTCCCGGTCTGCGCCTTCCCATCGTGCGGGCCGCCGAGGCGGATGCCCTGGGCAGCTTCCACGAGTGCGTCGACGAACGCATCGTGTATCGACTCCTCGACGATCAGCCGCGCACCAGCCGAACAGACCTGGCCGGAGTGCAGGAAGACCGCTGTGAGGGCGTTGTCGAGGGCCGCGTCCCAGTCGGCGTCGGCGAACACGATGTTCGGGTTCTTTCCGCCGAGTTCGAGAGCCACCTTCTTGACCGTCGCGGAGGCCGCTTCCATGATGCGTCGACCAGTGGCCAAACCACCGGTGAACGAGATCAGATCCACATCCGGATGACTGGACAGCGGGGCACCCGCGGTCGGTCCAGCGCCTAGAACGAGGTTTCCCACCCCTGCGGGCATACCGGCATCCATCAGGTACTGCATGAGCAGAATCGATGTGTGCGGCGTGAGCTCGCTGGGCTTGAGCACGAATGTGCAACCGGCTGCCAACGCGGGAGCGACCTTCCAACTCGCCTGGAGCAATGGGTAGTTCCATGGTGTGATGAGCCCACACACGCCCACCGGCTCGTACTGGATGCGCGAGATCGTGGTGGGGTTCCCGGTGTCGATGACGCGGCCGGAGTCCTTGGGGATCAAGCCGGCGAAGTAGCGAAAGCATGAGACGACGTCGGCGACGTCGTACCGGGACTCGACTAGACGCTTGCCGGTGTCCGCTGACTCCGCCGCCGCCACGGTCTCGACTTCTGCCTCGAGCCGGTCCGCCACCGCGAGTAGGAGGCGCGATCGCTCCCACGACGATGTCTCACGCCATGCGGAGGACTCGAATGCCCGACGAGCGGCCTCGATCGCTCGGATGGTGTCGGTGGAATCGGCCTCGGCTACTTCGCCCACCACTCGACCATCCGCGGGACAGGTGATAGTCCTGGTAGCTCCGCTTGCAGCCGGTCCCCACGCCCCATCGATAAGTAGTCCGTCGCTTACGAGCCCATCCTTCAGGTGCCCGTGTGTAGGCAGTCCCGTCACGGCGAGATCCCGTCCCCTCCGAATATCAGTGGCGGGCGGAGCCCACTACTTGCGTACGTGCTACTTGCCTACGTTCTACTTGCGTAC
>CAYPSE010000115.1:0-5567 GCA_964413305.1 uncultured Rubrivirga sp. | reverse complement strand
TGGCCATGCCTTCCGGCACTGCAACGAGTTCCAGTATCCACGCTCTCGAGCGAGGGAGCCGGTTGGCCGCTAGTGGCGACAAGTAGAGCCGTATCGTGCGCTCCATGCGTTTCTTCCGGGTTGTGGGCATCGTGACGGTTGCGATCATCGCTGCTGCAGCTCTGGTCGTCATGGCTTCGCTCGGAGCGAACTGGGAGGGGAACCGCGCCATGCAGTCCAGCCTTGACCCGTTCTACACGCCACCGGATCCGATCCCGGCCGAACTGGGGACGGTCATTCGCTCAGAGCCAATGGACATCGAGGTCGCGGGCGGTTCAGCGCAACGCATTCTGTATGTGTCCGAGAGGCCGGATGGAACGCGAGCGGTCTCCGGCGGGATGATTTTCATCCCCGACTCGCCAGCGCCGCCGGAAGGTCGGCCGGTGGTCGCGTGGGAGCACGGGACCTTGGGCATGGGCGATGCCTGCGTACCCTCGCGATCGAAGAATCCAACAGCGGACATGTTCACCTTCATTGGACCGATGATGGACCAGGGATGGGTCATCGTGGCAACGGACTATGTCGGATTGGGGACGCCGGGACCGAATCAGTACTTGATCGCTCAGTCCGAGGTACGCGATGTGGTGAACGCGGTGCGTGCGGCGCAGAAGATGCCCGAAGCGGCAGCGGGGAGTAGGTACGCGACTTTCGGGCACTCGCAGGGCGGACATGCGTCGATCTGGACGGGACACTTGGGCTCGACCTACGCACCAGAGTTGGAGTTGGTGGGTGTAGCGGCCGCAGCGCCAGCCCTGAATCTGTCCGAAATCGCCTCAGCTCAGTGGGCTACAGCCGTCGGGTGGGTGATCGGTTCGGATCTGGTCGAGTCCTGGCCTACGTACTACCCGAATCTTCCGATCGATTCGATTTTGTCCCGCGCGGGACGGGACGCCAGCGCGCGCCTGGCCACTGAATGCATCAAGGAATCCGGGCTTGAGGCTCTAGCCCGCGAGAAGTTCGGGCAGCGGATCTTCGCCGTGAATCCATTGACCGATCAAGCGTGGAGCGACGCCATGCTGGACCAGACGCCGCCGGTGATGCCGTCTGACATGCCGGTGTTCATCGCGCAAGGAACGGCGGACGAAGTTGTCCTGCCGTGGCCGAACGCCATGATCCAGGAGCAGTGGTGTGCGGGCGGATCCACCGTGAGCTTCCTGTGGATGGGAGACGTCAAGCACGAGCAGGCCGCCCATGTTGCCGGTCCGGCGGCGGTGGACTGGATCGCTGATCGTTTCGCGGGACGACCGGCCGGACGCTCGTGCGATGTGGCACCCCCTGTCGCGCCCGTGAATCCCACAAGCGACTCCACGTCGTAGTTGCGGCTAGTGGCGAACTGAAGGAATCATGCGCGGACGCACAAGTCGAGTCCGTACCGGGCGGAGCAGTCGCTTCTTGGCATAAAGGCTCCGTGTGATTACGCACCGCCTAGGCTCGGGCCGTGAGTGATGAGTCGCCGCTGACCGCTGTCGCGGAACGCATCTTGCACGGTAAGTCTGCGCGAAGGGTGAGATCGCGCCGAGCACTTGGTGAGTACGGCTCCGCGGCTGATCGTCCGGATCCTGTCGCAACATTGGGATCCCAGGAAACTGAACGCGTTCCAGGACTGCTGCCCTTGCGACATGAACGAATGGCGGCGAATCCCTTCGCATTCCTGCGAGGCGCCGCAGCCGTCATGGCCTGGGATCTTGGATCAATGCCCAACACAGGGTTGACCGTCCAATTGTGTGGGGATGCCCACCTTTCCAATCTCGGTCTCTTCGCTGGGCCGGATCGGCGGCTGGTGTTCGATCTCAATGATTTCGATGAAACCAACCCAGGACCGTTCGAGTGGGACATGATGCGATTGGCGACGAGTTTCACGGTGGCTGCGCAAGTTGCGGGGCACCCGCGGAAGTTCGCATTGAGTCTGCCGGTCCTGGTGGCGAAGTCCTATCGCGAATCGATGGCGATGTTCGCTGGTATGAGTGATCTTGACGTCTGGTACTACCGAATCGACACCACGCTGCTCACGGCTTGGGCGGAGCAGGGAGCCTCCAAGGACGGAGTGCGTGCTGTCAGGCAGACCGAGAAGGCCGCGGCCGCGAAGGATCGTTGGTCAGCGGTGAGAAGTCTCACCACCCTGGTCGATGGGCGCCGCAGGTTCAAAGATCAGCCCCCGTTACTCGTGCCCTTGACCACGGACGATGCCGCAAACCAGACCGTCGCCGAGATGTTCGACGCATACCGGCAGTCCCTCTTAGTGGATAGATCGCATCTGCTCTCGCGGTACCGCGTGGTGGACGTGGGACACAAGGTGGTGGGTGTGGGTAGCGTCGGGCTACTGGCGTTCGTGGTCTTGCTGCAAGGTCGCGATGAAGATGACCTGCTCGTGCTGCAGTTCAAGGAAGCAGTGAACAGCGTCCTCGAACCCTTCACGGCGCCATCCGCTTGGCCCACCCACGGTCAACGCGTCGTGGCTGGGCAGCGAATCATCCAGGCGAGCACTGACGCTTTCCTCGGTTCCACCGATGGACCGTTAGGTCGAAGCTTCTACGGTCGCCAACTGCGCGACATGAAATGGGGACCCGATCCCCTGTCGATGACCAAAGATGCCTACTCCACCTACGCGGCCTTATGCGGCTTGGCGCTGGCACGCGCACATGCCCGCTCGGGCGACAGTGTCGCGATCGCCGCCTACCTTGGAAAGTCCGACACCTTCGATACCGCGATGCAGGAGTTCGCCGATTCCTATGCGCTCCAAACTGAGGAGGATTTCGCCCGGTACACGTCTGCGATCGCGAGTGGCGAGGTGTCGGTGGTTGGACAAAGCGGCGGGGCCTTGCGCGTTCGTTTGGAGACATCGGCCGAGGGCGTCACCAGCGTCTCGTCGGGATTCGGCGAGTCGGCCTAGTCGCCGGCCGTCTAGGGTGACGTTGGTCGTCAGCCCGCGTCGAGAACTGGAAGTGTCGTTGCTCAGCATTCAAGAGTCCCTCTACCCGGAGTCCACCTGTTTCGGATGCGGGCAGGCGAACCCGGAAGGACTTCACCTGAAGAGTTATCAAGCCGAGGATGGTGTGGTGGCGTCGTTCGTCCCGCAGGAATCGCATAGCAATGGGATGGGTTCCTTGAATGGCGGCATCATCGCGACCGTACTGGATTGTCATTCGGGGGCGGCGGTTCTGCTCGAATCAGCCGGTGGTGGTTCGTCCCTAGGTGGATTGTGGGTTACGGCAGGGCTGGAGATTCGGTATCGACTTCCCACGTTCCTCGATGCACCGTGTGAACTGCATGCACGCATCATCGAACGCACCGCCTCTTCGATGCGCGTTTCGGCCACCTTGTCCATGGACGGCAAGACTCGCGTTCAAGCTGAGTCACGATGGGCTCAGCTGCCGAAGCGGTAGGAGCGCGTCGTGATCCCCTTGCTGGCTACGGTCATCCCCCTAGGGCTGGCCGCTGCGGTACGCCCGGGACTCTTCGCGCTGCAGCTCCTGATCGTCAGCCAGCCGAAGTGGCTTCCGCGAGCCCGGGCGTTGGCGATCGGAGCTGCGCTACCGCTACTGCTCTTCGGACTCTTGGTCTTCTTCGGCTTCAATCAATTGCCGAAGGTTCCAGTCGACCAGGTGAACATCCTCGGCGTGAGCCTCAGGACGATCACTGGACTCATCTTCCTCGCGGCGTCAATCTGGCTGTTTCGCTCTCACCCGCACCTGGAGGAGAAGTCCGCCGACTACCTGCGTGCCAAGGTTGAGCACGGGGATGTGAAGGACTTCTTCGTGGTGGGCTTCCTGATGAATGGCAAGTCACTGACCAGTTACGCGCTTCTGCTTCCGGCTTTGCACGACATCGCAGCGGTGTCCGAACCGTTGTGGGTGCAAGTGCTAGCGCTCTTGCTGCTGTACTCGCTGGTCTTCCTCACGCTGTGGTCGCCCATGCTGGTGGCGCTTGTAAGCGGTCGCTACGGAGCAACGTGGCTGCACAAGGCTTCCGACTTCGTGTTGCGGGAGAACTTCACGATCCTCGGCATTGTGTTTCTGCTGGTGGGCATCTACTTGACGGGAAGCGCAGCTCTCTTGGTCGCTTTCGTGGAGCGCCTCTAGGCGGTGCTGGAATGTCGAACGGGCCGGAGTCGCACGAACGCGACCCCGGCCCGCTGCATTCGACTACTCGCGCTCGTCGCCTGCCACGAGGCGACGGGCCTCCTCTTCGTCTGTGCGGGTGAGTTTCCAGATAACCACAGCGATCACGGCGCCGACGAGTGGAGCCAGGATGAACAACCACACCTGCGACAGTGCGGTTCCGCCTTCGAACAGGGCCGGGCCGAGGGAGCGGGCCGGATTCACCGAAGTGCCGGTGAGTGGGATACCCACGAGGTGTACGAGGGTAAGGGTGAAGCCGATGGCGATACCCGCGAAGCCGGGAGCGGCGATCTTCTCCGTGACGAGCAGGATCACCAGCACGAATGCTGCGGTGAGCACGGCTTCCAGTACGAACGCACCAGCCAGGTTGATCGCGCCGTTGTCGTAACTGTTCGTGCCGAGTGCCCCGGTGTAGTCCGTCACCCCGAAACTGCTGACGAACAACTTCAGCAGGCCACCAGCGGCGATCGCGGCGAGGAATTGCACGATCCAGTAGCCGATCGCCTCGTTCGCGGGCATACGTCGGCCCACCAACATGGCCAAGGTAACCGCAGGATTCACGTGCGCGCCGGAAACCGGGCCGAATGCATAGGCGACGCCCAGCAGAACGAGACCGAAGGCCAGCGCGACGCCGACCACGCCCGATCCGGGTCCAGCTCCGTCTATTCCGACAACGGCGGCAATACCGAAGACGGCGGTGCCGACCGCGAGGAAAACGAGAAGAAAGGTGCCGACGAACTCGGCGATGAGTTTGCGAGTACTCACGAGATCCCTCCACTTGGGTTGAAGCGGCGCCGTCGAATCAGGTGAGGTCGTAGGGCTCCGCGTTGCGGCTTATGCTCCCGCTAGATGTCGACAACTGGGCTTCAGACATGCGGATATCCCCTCGATTTCGGGGCACGCCGTGTCGCTGGGTGGGTGACGGAATGTTCACCTAGATGCCATCTGGACGCCACCACTCGACCGCTCCCGGCTGGCTAGCCTCGCGGCCATGACATTTCGATTTGATCCCGAAGACCGCGACGAAGAGGACTTCGATCCGACCTCGCCGGAGTTGCTGGACGACCTCGCCGACGCTGACGACTGACGGGCTCGATAGTCTCGGCTCGAGAAAGTAGACAGTTTGCCTATTCGGGGAAGAGCCCCCACGGAAGGACAGCACCATGGATAAGACGTATGTGGTCTATGCCGCCAGCTACGCAAGCAAGGACGACGCCCAGGCCGATCTCGAGGCTTTGCGCCTGATCAAGTCGTCTGGCGAGATTCGTGACCTCACCGCCGCGCTGGTCTCGCGGAACGACAAAGGACGCCTGCACGTTCACGAGACCACACACGCGGGCAAAGTCGCCGGGGGTGTGGGCGTTGTCGCCGGTGCCATCCTCGGCGCGGTATTCCCGCCGGCGGGTATGG
>CAYPSE010000114.1:0-5582 GCA_964413305.1 uncultured Rubrivirga sp. | reverse complement strand
GCGTGCCGATCCTCATCGCCACACCCGGTCGCCTGATCGACCTCATGGAACGCGGCGACGTCGACTTGTCCAAGACGGAGATCGTGGTCCTCGACGAAGCCGACCAGATGGCCGACATGGGCTTTTTGCCCGCGATGAAGCAGATCCTGGACACCTGCAAGCCCGGTGGTCAACGTTTGCTGTTCAGCGCAACACTGGACAAGGGCGTGGACCGACTGGTGCGCAGCTACCTCAACAATCCGATCGAGCACTCAGTGGACACTGGCAAGGCCAGCGTGGACACCATGGACCACCACGTGCTGGTCGTGCACCCCGAAGACCGCGACGCCGTCATCGCACGGATAGCCGCACGCAATGGCCGAACCATCATCTTCGTTCGTACCAAGCACGGTGCTGACAAGCTCGCGAAGAAACTCGCTGCCGAGGGCGTACCTGTGGGTGTGCTGCATGGCGACAAGTCACAAGCGGTGCGCACCCGCACCCTCGGTGACTTCAAAGATGGCCGAGTTAATGCACTCGTCGCCACCAACGTCGCCGCTCGTGGCATTCACGTGGACGGCATCAGTTTGGTGGTGCACTTCGATGCACCGACCGATCCGAAGGATTACCTGCACCGCGCGGGACGTACCGCACGGGCAGGTGAGTCCGGCACAGTCGTGACGATGACGGCACCGCGACAACAGCGCACGGTCAAACACATGACCGACCGCTGCGGGGTGGAACCCGTCATCACGAGAGTCCGCCCCTTGAGTTCCGAGCTCATCTCGATTACCGGTGCGCAAGCCCCCAGCGGCACTCCGTGGCACCCGGCGCCAGCGAAGGCATCGAGGAACACTCGGCCGCGGCGACCCCACGGTGCTGGCCGGAACCACAGTTCCTCGAAGTCCGGTGATCGCGCGCGTTCAAGCCGTGGCGCGGGGCGGGTAGGGACAACCCGTCGCAGCGGACGTTGAGACTGCATCGATCGATTCGAGCACGCGCGGGCGATCAGGACGGCCGTGATCATCGCCGCGATCCGGGAATCCCGAGAAGCGGATGCATCGTGAGGCAAGCGGTTCTCCATGCGAGTGTTGCCGCGACCCATGTCGATGGCGAGGTCGCAGGCGGCCTGTGACGAATCCGGATGGCGGGCGCACTTCACGACACCCCGTTCGTCGAGCGAGCACTCCGAATTCCCCGCCTACCCATTCTTCGTCGTGAGTGGCTGCACGGATCGCCACGCGCCCGGGGACTCCCGGTTATCTCGCGCACCCGGTGCGCAGTGCGAGTTCATCCTGCTCAAGGACTAGAGGTAACGCACGACCACCATGGCGGCGAAGAGCGCCAGAATGACGATCATCAGGTACACATCCACCCAACCGTTGACCAGAGACTTGATCCGTGGCGTTGCCGCGCCGAACCTGAGATTGCCGTCCAGGACGTTGACCCGGGTGATGGAGAAGAAGACCAGCGTGGTGGTGACCGTGATGGTTAGGCACCAGGGGCAAAGCGCGCCGATTACGAAGTACGACTGAAAGAACAGCCAGTAAGCGAAAGCGAAGCCGATCGAATAGAAGGCCTGAGCTGTCAGCATGAACCAGCGAGGGAAGACCACTCCCCCGAGAGCAGCGATGGCGAGGGTAATGACCACGGGTTCGGTTATCAGCCCGAGGTAGGCGTTAGGGAAGCCCAGCAGATTCGCCTGCCAAGTGACACCGACCGTTCCGCAGGAGATCTTGGTACTGATGTCGCAACTGAAGATGGCGTTCGGGTTGGCTGCGAGGGTGAGCGCATCGACAGCGAGGACGAATGACGCGATCAGGCCGACGATCGAACCAATCAGCATCTCGGTGTAAGCGCCGAGGTGACGTCGTTCGTGAATTGGACCGGTGACTGGCTGCTCAGGATCGGATAGCTGGCGTGCAGTGCTCACGGGGAGACGGTAGCGAGAGCGGCCCGGGCGGCGTTCGCGGCTGCAGATCCGTAGGTGCCACCGAACAAGATCGCGTGGACGAGCAGTGGATACACCTGGTGCAGTGGAATCCGGGTTCGGAACTCCGGGTCGAGTGGCCATTCGTGGTGGTAGGCCTCGAGGACGTCGTCCAAGTGCGGAAGACCGAAGAGAACCAGCATCGCTAAGTCGGATTCGCGGTGGCCACCGTGCGCGGACGGGTCAATCAGCACGCAGTCGCGTCTGCGCCACAGCACGTTGCCGCTCCACAGGTCCCCGTGGAGCCGGGCGATGGGTTCGGCTGGACCGATCAAGCGGGAGTCTTCGGTTTCGAGGGAGTCGGCGAGCTCTAGCAGGATTGCGTGCTCGGTCGGTGTGATGGCGTGCTGGTTTCGCGCCTGCTGGGATAGCGGCCGGATGCGGGCCTGGGCGTAGAAGGAACCGAAGGTCTCCCAGATTCCTGCAGGCAAAGGGATGTCTGCGATGAAGGGCTGCTGCGTATGCGGCGGAAGTTCGCCGAACGCATCGGCACCTGCCTTGTGGGTACGTGCGAGTTGGGTGCCGAACGTTCGCGCGGCTTCGGAGGAAGGCGTGGTGGTAGCGATGAAGTCCAAGGTCAGCCGGTCGGTGCCCACGTCCCGAACCCATGGAACAGGGCACCCGCCTTCTTCATCGTGGGCCTGCCGCAGCCACGCCAGTCCCGCCGCTTCGTATCGGTAACTCGCACTCGTTGCACCCGGGCGCTGCTTGACGAAGACCTCATGGTCGTCCCGCCAGCGTCGTCTCACCAATGTCGTGCGTGCTCGAGATTTGACGCCAACGGATTGCGCTTTACAGGCTCTGTGGCTCTTGCTCGTGGTTGCGCTTACGGATGAAGTAGACCGCGGCAGCCGTTGCGGCCACGGCCACGGTCACAGCGATGATCACCGGCATGACCTTGCGCGCCTCCTGGATCACTTCCTCGGCGATCTCCAAGCTGTTGTCGGCAACACCCAAGACGGCGTCGGTGTTGTCCAGCGCGTGACGGACCTTGTCGAGTTGCTCACGAACGTCCTCGACTCGGTGGTGAGTGTCGGCAAGTGCTTCCATGACGGCCATGCGATGCTCCCTTACTTTCGTCCAGCCTTGAGCTCGGCGTACACAGGTTTGATTCGATTGTTGATGATGTCCAGTCTCTCATCGAACGGGATGAAGGCACTCTTCATGGCGTTCACTGTCAGCCATTGCAGGTCATCGAGCGTCCAACCGAACGCCTCGCAGCACAGTTCCATCTCCTTGGTCATGGAAGTGCCGGACATCAAGCGGTTATCGGTGTTGAGGGTGACCCGGAAGTTGAGTTTGCGGAGCATGCCGATCGGGTGTTCTGCGATGGATGCAGCGGCACCTGTCTGCACATTGCTCGACGGGCACAGTTCCAAGGGGATCCGGCGGTCACGGACGTAGGCCGCAAGCTTGCCGAGCGTGGGATGGCGCGGATCCGTGACATCGATGTCGTCGACGATCCTGACGCCATGGCCGAGGCGATCTGCCCCGCACCACTGAATTGCCTCCCAGATCGACGGGAGACCGAAGGCTTCACCTGCGTGGATGGTGAAGTGTGCGTTCTCGCGTCGCAAGAATTCGAATGCATCGAGATGCCGGGTGGGCGGGAACCCGGCCTCGGCGCCGGCGATGTCGAACCCGACCACGCCCCTGTCCCGGTACTCGACCGCGAGCTCGGCGATCTGCTTGGAATGGGTGGCGGTGCGCATTGCGGTGAGCAGCACGCCGATGCGGATCCAATGGCCGTCGTCCTTCGAGGTGTCCGCTCCCTGGCGGAATCCGTGGAGCACTGCGTCGATGACCTGATGCAGGGTGAGACCCTGCTCGGTATGCAGTTCCGGGGCGAAGCGCACTTCGGCATACACGACTCCATCGGCCGCCAGGTCCTGCGCGCACTCCCGGGCCACCCGTGCCAGGGCCTCGGCGGTCTGGGTCACGCCGACCGTGTGCCGAAAGGTCTCGAGATACCGCTCGAGGGAGCCGGAGTAGGCCGCCTCCGAGAACCAGCGAGCGAGTTCGTCGGCACTCGTGCTGGGCAGGTCTTGATATCCCGTTTGCTGGGCAAGGTCGATGACCGTCTGCGGACGAAGACCACCGTCGAGGTGGTCGTGCAGCAACACCTTGGGGGCTCGGGCGACCAGGGCCCGAGAAGGGATGTCTTGGGAAGTCGGCGGCGCCATGAACCAACCGTAGTTTGATGCGGGAGGCGATCCTCCAGCGACCGCCTCCCGCGCAGCGTCTACTCCCCCGCGGTAGACATGCGGACACCATCTCGCACAAATCGGACTCGTGTCCGGTTCACCTATCCCTAGAGTCGGGTATGGCCGGGATACAACCGGCAGGAGATTGGGCAGTCACGAAGGAGGGGGATAGTGCTGCGCACAGAGGAATGGCAACACTACGACGAGGTAGGCGGTAGCGGCCTGCCCCGATTCCTTCGCTTCCTGGCCAACCTGCCGGAGCCTGACAACGTCGCTCGGGCCCTGCTCATGGGACCGATGTCCATCTTCGACGCCGCCGCAGTCTCCATAACCCAGGTGCAGGATGAGGCGCTCGAGCTGCACGGCACCTGCGGTTACACCCCCGGCGAGGTAGATGGGTACTGGCGGGTGCCGCTATCCGTGCCCACGCCGTTCAGCCGCTGTGTGCGCGAGGCCGAGGCGATCATCGACGAGGTCGAGGAAGTGACGACCCGTTTCGAAGCCCTGCGGGTCGACGAGGGTCTCTGGGAGGGATTCATTGCTCGCTTCGGCGTGGGTCAGGTCATCAGCGCACCGATCGTTTTCCAAGGAACGGTCATCGGTGCCTTCGGCGGGGTCACGCGATCGAAGCGGGAGTGGACGTCCCTGGACTTCGCTGTGCTAGACGGAATCTCCGCTGCCCTCGGATTGTGGATGACCCATCAGGACACACCATCAACGCGGACCGACCGACTCGTGCAACACCGCCCCACCATCTTGCATCTGACGTCGCGGCAACAGCAGATCTTGAGGCTCGTGGAGGCCGGCAAGTCGAATACCTCCATCTCGCTGGCTCTAGGTTATTCAGTCTCAACGATCAAACAGGAATTGCAGCGCGCCATGCGCAGCATGGGCGTATCCGACCGGATCGATGCCGCTGCACGTGCCCGAAGCCTTGGACTGCTCACTGATTGAACAAGCCGGACGATAAGTTCACCCTGTGCGTCGAATCTTGCTGAGGAGCGTTCTTGCCGCACCGATGACGTCCATTGTTGTTGCCCCGTCCGCGTCAGCCGATACCCAGACGGCCCGCACCTGGGCCGGAGCGGCTGATCTTGCCGGCCCCGAAGGTTTGGTACGGCAGCCGACATTCAAGGCGACCCTGAGGCGCTCAGGTCCGATCAGCGTCGCTCGGGAAACCTTCGACGACGGGCAACAGGCCATGTCCGCCGCGACCCCGTATGGCAACGACACCCGCGACTTCTCCATCGGGAAGACATGCGACGGATTCGCATCCGCCATCGATGCGATGCCAGAACGCTGCGCCGCGCCGGTCGGGACCTTCACGGGCTGACGAGGTGAGCCTGGCATGACCGTGCTGCGGCGGGTGCCGCCGATCGCTTTGCTCGTGGCACTGCTTGCCGTGCCAG
>CAYPSE010000113.1:0-5603 GCA_964413305.1 uncultured Rubrivirga sp. | reverse complement strand
ATCGCCTGGGCTTCGGCGGCATCGGTCGCTTCCGGCGATACCGCCTGAACGGAGATGTAGGTGAGTTCACCGAATCCGGTGATCGAGTTCTCTACTGCGGATAGCGGTGCAATCACCACATCGTCGGGATTCGTGAAGGATGCACCCTTCTCCGCCTGGACTCCCACCACGGTGAACGGTGCGCCATTACAGATGATCCGCTGACCGAGTGGATCGCTGTCGGGAAAGAGTTGCTCGGCCACGGTGGACCCGATCACCACGATCCGGCGAGCCGATAGCTCATCGGCGTTCGCGAAGTAGGCACCCTCGGCCACCGGGGAATTGGTGATCTCGAAATAAGAGGGCCAGGTACCGACGATCTGGGTCGAGTGACTGAGGTCCTCGTAGGTGCATGTGACCACGGCACGCTTCTCCGGTGCGGCACCAGCTATGTCAGGTGCGGCAATCGGATCGTTGAGTGCCGCCGCATCATCAACCGTCAGATCCTGCACGGAGGGATTGACGATCTCACCCCCGCGGTTGGGGTTGCTGGGAGTGATAGTGAGGAGGTTGCTTCCCAGCGACTGGATACTCGCGGTAACCGAGTTCGACGCACCTTGTCCGAATGCGACCAAGATGATCACCGCTGCAACACCGATCATGATGCCGAGCGTGGTGAGGATCGATCTCAACCGATTCGCGACGATCGCCTGCCAACCGCTCCTCAGTGCCTCGATGAGGATCATCGACGGCTCGCCAGGACGTCCGACTCGATTCGCCCATCACGCAACGTGATGACCCGCTGGGCACGTGCGGCCACATCATCCTCGTGGGTGATGATGACGATCGTCTTACCCTCCGCGTGAATCTCGTCCAATAGGTCCAGGACATCGGCGGTGGATTTCGAGTCCAGATTTCCCGTGGGTTCATCGGCGAGCATCAACGAGGGCTCCATAGCGAGGGCTCGCGCTACCGCTACGCGCTGCTGCTGCCCGCCCGAAAGCTCATTGGGCTGATGATGGGATCGATCGGCAAGGCCGACCTTGCCGAGAGCATCGAGCGCACGACGACGACGTTCCCCCCGACGAACTCCCCGATACATGAGTGGCAGCTCCACGTTCGCAACAGCACTCATGCGCGGGATGAGATTGAACGCTTGGAAGATGAAACCGATTCGGCGATTGCGAACCAATGACAACGCGTCGTCGTCCAGATCCCCGATATCCACACCGTCGATCCGGTAGGTGCCGGACGTTGCGACGTCGAGGGCGCCGATGATGTTCATCAAGGTGGACTTCCCCGAACCCGACGCACCCATGATGGCCACGTACTCGCCCTGGTCGACCCTCACCGATACGCCGTCCACGGCCCGGACCTCGGCCTCGCCGGCGCCGTAGACCTTGGTGATGTCGACCATGTCGACAACGGGGACCATCGGATCAGTCCCCGCCGCCACCGAAGGGTCCGTCCGGGTCGTCATCCCTACCCGATCCGGGAACCCCACCTTCCGGGAAGGACAGATCCTCAGCCGACGGCACCACCAGGACGTCACCCTCACTCACGCCGGCCGTGATCTCCGTGCCGGTATCACCTCGAAGACCGATGGTCACCGGAGTCGTGACGGTCTGTCCGTCCTCGTCCAACACCAACACACTCGCCCGGTCACCCGACCCGGTGATCGCTCCCTGGGGAACCACGAGCACACCGGTGACCTCGTCGATGAGAACGGCGACCGAGGCGGTCATTCCCTCACGGGCCGCTGCGGGGGCGTCATCGACCTGGACTCGAACGCTGTAGGTGACCAAACCCGTGGTGCCCGTCGTGGCGACCGGATCAACGGCAACCACCACGCCTTCAGCTTGTGCACCGGCTAGTGCGTCGAACGTGACCGTGGCGAAGGCTCCGACTGTGACGCCTGCGGCATCGGACTCGGCGAAGTCAGCGACAACTTCCAGCGGGCCATCGGGAATGACCGTTATGCCGCCACTTTGGGGCGCAGCCGTCGCGAGTTCACCCACGACGTACGGAACTTGGCCGATCGTTCCTGCGACCGGCGCAATGAGCTGAGTATCGGCGAGTGCTCGTTGCGCCACTTGGATTCCAATCTGCGCAGCAGCAATGGCCGCCTCCGATGCGGTGATTTCCTGACCACCCGGAACCTCGACGGTACTTTCCGCAGCAAGTGCCGCTTGCAAAGCGGACTGTGCGGATCGAACTGACTGCTCACCAGCAACGCGACCTTGGCGCAATGTCCGCTCTGCTATCTCCAACGTCTGCCGCGCGCTGCGCACGGCATCTAGTTCGGCTTTGGCCAGTTCACCCTGGGCTTGCTGTAACGCCACGTTGGCACTGGCCAGATTCAATGAAGCCGATTGCTGGGCCTGGGAGTCAGCCAAGAGGCCGGAGGTCTTGGCCCGTTGCGCGTTCTCCAATGTCTGCTGGGCGGTCAACGTTGCGAACTGGGCCGCCTGGCATCCACTCGTAGTTCCGGTTCCATCGCATGCGGTGCCCTGTTGCGCTTGACGCTGAGCCAATGTGGCGGCTGCCTGGTTGATGGCGATGTCGTAACCGATGGCGTTGTTCGCAGCGATTTCTCGTGAGGTATCGACGGCTCGTTGCGCCGTGGTGATGTTCGCTTCCGCGGCGCGAAGCCGGGCCTGTGCGGCAGGATTGGGACACGAGGGGTTGTTGACGTCCAGACAGGTTCCATCCCACAGTGCTTCGGCAGCTGCCAGAGACTCCCGCGCCTGATCCACAGCCAATTCGTTGCGCCTATTGGTCTGCTTCGACACCCGCTGAGCATCGGACAGTGCTGCACTCGCGCTTGCGACAGAGGCGTCCGTCGATGCCGCACTCTGGGTTGCCTGCGCCAAGGTCGACTCAGCAGCCGACAGTTGCTGGAGTGCTGCAGTGTCGTCGACGGTTGCGAGCACCTGGCCGGCCGATACCTGATCTCCCGGCTCGACCTCCACGGACGTCACGGTGCCGGGGCTGACGAAGACCAGGTCGATCGTTCCGGCCCGTTCCACGGTGCCGCTCGCCGTAACGGTCGAGGAGATGTCCGCCCGGGTGACCGTGACAGTGCGCTGATCGGTCGGCTCCTGGCCGGACTGGAGGGAGGAGACGATGAGGGCGATGACGATGGCTATCGCAGCCACGATGCCGAGATTGATCCACAAAGTTCGCCGCCTCATGCCACGAGCCTGCCCGATGGGTACGAAGTCGTCACTATCGGGGATGGTCACGCCGTGGATAAGTCCCCGTCAGATCATTGGCTGAACCGGCACTCCGGTGCCTTGGCGAATGCCGCGCCCATCGCTCCCGACTCGGCATTCGAAGCCTGCTCGACGAGCACCAGGGCCGCATTCGCATCGGTGTAGGCCGACTGCGCAGCCGACGCCGCCGCCGCCAGAGCTGAACCCGCCGACAGGAAGTTGCCTGCGGTGACCGCCTGCTCGGCTAACAACAGTGCCTCATCGGCGGATGCCCGCGCACTCGAGGACAACGTCTGGACTTCAGCAGCGAACGCCACCGCCTCCGGCGAGGATGCAGGTGCTTGTTCCAGCGCGGTCTGGAATTCGGCTATCCCTGACTCCACTCGCTCGATACGACCCTGCAGTTGCTCGTAGATCCCAGGGATCTGACCCAGTCCAGCAGCCAGATCGAAGTCGATGGCATCGGCCAGTCCCGTCACCGCTGCACGCAGCTCACCGGTAGCCCCGCACAGATCACCGGCCCAGGCCTCCAGTTCCGCCACCGCAGGATCCTCTGCGACAGCAGTGCCGTCTTGGTTGTTCGACGAGCAGCCAGTGAGTAGGACGAGAGTCAGCGCAATGAATGAAAGAGTCCGCATCTAGATTCCAATCAACGTCCGAAGGTGGCGTGGAGCCGGAGAACCGTGACTGAGCATCAGATCGTGAATCCGCTTCATAGTCCAGTCCGGGTGCAGCACGCGCAAGTCATCTGCAATCGACTTGACTGCGCGATAGCCAACGAAATATGTGGGCAGTTGTCCAGCGGTGAGCAGCGCCCTGCGCCACTTACCCACCGCCTCACCTTCTTCCTGGAAGCCACGGAATGTCATCAACCGAATTCCCTCCTCTTCGGTCATGTCCATGGAGTGGACTCGAATGTCCAGGATCGTGTTGATGGCCATTCGCGTTTGCATCTTCAATTGCTGAAGTCGGATCGCTAGTGCTGCTTGGCGGGAATCCTCCGGTGAGTAGCCGAGATCCACGAGAACCTCTTCTACGTATACGGCCCAGCCCTCCACGAATACACCGCTGTACCCGAAGCGGCGCACGCGCGTGGGAGTCTTCAGTTGCGCGGCATGCGCCAACTGCACAACGTGCCCGGGCATGGCTTCATGGATGGTGAGGTCATGCAGGAGGGTTGCGTTGTACTCCCGGTAGAAGGAGCGAACCCGTTCGGTGTCCCACGTGCTGGGAGTCGGCGACACCGCTACGTATGTAGGCACCTTCGCGGTTTCCAATGGGCCCGGAGCATCGCAGTACGCCACCGCGACACCGCGGTGGATCTCCGGCATCTCGATCACCTCGGTGGTCATCTCGGGAATAGTCACCACATCGTGGTCACGCACGAATCGCGTGGTCCTGCTCAGCGCCTGTTCCACGATCGGCAGAACCGTTGCATCGGTAACCGGACCTTGCGCGGCAACCTCCTGCAAAGCGCGCCGCACAACCTTCTCGGCGTGCACGGATTCACCTAGGTACTCCGCCGCGACCTCGCGCATCTGTTCGGTTGTGCGATCGAGGTGGGCTTCTGCATCACGAAGCAGGTGGCTGGCATTCGTGGCGTCGTCAAGCGAGTGCCACAAGACACCCGCATAAGTGCGCTGATTCAATCGTGGGCTTCGAGTGCAATCCGGCAGACGTTCCTCGAGCCACGCCAGGTGTCGATCCACTGCGTCGAGCGCGGCCTCGGCAGCTTCGGGGACAGGAGTCCCCTGACGAGCACACTCGGCAGCCAGCGTGCCCTCGATCAGTTGCCGCATCCCTTGCAGTTGCGAGATGGCCGTCTCGGCGTGGATCTGGGGCATCGAGTTCAACGTGGAACGCGCCTGTTCCAAGAACTCCGGTATCTCGGTGAGCCGACCATCGAGGCTGGCGAAGCGTTCCGGCCACGGTGCGAAGTCCCGCGATAGGAGCAGATGCACGGCAGTGCCGGGGTTCCAGACGAGCGGGTTCCATTCCGGAGCGCGGAGCTCTTCGATCTCGAACGCCTCACGCTGCAATCGCGAGCGGAGGATTTCCAGATCAACGAGATCGACCACGTCCAATTCCACGTCGTCGATCGCGTCGATCGCGGTCAACTGCTCGTCGATTTCCCGGGCGCGTGAATCCGAAGCGGCCGAGGAGTAGTCCGGCAGATGTGCATCGAAGCGGTGATCTCCTAGCCACGTTGCCGCCACGGGGTCCGCTGCCAGACATCCATCGATGGCACGCTCGGCGAGAAGCCGGAATTCCTGGGTGGCCTGATTCACTGCCCCTGCTCGATTCGACGGATCAGATTCAGGCGCTCGCGAACCGCCCCACGTAGTGCAGCTTCCGCATCCCAGCCATGCTCACGCGCCAGTGCGGTGAGCGCGAACAGCAGGTCGCCGA
>CAYPSE010000112.1:0-5616 GCA_964413305.1 uncultured Rubrivirga sp. | reverse complement strand
CGGGTGCGCATACGTGCCCGAAAACCGTGCTTGCGTGCCCGACGCCGGTTGTTGGGCTGGAACGTGCGCTTCATCGTGGAGCTCCTGGGGAATGAGGCCTGGGATCCATCACCCGACTGCGGGCCTAGGCGCAGCAGAGCGCTCAAGGGTAAGGCGCGCACCGATGGGAGGTCAAACCGGGGTCCCCCGCGGAAAAAATCTCACCATCAACCTTGTGTGGATCAGGGTGGATCGCTAGTGTGACGGTTCCGCTTCCACACCTGTGGATAACCATGTGGACAAGTTCTTGACAGACAGCGAGGATGTGCGGCGTGGCTGAGGAAAACGACCTCGCTCCCTTCTGGGAAGCGGCGATGGCCAGCCTCACCGACGACGAACTTCCCGCCCAGCAGCGGGCATTCGTCACCTTGACCCAACCCCTGGGCCTCGTGGGCGACACCGCCTTGGTAGCCGCCCCGAATGAGTTCACCAAGGACGTGCTCGAGACGCGGTTACGCCCCATCGTGGTGCGGGCCTTGACGGCCACCATCGGCCAAGAGGTCCGCCTCGCCGTGACGGTGGACCCCACGATCACCCCTCCTGTCGACGACGTCACCACCGACGAGATGGCCGACGCCACCTACGCCGACGATCCGATCGTCGAGGTGTCCACACCGAGCGCTCCTTGGGAGGACAATCCCCGACCCGGTACCGGCTCACCCGACACCCGATCCGGCGATGGGCGACTCAACGACAAATACATCTTCGACACGTTCGTGATCGGTTCCAGCAACCGCTTCGCCCATGCGGCTGCTGTTGCCGTGGCAGAGCAGCCAGCGCGCGCATACAACCCCCTTTTCATTTACGGCGGCTCCGGTTTGGGTAAGACCCATCTGCTGCACGCCATCGGTCACTACACGCGCACTCTCTACAAGGGCACGCACGTCCGGTACGTCAGTTCGGAGGAATTCACCAACGAGTTCATCAACTCGATCCGCGATGACAAGGCAGCCGCGTTCCAACGTCGTTATCGGGAAACGGACGTTCTCCTCGTCGACGACATCCAATTCCTGAGCGGAAAAGTCCAAACGCAGGAAGAGTTTTTTCATACCTTCAATACCTTGCACAATGCCAACAAACAGATCGTGATTACCTCGGATTTGCCGCCGAAGCAGTTGCAGGAGTTCGAAGACCGCATGCGTTCTCGTTTCGAGTGGGGTCTGATCACCGATATTCAGCCGCCTGATCTCGAAACTCGCATCGCCATCCTGCGTAAGAAGACTAAACACGAACGCCTGGTTGCTCCACCGGAGGTGCTGGAGTACATCGCATCGAAGATCTCCACCAACATCCGCGAACTCGAGGGTGCGCTGATTCGTGTCACAGCGTTCGCGTCGTTGAACCGTCAGCCTGTTGACCTGACCATCACCGAGATCGTTCTCAAGGATCTACTTCCTTCCGAGACCGGGCCCGAGATAACCGCGGCCCAGATCATGGCCGCGACGGCGCAGTACTTCGGGGTGACGGTGGAGGACCTATGCGGCACCAGTCGCTCCCGCGTACTCGTCACCGCCAGGCAGATCGCGATGTATCTGTGTCGGGAGCTCACCGATCTTTCGTTGCCGAAGATCGGCCAGGCATTCGGTGGCCGTGACCACACGACCGTCATGCATGCCGATCGCAAGATCCGTCAACTCATGGCCGAGCGTCGCTCCCTGTTCAACCAGGTAACCGACCTCACCAGCCGCATCAAATCCCAGCCACGGCCAACCTAATGAACACCTTCTCCCTTCTGTCACACACGTCACCCCAACCGCAAATATCCCCAAGTTCTCCCCAGATGTGGAGGAAGCTTGTGTATAAGGCTGTTGATAACTCCCATTTGGTTGTCCGATTTGGGGTTTGCGTACGGCTATCCCCATCTGTGGACCACTTGTGGATGAAAGCGAGTCAGATTCCCGACTCACACGGCCAGGGCTGTGCATATTCGCTGGGAGTATGTGGACGTCGTACTCCACCTGGGGCTTTGTCCCCATCCCCTCCCCAAGGCTCGCGGGTGGCTTCAACACACCATCCACAGGCCTCAGGTAGCCATTCACGGGGAAGAACGACCCCATCCACACTTTCCCCAAGCCCTACGACTACTACTACACGGAATCACCAAGGTTTCTTCCATCACCTACACCGGGTGGGCGGTGGACAACTCCCGTACCCTCGGGATTCGCGCGCCTGCGCATCCCTGACTGCGTACGGACACGAAGGCAGCGCCACCGAAGGCAGCGCTACGAAGGAGGACACGAGTGAAGATCAGAGTTGAACGCGATTCACTCGCCGACGCTGTCGCGTGGTCCGCTCGAACGTTGCCCAACCGACCCAGCCTTCCGGTTCTCGCCGGGCTGGTCGTCGAGGCTGCGGGGGATTCGGTCTCGTTGAGCGGTTTCGACTATGAGGTTTCCACGCGTGCTTCGTTGGATGCTGATGTCGAGACACCGGGCAAGGCACTGTTGTCCGGTCGGCTGCTCGCTGATATCGCCCGCTCACTTCCCGCCCAACCGGTCGTGATCGCCCTCGAAGGAAACCGTGCGGTCATCACCTGCGGACGTTCGTCGTTCACCCTGCCGACTCTGCCGCTCGAGGACTACCCGGCACTTCCACCGATGCCGGAGAGCAGCGGCACAATCGATGCAAGCGTCTTCGGCCATGCGGTCACGCAGGTGGCCATCGCGGCTGGACGCGACGACACTTTGCCCACACTCACCGGAATTCGCGTGGAGATCGATGGGTCCTCGATTGTGCTCGCCGCGACGGATCGCTATCGCCTGGCCGTCCGGGAAATCGATTGGACGCCTACCGACTCCAAGGCGCATGCGGAGTTGTTGGTTCCTGCGAAAACCTTGGCCGACACAGCGAAATCCCTCAGCGGTGGTTCGACCGTTTCCCTGTCCCTACCGCCGGAGGGTGAGCGGTTGATGGGTTTCGAGGGTGATGACCGTCGCACCACCACTCGACTGCTCGACGGTGAGTTCCCGAAGTACAGATCGCTGCTGCCCAACGAGTCGTCAACCCACGCAACCGTCGATACCGCAGCGTTGATTGAAGCGGTGAAGCGTGTTGCACTAGTGGCCGAACGCAACACTCCGGTGCGCTTGACGTTCGCGCATTCGGAGGTAGCTTTGCGCGCCGGTGCCGGCGACGATGCCCAGGCCGAGGAAGCCCTCGAGGCGTCGATTGAGGGCGACGACATCGAGATTGCCTTCAATCCTGGATATCTACTCGACGGTCTTGCTGCGATCAACGCACCCAGCGCTCGTTTCGCGTTCACCCAGGCGACCCGGCCTGCGGTGATGGTGGGTGTGAACGACGATGGCCCGATGCCTGCGTACCAGTACCTGCTGATGCCCGTCCGACTCACCGGCTGACCATGTGGGTGCAGGCATTGAGCCTGACGGACTTCCGCTCCTACGAGCAGGCGGATATGGACTTCACTCCCGGTGTCACGTCGTTCATCGGTATGAACGGCCAGGGAAAGACCAACATCATCGAGGCCATTGCCTACCTGGCCACGCTCAACAGTCACCGTGTCTCCCAGGATGCGCCACTGGTACGGGTAGGTGCGGAGAATGCGGTGGTTCGCGCACGCATTCGTGAAGAGGATCGTTCGGTGTCCGTCGACCTGCAGATCAACCCCGGTGGTGCGAACAAAGTGCGTATCAACCGCTCGACGGCGACTCGAGCTCGCGACATTCTCGGCATCGTTCGCTCGATCGTGTTCGCGCCGGAGGACCTGTCCTTGGTGCGGGGTGATCCGGGGGATCGTCGTCGATTCCTGGACGAGATGACCATTCAACGCCACCCGCGAATCTCGGGTGTTCGCGCCGACTACGACAAAGTCCTCAGGCAACGCAATGCCTTGTTGAAGTCTGCCGGTGGCCGAATGTCGTCGAGTATGCGACAGACATTGTCGGCGTGGGATGAGCAGCTCATTGACTTCGGCAGCGACATCATCCGCAATCGCCAGCAGTTCGTGGAGGATCTACGTCCGAACGTTCAGCGCGCGTATGAACGCATCGCGGGGACGGCGCAGGTGGATATTCGTTACCGGCCTTCGTCACCTTCGCTCGCGGACACCACCTCGAATTCCACTGCGACGATCGAAGATATCCGCAACGCATTCATCACGGACGCGCATGCGCGCGTGGAGGATGAGTTCCGTCGCGGCGTTACTTTGGCGGGGCCGCACCGCGACGATGTGGAAATCGAACTCGACGGCTTTCCTGTCAAGGGTTATGCATCGCACGGTGAATCGTGGTCGATGGCTTTGTCGCTTCGCCTTGGTGCAGCCGATGTGCTGCGCGCCGACGGCGTCGATCCGATCATCATTTTGGATGATGTGTTCGCCGAACTTGACACCACGCGTCGTCGACATCTTGCCGACATGGTGCACGTGAGCACGCAAGTGTTTATCACAGCCGCGGTCGCCGAGGATGTTCCACAAGAGTTGACCGGTGCGCGTTTCGAAGTGGTCAAAGGGTCAGTGAGCCGGGTGAATGCCGCATGAGCGATGAGGACCTGGCGCAGGACGGGACTAAGGATTCCAACGTCGATCAGGACGTTGATCCGGACGCAGACGCCTTACGCGTCGCCGCTCGTGCGCTAGGGCGAGCCAAGCGCAGTGGACAACGGGAAGGCAGCGGCAAAACCGCGGCGCGCGGTAGGAAACGAACGTCCGGTAGCTCGCGAGATCCTCAACTGGTGGGATCCGTCGTGGACGACTTCCTCGCCGAACAAGGGTGGCAGGGATCGACTGCGATGGCCCGGTTGGTCGAGTCGTGGGCCGATGTGGTGGGCCCGGAGGTGGCCGAGCACGTGGTGGTCGAGTCGTGGACAGACGGGGAACTGGTGCTCAAGGCCGATTCCACGGCCTGGGCTACGCAGATCCGACTGCTCTCGGACACTCTGCTTCGGCAGATCCGCTCGGCCTTGAGCCCGGGCGCGTCGGGAGAGGGCCTCGTGCGGACCGTGAGCGTTCGCGGGCCCCAGGCCCCCTCGTGGAGGTCAGGCCCCCGGGTCGTCAAAGGGCGCGGCCCCCGAGACACCTACGGCTGACGAACCGGACTCGTTGACCCGACTGGTGGAGAGATGCACCAACGCTTTCCCAGCCACGTGAATGACCGGCCAGGGGCTTTGCTGAGGGCTGAACCCAGGGTTTTCGTACGGGGCTACGAGACCTAGGGGTCGATTCGGTCTGTTATGCATTCTCGGCCCGATTCGGGGCAGGTCGGTCGCACAGAATGTCCGGCTCCAGGGATAGAATGACGTTCCGGCTCTGGGGCCTTCCTGGCCCCGCCGGAGCCTGGCTTCATTTCACGATCAAGGAGGCGTACGTGTCCTACGACGCAAGTGCCATCACCGTGCTCGAGGGTCTCGACGCGGTGCGCAAGCGCCCGGGCATGTACATCGGATCCACCGGCGAGCGGGGCTTGCATCACCTGGTCTACGAGGTGGTCGACAACTCCGTCGACGAGGCGATGGCCGGCTACGCCACCACCATCGCCGTGGCGATCCTGGCCGACGGCTCCGTGCGCGTCACCGACGATGGCCGCGGCATCCCGGTCGACGAACACCCGGTGGAGAAGC
>CAYPSE010000111.1:0-5621 GCA_964413305.1 uncultured Rubrivirga sp. | reverse complement strand
GCAAGGATGAGGTCATGGCACAGATCTCCCGCGAGGAAGTCCAGCACCTCGCCCATCTCGCTCGCTTGGAGTTGACCGAGGACGAAACCCGTCACTATGCCGAGCAACTGTCGGCGATCGTGGACGCGGTGGCCCGAGTCTCCGAAGTGGTCGCGGCGGACATCCCGCCCACATCCCATCCCATCCCGGTGACGAACGTATTCAGAGCGGACGTCGTCAAGCCAGGACTCGAGCGGGAGGAAGTGGCGGCTGCCGCTCCAGCGTGGGAAGACGATCGATTCCGCGTGCCGCGGATCTTGGGCGAGGAGTGAGATGTCGCCGCTGAACGGAGCTATCGCCGACGCTGATCTGATCCGCCAAGACGCCGCGACTTTGTCCGCTGCGCTGCAGGCAGGGGAGATCACCTCCGTCGAATTGACCCAAGCGTGTTTGGATCGCATCGATGCGGTCGATGATCGCGTGCACGCCTTCTTGTTCGTCGATCGCGACGCGGCTTTGGCCGCCGCCCGGCAGATCGATGAACGGCGGGCCGACGGCAGTCCCCTGGGTGCCCTTGCCGGAGTCCCACTGGCACTGAAGGACGTCTTGACGATGAGGGGCGTTCCAACCACCTGCGGTTCGCGCATCCTCGAAGGGTGGCGGCCGCCATACGATTCCACCGTCGTCGAACGGCTGCGCGACGCTGGCGTGATCGTGTTGGGCAAGACGAACATGGATGAGTTCGCGATGGGTTCCTCCACTGAGCACAGCGCCTACGGACCCACTCGCAATCCGTGGGACTTGCAACGTATTCCGGGCGGCTCCGGTGGCGGCTCGGCCGCTGCACTTGCGGCTTTCGAGGCTCCGTTGGCGGTCGGTACGGATACCGGCGGTTCCATCCGTCAGCCAGCCGCTGTCACGGGAACCGTGGGCGTCAAGCCGACCTACGGCGCAGTCTCGCGATACGGATTGGTCGCGCTGGCGTCCTCGCTGGACCAAGCGGGTCCTTGCGCACGAACGGTTCTCGATGCCGCCTTGCTGCACGAGGTGATAGCCGGATTCGACCCGCGGGATTCGACCTCGATCAATGCACCGGTCCCCGATGTGGTGGCTGCGGCCCGCACGGCGGATGTGCGTGGCATGCGCATAGGTCTGGTACGCGAACTCGGAGGGCAGGGGTATCAGTCCGGTGTCCGTCAACGCTTCGATGAAGCGGTGACCGTCCTCACCGATCTCGGCGCCGAGGTGATCGAGGTTTCGTGTCCTCACTTCGACTACGCCTTGGGGGCCTACTACCTGATCCTGCCGTCTGAGGCATCGAGCAACCTCGCACGCTTCGATGGCATGCGATACGGCCTGCGGGTGGGGGATAACCCGGATGCATCCGTCGAGGACGTCATGTCGCAAACACGCGAAGCCGGGTTCGGCGCTGAAGTCAAGCGTCGAATCATGTTGGGTACGTACGCACTATCGAGTGGCTACTACGACGCCTATTACGGGCAGGCGCAGAAAGTGCGCACACTCATCTCGCGTGATTTCGCGGCCGCCTTCGAGCAGGTGGATGTCCTGATTTCACCCACCGCGCCCACGACCGCTTTCCCCATCGGTGAGAAGATCGATGATCCACTAGCCATGTATCTCAACGACATCGCCACTATCCCGGTCAATCTCGCGGGCAACTGTGCGATGTCGGTACCCATCGGCTTGGCACCCGAAGACGGTCTGCCGGTTGGTTTGCAGATCATGGCCCCGGCACTTGGCGATGACCGGCTGTATCGAGTCGGTAGCGCCTTGGAGCAGGCATTGGTGGATAGGTGGGGTCACAATCTGATCGAGGAGGTGCCGTCACTATGACGGCTCAATCGGACGTACGAATGAACTTCGATGACGCGCTTGCGGCCTTCGAACCCGTCATGGGTTTGGAGACTCACGTTGAACTCGGAACTGCTTCCAAAATGTTCTGCTCGTGCGCCACGGGGTTCGGCGCTGCACCGAACACGCAGGTGTGTCCAGTGTGCCTCGGTCTGCCAGGTTCGTTGCCGGTGGTTAACGGCGCGGCGGTGGAATCCACCATCAGGATGGGTTTGGCTCTGCATTGCGACATCGCGTCCTGGTGTCGTTTCGCGCGCAAGAACTACTTCTATCCCGATATGCCCAAGGACTACCAGGTGAGTCAGTACGACGAGCCCCTGTGCACGGATGGATATCTGGACGTGACGATTCCCACCGACGAGGGGCCGCGCGAATTCCGCGTGGAGATCGAACGCGTGCACATGGAAGAGGACACCGGAAAACTCACCCACGCTGGCGGCGACACCGGCCGCATCCATGGCGCCGACTACTCGCTTGTGGACTACAACCGTGCCGGTATCCCGTTGATCGAGATCGTCACCAAGCCGATCGTAGGAACCGGTGCCCTCGCCCCGGTGGTTGCTCGTGCCTACGTGACAGAGTTGCGCGACTTGATGCGGGCCTTGGGGGTCTCCGATGTTCGAATGGATCAGGGTTCCCTGCGATGCGACGTGAACGTCTCGCTTGCGCCCGCGGGTGAAGCGTGGGGAACTCGATCGGAGACCAAGAACGTCAACTCCCTGCGTTCGGTGGAAAGGGCCGTGCGCTTCGAGATCGAGCGCCAAGCCGCGGTTCTCTCCAGTGGCGGTCGCGTCATCCAGGAGACCCGGCACTTCCATGAGGACACCGGGGAGACCACGCCGGGTCGGTCCAAGGAACACGCCGAGGACTATCGGTACTTCCCCGAGCCCGACCTCGTTCCGGTGGCACCGACCGCGGAGTGGGTCGAGGAACTCCGGGGGACGTTGCCCGAAGTTCCCTCCGTGCGCAGGGCCCGCCTTCAGCAGGAATGGGGAATCAGCGATCTGGATATGGCCACGTTGGTGAACGCCGAGGCCCTCGACCTCGTCGAGGAGACGGTGGCGGCCGGTGTTGATCAGGCCGCAGCGCGCAAGTGGTGGACCGGTGAGTTCACCCGCATGGCCAATGAACGAGGGATCACGCTGGCGGACCTTGGAGTCACGTCCGCTCATATCTCTCGCGTCGAAGCGCTCATCGCCGATGGTTCGCTCACCGACAAGCTCGCGCGCCAGGTATTCGAAGGCGTCGTGGCCGGGGAGGGCGACGTCGACGCTGTCGTGTCGGCTCGAGGTCTGGTAGTGGTGAGCGACGACTCCACGCTGATCTCCGCGATCGAAGCCGCGCTCGCCGAGCAGCCCGACGTCGCCGAGAAGATCCGCGGCGGCAAGGTCCAGGCCGCTGGCGCGATCGTCGGAGCGGTGATGAAGGCGACCCAAGGTCAGGCCGACGCGGCCAAGGTGCGCGCACTCCTGCTAGCCCATCTGGGAGTCGAGGGCTAGAGCACGTGCCTGCTGACCTGGTGCTTGTGCCCGAGATGTTGGCTCTGTCCGACCTGCCCGATTGCGTCTCGTATGGATCGGGGGAATTCCCTGATGTGAGCGTCAGCGATCGCGTCGGCTTCTTCGTGCCTGAGTACCTGGAGAATCCGAACCCTGAATGGATGCAGCACTTTCCGAATCTGGCTGTGGTGCAACTGTCCACGATCGGCTTCGAACACGTTCTGCAGCACCTTCCGAAGCGCGTCACGTTGTGCAACGCAGCTGGCGTGCACGAGCAGAGCACCGCCGAACTCACCGTGGGCTTGATCATCGCGAAGTGGCGCGGCATCGACCGCGCCGCGCGGGACATGGTGAAGGGCGAGTGGGCCCACAGTCGCGGACGCTCGTTGCAGGAAGCCCGAATCCTGATCATCGGGGCCGGTGGTGTGGGTGCGCGAATCGCGGACTGCCTCCGTCCGATGGGCTGTCAGGTTCGGTTGGTCGGCCGTACGCGCCGGCAGGACGTGGCGGGCGTCGAGGAACTTCCCGACCTTCTCGGCGATGCCGATGTGGTGATTCTCGCGGTTCCCCTCACGTCCGAAACCGATGGCATGGTCGACCACGACTTCTTGGCACGCATGCGAGATGGATCCTTGTTGGTCAATGTGGCGCGGGGGGCGGTGGTGGTGACCGATGATCTCCTCGAGCACCTACCGCGGATAGAGGTGGCACTCGATGTGGTAGATCCAGAGCCGCTACCGGCCGATCATCCGCTGTGGACGGCTCCGGGAGTGTTGATCACCCCGCATGTCGGCGGGGACACCGATGCCTTCCCCCGCCTGGCGCGGCGCTTGATCGCTCGGCAAGTGGACCGGTGGCGCAGCGGTGAGCCGCTCGACAACGTTGTCGCTCCCTGATCCGTAGCCGTCAGGTACGAGCACTAATCTGCGGCTATGCCGGATATCAAGCCACGCAGTCGTGACGTAACAGACGGACTTGAGAGGGCCGCTGCGCGCGGCATGCTGCGCGCGGTCGGCATGGGGGACGAGGACTTCGCCAAACCCCAGGTGGGAATCGCGTCCAGTTGGAACGAGATCACTCCCTGCAATCTGTCCTTGGACCGCCTTGCCACCTCGGCGAAGGAGGGTGTCCACGCAGCCGGGGGCTTCCCGATGGAATTCGGCACCATCTCGGTGTCCGACGGTATTTCGATGGGCCACGAGGGAATGCACTTCTCCCTGGTCAGTCGCGAGATCATCGCCGACTCCGTCGAGGCAGTGGTCGAGGCGGAGCGCCTGGACGGCATCGTCACCTTCGCCGGCTGTGATAAGTCGCTCCCGGGCATGCTCATGGCCTCGGCTCGTTTGGACATCGCGGCTGTGTTCGTCTACGCCGGTTCGATCCTTCCCGGCCACGTGAAACTCAGCGACGGCACCGAGAAGGACGTCACGATCATCGACGCCTTCGAAGCAGTCGGTGCCTGCGCCCGCGGCCTGATGTCACGCGAGGACGTGGACCGCATCGAGCGGGCGATCTGCCCGGGTGAGGGTGCCTGCGGTGGCATGTACACCGCGAACACGATGGCCAGTGCCGCAGAGGCGATGGGTATGTCCCTTCCGGGTTCGGCCGCGCCTCCCGCGGTGGATCGTCGCCGCGACGGCTATGCCCGCAAGAGCGGTGAAGCCGTCGTGGAGTTGCTGCGCCAGGGCATCACCACCCGCGACATCATCACCCGACAGTCGCTCGAGAACGCGATCGCCGTCCTCATGGCCTTCGGCGGCTCGACCAACGCGGTCCTTCATCTGCTGGCGATCGCGCACGAGGCCAATGTGGAACTGCACATGGAGGACTTCCATCGCATCGGGTCGAAGGTTCCCCTGTTGGCGGACGTCAAGCCCTTCGGTCGTTACGTGATGAGCGACGTGGACCGCGTTGGTGGCGTGCCGGTGATCATGCGGGCCCTACTGGACGCAGGTCTGATGCACGGGGACTGCCTGACGGTCACGGGCAAGACGATGGCGGAGAACCTCGCGGACATCGCACCGCCGGATCCCGACGGAACGATCCTCAAGGCATCGCAGCAGGCGATCGCGCCGACAGGTGGCATCACGATCCTGTCCGGTTCGATGTGTCCTGAGGGTGCCGTGGTGAAGAACGCCGGGATTCCCGTCGAAGTGTTCGAAGGAACCGCGCGCGTTTTCGAGCGTGAGCAGGCGGCGATGGCCGCGCTGGAGGATGGGACGATCCAGGCGGGGGACGTCGTCGTCATTCGATACGAAGGCCCCAAGGGCG
>CAYPSE010000110.1:0-5650 GCA_964413305.1 uncultured Rubrivirga sp. | reverse complement strand
ATTGTTGGCAGTTCGCGGTTAGAGGTCGACGGCGAAGTACTGGGTCTCCAGAAACTCGTGGATTCCGTCGAAACCACCCTCGCGACCAAGGCCGGATTCCTTCATGCCACCGAATGACGCCGCCGGATCGGAGGCCAGACCTCGGTTGATCGCGACCATGCCCGATTCCATTTGCCGCGCGACCTTGATGCCCTCGCCCGCATCCTGAGCGAAGACGTAGGAGATAAGTCCGTACTCGGTGTCGTTGGCCATCCGGATCGCTGCGGCTTGATCCTCGAAAGTGACGATCGGCGCAACGGGACCGAAGATCTCGTTACGGGTCAGCGTGGAACCGTGCTGCACACCGCGGATGATGTACGGGGCGATGAATGCGCCTTCCGCGGGAGCCTCGCTGACGGCGGCCGCGTGCGTCCCCTCCGACTCGGCGGATTGGACGAGTTCGAGGATCTTGTCGCGCTCCTTGATCGAGACCATGGCACCGAGGTCATTGGCCTGGTCGATTCCCGGTCCGATCTTCAACCCCCGCAGTGCTGCTTCGAACTTCAGTGCGAACTCATCGGCGAGCGACGCATGCACGTAGAAGCGGTTGGCCGCGGTGCAGGCTGCACCGCCGTTGCGCATCTTGGCGATCATGGCACCTTCAACGGCCTTGTCGACGTCGGCTCCTTCGAGCACCAAGAAGGGGGCATTGCCACCGAGTTCCATCGACGAAGGCAGCACCCGCTTGGCCGTCTGCTCCAAGAGCAACTTGCCGACGTAGGTCGAACCGGTGAAGGACAAGGTCGCAACCCGTGAGTCGGCCAAGATCGCCTCGGAAACAGCACTGGACTGCGAGGTGGTGATGACGTTCACCACGCCAGCCGGTGCGCCAGCTCGCTCGAGAACGTCCGCGACCCACAACGCAGTGAGCGGCGTCTCGCCGGCCGGCTTCAACACCGTGGTGCAACCAGCCGCCAAAGCCGGTGCGAGCTTGCGGGTCGCCATCGCGGCGGGGAAGTTCCACGGCGTGATCAGATACGCCACGCCCAGCGGTCGGTAATCGGTGATGATCGTCTTGTCGCCATTGGGGCCGTAGCGGAAGTCACCTTGGACGTGCGCGGCGACCTCGGAGAACCAGCGGAAGAACTCCGCCGCATAGACCGCCTCGCCCATGGCGTCACGCCAAGCCTTGCCGTTTTCCAGCGAGATCAACCGTGCGCAGTCCTCGATCTCAGCCGTCATGATCTCGAAAGCCTTGCGCAGAATCTCCGCTCGCGACCGCGACGAGGACAGGCCCCAAGTCTGGAACGCCTCGTGGGCAGCAGCCACCGCCTGAAGGCCTTCTGCCGGGGTGGCATCGCCGATTTCCGCGAGGGTGCCGAGCGTCGCGGGGTTGACCACGTTGAGGTGGGTGGCCGTCTGCAGCCAATCCCCTCCGATGAGCAGGCCGGTAGGGGTGCGCTCAGGCAGGACGGTCGACATGTCTCTCCTCAGGGTCGGTGCTCCAGGCTAGTGGGGGTTCCCTCGCGGTCAGGCTTACCATGGCAGTCCTATGCGCCTTGCTCGGTCAACGATGGTCATGATCACCGCAGGGGGACTGACGGCCTCCTTGTGGACTGTCAGTCCAGCGGCATCTGCCAACGAGATCACCCCCACTCCGGCACCGCTGGTGGAGCTTTCCCCCGATCCCTCTCCTTCGTCGGGCGTGTCCCCACCAACGTCCGCTGAACCCGCTGAACTCGAACCCACGTTCCGAAGCGACGTCCTCGGCGGTCCCCGGCTCGCCGAGAAGGGACCCATTGCCGACCTCAGTGGCGGTGCCCGCGAGCTGCCGAAGGTGAAGGCCCGGACCTGGGTGCTGGTCGACGCCACCACCGGTGAGGTGCTTGCCGCGAAGCGGGCCCACAAGCAGCGCCGTCCCGCGAGCACGCTGAAGACGCTGACCGCACTCACCCTGCTCCCCGAACTCGACCCCGATGCGACCTGGACCGGCACCGCCAAGGCGCAGAACACCTACGGCAGCAAAGTCGGGATCCGACAAGGTCGGGCGTACACGGTCGACCAGCTGTTCTATGGGCTGATGCTTCCGAGCGGCAACGATGCTGCGATCGCGCTAGCGCAGGCACATTCCAGCGTCAAGAAGACCGTCGAGCAGATGAACCAGGTGGCCGCGGACTTGCAGGCCTACAACACCACCGCCCGCAACACCAGCGGTCTTGATGCCCCCGGGCAACTGTCGACCGCGTACGACCTCGCGCTGATTGCCCGCGCTGCATTGGAACGCGAGGACTTCCGCCGCTACGCGATGGCCAAGTCCGCCGAATTCCCCAACCCGAGGAAGAAGCGCAAGAAGCCCATCACCATCTACAACCAGAACGACCTGGTGATGGACGGCTACCCCGGAGCGGTCGGGGTGAAGACCGGCTACACCAGCAAGGCCGGACGGACGTTCATCGGCGCAGCCGAGCGAGATGGTCGCACCCTGATCGTCGCCCTGATGGGAATTCGTGAACCCAGCGACGAGGCGGCGCGCAAACTCCTGAACTGGGGATTCGCCAATCGCGACGAGATCATCCCGGTTGGGGAATTGGTTGGCCCTGCGTCCGATCAGGTCACGTCGGCATCTGCTCCGGCGTCACCGGAGACGACGAGTCCGACGGATCCGGTGCTGGTCTCCGACGTCACTGCAAGTCAAGAACCCCCGACGCTATCTTCGCTTTCACCCACCGCCTGGGGATGGTTGACGGTCTTCTCCGCGGTGATCGCGGTGGCACTCGTCGCGGTCGTCCGAAGGATCTTCACTCGGCGTCGCCGTCGAGTTGCGGTCTGACGAGCCGGCTCACGCCCTGACGAAGCCGACCTTGTCGTAGACATCCGCCAAGGTCACACTGGCAACCGAACGAGCCTTATCGGCTCCTCGATGCATGGTGCGCTGGAGTTCGGCCGGATCAGCCAGGTACTCACGAGTTCGCTCTCGGAACGGTGCGATGGCTTCCACGACCAGTTCGGCGGTTTCTTTCTTCAGGTCGCCATAGCCCTTCTCGGCATAGCCGGCGACGATCTCCTCCATCGACAAGCCACGAATCGCCTGCTGCATGATCAACAAATTCGAAACACCCGGCTTGCTATCCGGATCGAACACGATCTCCCGCTCGGAGTCGGTCACCGCCGACTTGATCTTCTTGGTGGTCACGGAGTCCTCGTCGAGCATGAATATGCATCCCGGAGGACTCGACTTGCTCATCTTCGCGGTGGGGTCTTGAAGATCGACGATCTTGGCCGTCTCCTTGACGATGTACGGCTCGGGAACCTCGAATGTCTCCCCGAACCGCGCGTTGAAACGCTGCGCCAAGTTGCGCGTCAACTCGAGGTGCTGACGCTGGTCTTCACCGACCGGAACCCCGTTGGCCTGGTAGATCAAGATGTCCGCGGCCTGCAAGATCGGGTAGGTGAACAAACCGACCGTTGATCGGTCCGCCCCACCCTTGGCGCTCTTGTCCTTGAACTGCGTCATACGTCCGGCTTCCCCGAATCCGGTCTGGCATTCCAGGACCCACGCCAACTGACTGTGCTCGGGAACCTGGCTTTGCACGAAGAGAGTGGAGCGTTCGGGATCCAGGCCCACGGCAAGCAATTGGGCGAAGGACACCAACGTCCGCTCCCGAAGCAACTGCGGGTCGTGCTCCACGGTGATCGCATGTTGATCGACCACGCAGTAGAAGGCGTCGTGCGTATCTTGCAGCCGCACCCATTCGCGCAACGCTCCCAGGTAGTTCCCGATATGGAAGGAGTCCGCGGTGGGCTGGATTCCCGACAGGACTCGGGGGCGTTCGTTGACTGCCATTCCCCCATCCTTCCAAAGTCCCTGCCGTCGGCTTCGGATGTGCACCCGAGAGCCGCGGCTAGGGTCTTCTCGTGAGTGCGATCCACGACGCGTACAGCCACGATAAGTACGGCGATGAACACTT
Organism: uncultured Rubrivirga sp.; assembly: GCA_964413305.1. Classification (GTDB taxonomy): domain Bacteria; phylum Actinomycetota; class Actinomycetes; order S36-B12; family S36-B12; genus S36-B12. The sequence continues at coordinate 1,703 of CAYPSE010000110.1, read as the reverse complement.
CGTGAATCGACTTTCCCTGACCGCCGTCGATCGGGACATCTTCACCGGGATCTGTCATTCCGGAGCCCCGCTGCGCGCCTACGGTGGCCAGATCGCGGCGCAGGCTCTCATGGCGGCCGGCAGGACGATCGATCAGCCCGATCGGCGGGTCCATTCGCTGCACGGATACTTCCTGCGACCGGGGCGCACCAAGGACACCATCACCTACTTGGTCGACCGCCCCCGCGATGGCGGTTCCTTCTCCACGCGCATCGTTCGGGCGGTCCAGCAAGGCGAGACGATCTTCATGATGACCACTTCGTTCTCCGTCGTGGATCCCGGACCCGACCATCAGTTCCAGATGCCCGACGTGGCGGCTCCAGGCGATGCCCGAGAAGTAGACCTAGCTGCCCGCGTACTCCCCCTCGGTGCCAAGGCGGCGGATTTCGATTTCCCCGACCAGTCACTGATCGAGATGCGCACCCTGAGCCCGACCGATGGGCCACTCGAGATGACCGATGGTCGCTACGAACGCATGGCATGGGTTCGCATCACCGAACCTATGCCCGACGATCCGCTGATCCAGGCGTGCGCATTGACCTACCTGTCCGACCTGAGCATGGTCACCACGGCCACCAGCCCGCACCGCGAACAGCGCGGTTCTCTGCAGGTCGCCTCCATCGATCACGCGATGTGGTTCCACGCCCCGGTAGATACACACTCCTGGTTGCTCTTCGACCAGGACACCCCCGCGGCCGGCGGTGGGCACGGTCTCGCGCGAGGACTGTTCTACAACGAAGCCGGATGCCTCGTGGCATCGGTGGTACAGGAAAGCTTGATGCGAACCCAGCGCGCCTAGCGCATCGCCTTCTGCAGGTTCTCGTCGATCGACCCCAAGAACTCCTGCGTGGTCTGCCACGGCTGGTCGGGTCCGATGAGCAAAGCGAGGTCCTTAGTCATCTTCCCCTCCTCGACCGTCTGAACGCACACGCGCTCCAGGGTTCGAGCGAACTCGCTCACCTCGGGCGTCCCATCGAGCTTCCCGCGGTGCTCGAGCCCACGCGTCCACGCGAAGATCGACGCGATCGGGTTGGTGGAGGTGGGCTTGCCCTGCTGGTGCTGGCGGAAGTGTCGCGTGACTGTGCCATGGGCCGCCTCGGCCTCGACCGTCTTTCCGTCCGGTGTCATCAACACCGAGGTCATCAAGCCCAGGGAGCCGAAGCCTTGCGCCACGGTGTCTGACTGGACGTCGCCGTCGTAGTTCTTGCATGCCCACACATAGCCGCCCTCCCACTTCAAGGCGGCGGCGACCATGTCGTCGATGAGGCGGTGCTCGTAGGTAATGCCGGCTTTCTCGAAGTCGTCCTTGAACTCGGCATCGAAGATCTCAGCGAAAATATCCTTGAACCGGCCGTCATAAGCCTTGAGGATCGTGTTCTTCGTGGACATATACACCGGATAGTTGCGCGCCAGTCCATACCTGAACGAGGCACGGGCGAAATCGCGAATCGATTCGTCGAGGTTGTACATCCCCATCGCCACTCCACCGGCGGGGAAATCGAAGACGTTGAACTCCATCGGCTCCGAGCCATCCGCCGGGGTGAAGGTCATGGTCAGCGTTCCGGCCTTCTCGACCTTGAAGTCGGTGGCGCGGTACTGATCACCGAAAGCATGGCGACCGACGATGATCGGCTTGGTCCACGTGGGCACCAGTCGCGGGATGT
>CAYPSE010000109.1:0-5672 GCA_964413305.1 uncultured Rubrivirga sp. | reverse complement strand
GCCCGCATCAAGGAGATGCTCGATCGCGGTGATCCGATGCCGCAGTACATGCGCGATCACGCTGTCTACTACGCAGGCCCAGCCAAGACCCCCGAGGGTTATGCGTCCGGATCATTCGGCCCCACCACGGCCGGGCGAATGGACTCCTATGTGGATCAATTCCAAAAGGCCGGTGGTTCGTACGTGATGCTCGCGAAGGGCAACCGGTCCGCAGCGGTGACGAATGCGTGCAAGGAGAACGGTGGCTTCTACCTGGGTTCCATCGGCGGACCTGCCGCTCGGCTCGCTCAAGACAACATCACGAAAGTCGAGGTTCTCGACTTCCCCGAACTGGGGATGGAAGCGGTGTGGCGAATCGAGGTCGTGGACTTCCCGGCGTTCGTGGTCGTGGACGACAAGGGCAACGACTTCTTCGCCGAGACCCTCAGGCCGATAGCAACCACCATCCCCGTGGGACCACCTCAGGGGAACTGACGCCGCTTGTCAGCAGCCCCACGCACCGCCACGCCAGTGGTGCTTACCGTTACCGTTACGCCAGATCGTCCAAAAGGCCCGGTCCTGCCAGTAACGGTTCCACTGCTGAGTCGGGATCTTGCGAAGTTGCTTGAGCATCTCGACGCCCGGTTCACCCATCTCGCGTCGAACTTCGGGCATCATCATGTGCGTCGCACCAATGGCAAGGCGTCGATTCATCTGGTAGGCGCCGCGATAGAGACCTCCGGCGCTTACCGCGCGGTAGTTGTGATTCGCCTCGCGATCAATGATGCAGCGCCGGACGTCCTCCTTCTTCGGCATGAACCACTTGCCCTGGTACAGGCTCGGTTTGAAGCCACGCATGTCCTGCGATACTTCCGAACCGAGGGCATGACTGAGCTCGATCGCCAACCGCTCCCCGCGGTCCAAGCCTTCGATTTCCGGGGCATTATCGCCATCGCCTTCCGGAATACCTGGATCTTCGGACACCGGTATGGGATTGCCGTCGAGGTCGAACAACTCGGCCACCTCGACCTCGGGCGTTGGATCGATCTCCTCATCGGCCCACGCCGCCGAGGTCGTGCTCGCGATGAGGCCGAGTGCGAGAGCCGAAATCGCTAGGAGGGATCTCGTGCGCGTAAGGAAACGCATGGAACTCCTCTATCGGCACGTCGTCGGTCAATGGGAACCAGTCGGACTATGGGAAGTAGTAGTCCCCTACGGTGCCCAAAGATCACGGGATTGTCACGCCGAAATTTCGGCCCGCGTCGCGACATTTCGGACATTCAAGGCAGTCATGTCCGATAACTACACGGGCATGCCCCAAGGTGTGACCAGCCTCACCCTTGCCTTCCACACGTTGGCCAGCCTTCGTTCTCGCCTAGAGGTGGGAATCCTCCAGCATCTCCGTCACGAGAGCGGCGATCGGTGAGCGCTCCGAACGGGTGAGCGTTACGTGCGCGAAGAGCGGGTGGCCCTTGAGTTTCTCCACCACGGCGACGACGCCGTCAAATCGCCCTACCCGCAGGTTGTCGCGTTGCCCGACGTCGTGGGTCAGCACCACACGACTGTCGGTGCCGATACGGGAGAGGACCGTCAGCAACACGTTCCGCTCGAGTGACTGGGCTTCATCGACGATCACGAAGGCATCGTGCAGTGAGCGGCCACGTATATGGGTGAGGGGAAGCACCTCGAGCATCCCGCGATCCACGACCTCATCGACCACCTCGGAGGTGGTGACGGCGTTCAGGGTGTCGTAGACAGCCTGCCCCCAGGGCGACATCTTCTCGTTTTCGGTACCGGGCAAGTAGCCGAGATCTTGACCGCCGACGGCGTACAGCGGTCTGAACACGATCACCTTGCGATGCTGTCGACGCTCCAACACCGATTCCAAGCCCGCGCACAAAGCCAAGGCGCTCTTACCGGTACCGGCCCTACCTCCTAATGACACGATCCCCACATCCGGATCGAGTAGCAGGTCCAAGGCGATGCGCTGTTCCGCGCTGCGGCCATGTACCCCGAATGCCTCCCGATCTCCGCGCACCAGTCGCACCCGCTTGTCGGATGTGACGCGAGCGAGACCACTACCCCGCTCGGACACCAGGACCAAGCCGCAGTGGCACGGGAGTTCGCGAGCCTCATCGAGGTCGATCACGCCATCCTCGAAGAGTCGATCGAGGTCCCCCGCGGCGACTTCGAGTTCCTGAATACCGGTGTAGCCGGATTCGATGACGAGTTCGGCTCGATACTCCTCGGCGTTCAATCCGACCGACGACGCCTTCACGCGCATCGGAAGGTCCTTGCTAACCAGCACTACATCGTCGCCACCGACCGACAGGTTCTTTGCAACGGCGAGGATTCGAGTGTCGTTGTCGCCCAGTCGAAGACCGGAAGGAAGTGACTCGACATCCGTGTGATTCAGCTCCACACGCAGCGTGCCACCGGCATCACCGATCTGCATCGGCTCATCCAGCCGACCGTGACTCACGCGGAAATCGTCGAGCAAGCGCAGGGCCTGTCGCGCAAAGTAGCCCAGCTCCGGATGACTGCGTTTGGCTTCGAGTTCGGTCACCACTACGACGGGGATCACCACATCGTGTTCGTCGAATCGCAGGAGCGCTCGAGGGTCGGACAGCAGGACGGAGGTGTCGAGGACATACGTCCTACGAGCGATCTTTGGCACACAGTCTCCCTGCTGTTTGCCGGAGGTGATCCGGCGGACCCGGTCCGCGTGGTCCACGCTAGGTGGACTGCTGGGGCTCCTGAGGTTCGACACGCCGCCCGCTGGTGGTTGCGGTGCGGATCGGCGTCACTCGGATCGCCTTTGCGGGATGGTTCGCGCGTGACCTCGCCCAGTCCCGGCCAGATCGTGCTGGTGGCCGCCTTGACCATGGGTTTGGCGACCGCCAGCCACGTGGTCGCACGGGCGCCGGGAAGTTGCTGCTGGCAACGTTCACGGTTATCGCCGCGACTATTGCTGTCTACGGACTCACCGCGGATCCCGTGACGCGATTTTTCAATGTTCAGGACGCATCGACTGTTGGCGAGCGCAGGACCAGGGCCTGGTCGAACGCCCCGGAGTTCATTCCGCTTGGACACGCCTCGCGAAGAAGGCGACCCCCGCAACGACAGCAACTCCCAGCAAGGTGATCGCCTCTCGGTTCAGCGGCGACAGGCCCACCACCATGGCTCCCAAGCTCCAGGCAACCGGGAATGCGAGCAGGTACTTCCACGCGTGTCGATATTGGGGCTGTCGATAGATCACACTCTCGGCGAGAACTCGGGAGCCATCCACGAACGGGCCGGTGCTCGCAATCACCCCGGCCTTGTGTGTGCCCGCCCATACGAACACCGTCGCAAGTGTGCCGAGCGCGAAGGCCGACAGCATTACCGAGGCCACTGCTGCTGCCCAGGCTGCCGTCCAGACGGCAAGATTTTGAATCGGCTTGCCATCCGTGGTAGCAAACAACTGGTTGCCGAGAACCGAGGTGACCGCCAACACGACCGCGGCAAGGTAGAGCAGGGCTCGCGAACCAGCGGCTCCGGCAAACCACCGACGCCAACTGCGCAGATAGACGACGAAAGCGATGCCGAGTGCCGCACCGATGAGCGAGGCGAGGGACAACAACGCCACTCCGGGCTGCTCGAGCAGTTTGACCCACAAGAGAACCATGTTGCCGGCTTGGTTGGCGGTGAAGACCCCGAAGGATTGGTAGTCACGGGCATCCATGGCCCCAGCGACCATCGCTAGCAATAGGACCATGGCGAAGGGATGCTTCAAAGCCGCTGCGGCATTGGCGTAACTGTGAGGTGGTTCGGCACCCCCGAAAGCTTCGGCAGATCCCGGTTCCGATCCAGCCGAATCCGGTGAAGTCATATCCGCAGATTACGCACCGAAACGTCGTTGGCGTTCCGCATAGGCACGAAGTGCCCGTAGGAAGTCGACTTTGCGAAAGTCGGGCCAGAACGCTTCGCAGAAGTAGAACTCCGAATGCGCGCTCTGCCACAGCAAGAAGCCGGACAGTCGTTGCTCCCCCGACGTCCGGATGACCAGATCCGGATCGGGTTGGCCCTTGGTGTACAGGTGTTCGGCAATGTGCTCGACGTCCACCGCTTGGGCCAACTCGTCGAGAGTGGTTCCCTGGCTTGCGTGTTCTTGTAGTAGCGAGCGCACCGCATCCACCACTTCGCGGCGACCGCCGTAACCCACCGCCACATTCACCAAGGAACCGTCGATGTTGGCAGTGGCTTCCTCGGCCTCCTTGAGCACCCGAGCCGTGTGATCGGGGAGCAGGTCCAGCGCACCAACGGGATGCAGCCGCCAGCGGCCTTGACCCACCAGGCCCTGGACCGTCTCCTCGATGATGCCCAACAATGCTTCGAGTTCCGCGTGCGGACGTGCAAGGTTGTCCGTGGACAGCAACCACAACGTGACGACTTCCACGTTGGCGTCGTCGCACCAACCGAGGAAGTCGACGATCTTCGCGGCCCCAGCGGCGTGTCCTACGGAAGACGCTGAACCTTGAGCGCTCGCCCAACGCCTGTTGCCGTCCAAGATCACACCCACGTGCTTGGGGGTTCGGCCGCTTTCGGCTGCGCCGGCGAGTTGTGCCTGGAGCCGTCGTTCGTATACGCCGTATACGAGATCGGACAGACCCACGCTCGCCCCTTCCTGTGCCGCTTTGGTCATCGGTGGCGTATCAGTCAGCCAACCGACATGACCGGCTCAGGCTACTCCTTTTCGCGACCTACTCCGACGCACTACGCGCCCGCACCATCATCGCCAATTCCGTCACACCCGTAACAGGGGCATCACAGGTGAAACCGCGGCAGACATATGCGGTCGTGTTACCTCCCATGAGAGGTCGGTCGCGAAGCAGGGGTTGGTCGTCGTCGCCGACGACCCCCCACGCAACCACGGTCCCCGGCGAATTGGACGCGAAGGCGACGTCGACGAGTTCGTGCGAAGCACCATCGGTCACCACTGCAACCTCGAGTGGCCCCGCCAGGAGGGCACTGGCGGCGACCAGCCCCCAGCCCACCGCGCGTGGAGCACGTTCGGCCAACGTCGTGACGATGCCGAGTGCACGTTCGGCTGCTTCGCGGTGTTCGCTTGATCCGGTGAGCGCCGCGTAGCTGACGAGAGCATTCGTCACTGCAAACCATCCGGACGGCTCGGCGTTGTCCGCGGGATCTTTTGGTCGACGCACGAGCTCGGGAGCATCGTCGGCGGTATCGAAGAAGCCGCCCGATCCGTCAGCGAAATGCTGCAACGAGATGTCAAGGAGCATCCCTGCGAACTGCAACCAGGCAACTTCCCCTGTCACCTGGGCAAGTACGAGAAGTCCCTCGGCGAGGCTGCCGTAGTCGTCCAGCACACCGAGGTTGTTACCCGCCACTCCATCCTTAGACGTCCGGCAGAGTCGATCGTCATCGTGGGCACCGAGATGAACGGCGATCAGCAGATCGGCGGCGCTAACGGCCGCATCGATCCACGATGGCTCGCCTAGTAACTGCCCGGCTTCAGCGAGGGCAGCGATGGCAAGGCCATTCCACGATGCGACCACCTTGTCATCGCGTCCTGGGTGCACGCGTGACTCGCGCGCGGCGAACAAGCGAACCCGCACGGATTCCCATCGCACCCGATCATCGGGGTCGCGCAGCAATTGCAGCGTGGATGTTCCGTGCTCGAACGTGCC
>CAYPSE010000108.1:0-5700 GCA_964413305.1 uncultured Rubrivirga sp. | reverse complement strand
CCTGAGCCTCAGCACGCCATAAGGAATCGGTGCAAGACCCGCACGCCGAACTGCAGACCGTCGATCGGCACCCGCTCATCCACTCCGTGGAACAACCGCCAGTAGTCCAGGTCCGCAGGCATCTGCAGTGGTGAGAAGCCGTAGCAGTCGATCCCCAGCCGGGTCAGAGCCTTGGCGTCCGTGCCACCGCTGATCATGTACGGCACAGCGCGCGCACCGGGATCTGCATCGCGCAACACTTTGGCCATCAGGTCGAAGGTGGCCGTCTCGAACGGTGCCTCGATCGCGATATCGGAGTTGACGGCTTCGATCTCGATGTTCTCCGACACCAATGATCGGATGGTTTCGTCGAATTCGGCTTCATAGCCTGGCAGAAAGCGACCATCGATGTGCGCGCTGGCGTGCGTGGGGATCACATTCACCTTGTACCCGGCCTCGAGCATCGAAGGATTGGCGGTGTTCTGCAGGGTCGCTCCCACCAACATCCCCAAGGTACCTAGGCGTTGCAGCACCGCATCGAGATCTGAATCAACGAGGTCCACCCCGTACGCCTGCGACAGCTCATCGAGAAAACGTTCGACGGTCTTGGTGCGGCGGATCGGCCACCGGTGCCGCCCGATCGCCGTAACGGCCTCGGCGATTTCAGTAACGGCGTTGTCCTCATGGATCATCGACCCGTGCCCGGCGCGCATCGCCGCACGCAGACGTAACCACTTGATGCCCTTTTCCGCGGTTTGGATCGGATAAAGGCGAAGGTCATCGTTGATCGATAGAGAGAACCCACCCACTTCCCCGATGGCCTCACTGGCTCCCGCGAAAAGGTCGGGTCGGTTCTCGACGAACCATTGCGAGCCATGCACCATGCCGGCTTCCTCATCGGGAAAGAAGCAGACGATCGCGTCTCGACGAGGACGTTCACCGGTTCGACCCCAGTGCCGTGCCACGGCCAGGATCATCGCGTCCATGTTCTTCATGTCCACCGCGCCGCGTCCCCAAATGAAGCCATCGTCCACTTCGGCTGCGAACGGCGGGTGAGACCAATCCGCGGCAATAGCCGGCACAACGTCGAGGTGTCCGTGGATAACCAATGCAGATGCGTTTGGATCAGTTCCGGGGATACGAACGACCATGCCTCGACGCGCGTCACTGGTGGTGGTGACGACTTCCGGGTCCCATCCGACTTCACGCAGTACATGCGCGCAGTAGTCGGCGGCCTCGGCCTCACCGACAGTCTCATCCGACGGCCCGAAGTTGCTGGTGTCGATGCGGATGAGGTCGCGGGTGATCTCGACGACCTCCGTTTGCAGAACGTCATCGTCCGTGGCCATGGCCCCATCCTGCCCTCTGGGATGCGCTCGGCGTATGCTTTCGCGGCACACGTCCGGGTGGCGGAATTGGCAGACGCGCTAGCTTGAGGTGCTAGTGCCCTTTACGGGGCATGGGGGTTCAAGTCCCCCCTCGGACACCGAATGCAATACCAGCAAGTCACGGGGCGGGGATCCGATCGAGAATCTCGATCTCCCCGCCCTGATCCATGCGAATGACGATCCCCTCGCCGGAATCGGTCGTCAACCCGGTGAGATCGAGGATGTTGGCGTAGTGACCGACGAGGATCAAGACTCCCTGCCTGCCTCGATGGGACGCGATGAGCCGTCGGGTACGAGACTCGCGTCGGTCGGCCACCGACGACGGTGCAGTGAAGGTCGAGCCGAGGTACGCGCGCGTCGTCACGGGTCCGAGCCCCAACAACGTTGCGGTGTCCCTCGAGCGACACCACGGGCTGCTCATGACAGCTGCGACCTGCACACCGCTATCGACTATCGCCTCGCCAATGCGTCGAGCTTGCTCTCGGCCCGTCTGTGACAAGTTGCGTTGGGTTCGGCAATCGCCGAGGCGAAAGCCGGCTGGATCTCCCCCGCCCGGGGCCAAGGCATGGCGCATGAGGACGACAACGCCTCGTTCTCCGTCCAAGTTGGCCCAATCGGAGGCATTGGCATGTGCGGGCGTGCCCGCGAGCGCTACGGCAAGTGCGACAACCGAGGCAATCACCCCGGGCACTCGAAGCATTCTCGCCACCCCATAGGCCTAACACTCCAAGCGGGTCGGCGCAAATGCGAACACCTACAGTGCCCTCGTGGCCACCGCACGAACGCGCTACGCACCGACACCCAGCGGATACCTACATGAGGGGAACGCGGCTCACTTTGTGCTCACCGCGAACCTCGCACAAGAAGCCGGCGCGTCCATCGTCTTGCGAATCGACGACGCCGACCACGCCAGGTACCGCCCCGAATACCTCGACGATGTGTTCGAGGTCCTGGCCTGGCTGGAACTTCCCTGGTCCATCGGGCCGACTTCACCCGCAGACATGCCCGAGTGGAGCCAGACCGCCCGCATGACGATGTATCGGAGCGCCATGGACCATCTGGTGCGCGTGCAGCATGCGTATGCATGTTCCTGTCCACGGTCGAGTTGGCAGGACTATCTCGGTGATCAGTGTCCTGGTGAGTGCCGAAGTCGAGGAGCGTCTACCCATGCCGATGGCTTGGCCTGGCGGATTCACGTGCCTGGCATGCCCGATCCGGTTATCTGGCGCCGCGATGATCTTCCGGCGTATCACTTAACTTCGGTCGTGGACGACGACTTCTTCGGCGTGAACCTCGTGGTGAGGGGAAATGACCTCGCAGAGTCGACATTAATCCAACGGGCGCTATCGATGATGCTGCCGGACTCGACGTTTCACGAGGCCACGGTTGTTCACCACGGACTTGTGATGGGGGCTTCCGGAGAAAAAATGTCCAAGAGCGCTGGTTCCCAGGCGCAATCGCTAACGCGAAGCGACGCCATGCGCGCCCGCATACAGATGCTTGCCGGCGAGCTTCAAGCCTCACTTACTCCTGATCGGCTTCGAAGTCTCGGAAGTTGAAGTACCAGATGTAGAAGATGGCAACTGCCGGTCCGGCTAACACGAGTACGTACGGGATTACTCCCCCGATCCCCTGACCGATGTAGGAGAACGCCTGCATCACCAACGCGACGGCCAGTACAATGAAGACGAGGGATAACACAAGGTTTTGTGGTCGGCGCGCCGACCATGGGCGACCAGCGTTGTAGGTATCCCGGGCGGCGTTCGAATCCATGGACTAACTATGTCAGCCGGTGACCGCGTTCGCATCGAATGCGCTCACCGTTTCCAGCCAGAGCCGTGAGGCTCGCTCGGGTCCCCACGTTTCCCGGGCGCCAGCGAACAGTTCACTCAACAGCGATGAATCGGCAACTGTCAGGGCGGCGCGAACCTCCCGCTGCCAGGCGTCTACGGCTGAAGTCTCGTCCATCGGCCCCCACAGTACGTCCCAAAAGGAGCGAATAATCGAGGACTTTGGTCGCATCCGATGTTCGCTCAAGCGAGGTAACGTAGGAACACTCCGGTTGGAGCGAAGCGAAAGGACGGAGTTCGCGATGACCACCCACGGCGATTCCCCCGAAGAAGTCTCCAAGGCCACGGCGTACGAAGGCGGCCCGCCTGGTGATGCCGCTGATCAAGCCGAGCACCTGAGCATGGTCATGGAGGCAGAGGCGATTCACAACGCACTCAACGGTGGCGCCGGTGAAGGCTCGCTCGATGGTCTCGACCTTCCGCTCGAAGACACCGAATCGTGGCTAGCGATGGAAGATGCCGAGGACTCCAGCGATGACCCCATGCACGCCGGTGGTCTCACCCCGCGGCCGTGGGTGCCGGCTGAAGAAGCAGCCATGCACACCGTGGACGACTTCGACTCAGGCGCCGACGCTTACCTTGATGATGAGACCGATGATGAACGCGCCGATCCGAACTTCGACCAGTTCGACGAACCGATCGAGCACCTGACCCCGGAGGACGAGACGCTCCTGGGCGTCGATCCCTACGAATAGGGATGTGGGTGGGTCCCTGCATTTGATTTGCTAGGGCTTGACCGCCTTGGGCTTGCGCAACTTACGTGCTCCTGCCTTGACGACTCCGCCCAGAAGCATGCCGAGCAAGAAGGTCACCACCACGATCAACCACACCCAGACATCCACCGTGGCACCGAGGAAGTTGATCGAAGCAGTCTGCAGGTTCTGCACCGCGAAGACCAGCAACAGCACGGCTACCAAGATCAGGACGATTCCACGCCACGTGAGGGTGAGGCCCTTCTTTTCCGGCTTCTTGGCTAGTGCGCCGGGTTCTTGCGTCATGTCGCCTCCAGGAGCGAAGGGGTGTGCTTGGCTTAGTGGGTGTCCTCGCACCCTACTTCGCCCACGGAGTCGATCGTTCTCGAACATCGGGATTCCGTCGCGCTCATAACCCTGAACCGTCCAGACCGCTTGAACGCCTTGACCGCAGATATGGGTCCGGCGTATGCACAACTGCTCCGCGACCTTGACCATGACCCGGGCACCCGCGCAATCGTGGTCACCGGCGCCGGACGCGGTTTTTGTTCCGGCGCAGACCTCACGACCTTGGGTGGATCGGTCGACGACCTCCAGGGATATGTCGCAGGTCAGGACGTATCCACGCTTCCGATCGTGGCACTGACATTGGGCACGCCGGTCGCGACCGCTATCAACGGCCCTTGCGCGGGGATCGGCTTCGTGCTCGCGGTAAGCGCAGACGCCCGGTTCGTGCATCCGGAAGCCACGCTGAGTACCACGTTCGCCAGGCTCGGCCTCGTTGCCGAATACGGCATCGCCTGGCTCCTGCCCCGCCTGATCGGTCTGCCGGCGGCCACCGATCTTCTCATCTCCGGCCGGACGATCACAGGTGTCGAAGCCGGTGAACTCGGTCTCGCGCGCGTGAACGCCGATCCGCTCGCCGCTGCGCTGGAATGGGCTCAGGAGATCGCGACGACCTCGTCACCAGCTTCGGTCGCGACGATGAAGCGCCAACTAGTGGATGCCGACTCCCTCACTCTGGCCGAATCTGTGAGGGCGTCGTTGATCGAAATGTCGGAGGCATTCGAATTACCGGACCTCACCGAAGCCATGCGAGCGCGAGCCGAGAAGCGGCTGCCGCAGTTCCCGCCGCGGACCTCCTGAAGTCCCCTCTAGTGCAGTAGGCCACAGTGCGCGAGCGCCATCCGCACCAAGCGCCCTTGACCGCCGGTCATCTCCGATTGGAAGTCGGCCCGAGTGGCTTCTTGCGGTGTGACCCATACGAGGTCAAGTGCATCCTGGCTCGGAGCACAGTCCCCCTCGATTGCCACTACGAATGCCAGGGAGACTGCATGCTGGCGTGGATCGTGGAAGCCCGTGACCTCCGGATCGGGGAAGTACTCCACGACGGTGAACGGCTGTGGGGACACCGGAACCTGAGGAAGGGCCATCGGGCCGAGATCCTTTTCCAAATGCCGTAGCAGGGCATCTCGGATTCGCTCGCCGTAGAGAACCCTTCCGGTCACCACGGCACGGCTGATGGAACCATCGGGCATCCCGCGAAGCAGCAGACCGATGCTGGTCACTTGTCCACGCTCATCGGTTCGCACCGGTACGGCATCGATGTAGACCATGGGCACTCGCTCACGAGCTGACTCAAGATCCCCCTCGCTCAACCACGCGCCGCGCACATCCAGCATGTCGCTCATCGATTTCCCCTCACACACCGTGTCTCGTACCCGATTATTGCGCCATGCCGATTACCTCGGGCGGATCGTCGTGGACTGGCGTGTGGACGCGGCTGAATCA
>CAYPSE010000107.1:0-5801 GCA_964413305.1 uncultured Rubrivirga sp. | reverse complement strand
TGGCGGAGTCCGCACGCGAGCATCTGTGGATGCACTTCACCCGGCACTCGACCTACTACGGCGGTGGCCATGTGCCCGTCATCGTCAAGGGTGAGGGCCCCTACATCTGGGACGACCAGGGCAACAAGTACTTCGACGGCCTCGCTGGGCTGTTCGTCGTGCAGTTGGGTCATGGTCGCAAGGAGTTGGCCGCGGCTGCAGCCAAGCAGGCCGAGGAACTCGCGTTCTTCCCGATCTGGTCCTACGCGCACCCCGGTGCCATCAAGCTCGCCGAGCGGTTGGCTTCCTACGCCCCCGGCGATCTCAACCGGGTGTTCTTCACCTCCGGTGGCGGAGAAGCCGTCGAGACGGCGTGGAAACTCGCGAAGCAGTACTTCAAGATGACCGGCAAACCCACCAAGTACAAGGTGATCAGTCGCGCTATCGCGTATCACGGCACCCCGCAGGGAGCCCTCAGCATCACGGGCATTCCGGTAGCCAAGGTGCCTTTTGAACCTCTGGTTCCCGGTGGGGTCAAAGTTCCCAACACCAACTTCTACCGAGCCCCCGAGGAGTACCGCTACGACGAGAAGGCGTTCGGATTGTGGGCAGCGAACCGCATCGCCGAGGCCATCGAATTCGAAGGCCCGGACAGCGTTGCTGCGGTATTCGTCGAGCCCGTGCAGAACGCTGGCGGGTGCTTCCCGCCCCCGCCCGGATACCTGGAGCGCGTGCGCGAGATCTGTGACGAATACGACGTCCTGATGGTGGCCGATGAGACGATCACCGCGTTCGGCCGGATCGGTGACATGTTCGCGATCAATCGTTTCGGTGTGGTGCCGGACATGATCACGTGCGCCAAGGGCATGACCAGCGGCTACTCCCCCATGGGCGCGATGATCGCCTCGGATCGACTCTTCGAGCCGTTCAAGACCGGCACCAACGCGTTCCTGCACGGATACACCTGGGGTGGCCATCCGGTGGGAGCGGCCGTGGCGCTGGCCAACCTGGACATCTTCGAACGCGAGGGAATCCTCCAACACGTGCGCGAGAACGAAGGGGCCTTCCGTCGCACCCTCGAGAAGCTTCTGGACCTGCCGATCGTGGGCGATGTTCGCGGTGCCGGGTACTTCTACGGCATCGAATTGGTCAAGGACAAGGAAACTCGGGAGTCGTTCAACGACGACGAGGCGGAGCGCCTGCTGCGCGGATTCTTGTCCAAGGCCTTGTTCGACAACGGTTTGTACTGCCGCGCCGATGACCGCGGTGACCCGGTGGTGCAACTCGCGCCGCCGCTGATCATCGGTCAGCCGGAGTTCGACGAAATCGAGCAGATCTTGCGGAAGGTGCTCACCGAAGCATGGTCGATCCTCTAGCAGCATCAACGGCAGCCGGTTCCGACCGCACGCGCATCCGACGGTTGCCCGACAAGGCGATCCACGATCGCGCGGTGCTCGATGCGATCCTCGATGCCGGGTTAGTCGCGCACGTCGGGATCGTCGACCACGATCAGCCCTTTGTGCTGCCCGTCGGCTACGCCAGGCGCGGTGATGAGGTGATCGTGCACGGCTCCACCGGCTCGAGGCTTTTCCGCTTGCTCGCCGAGGGCGTTCCGGCCTGCCTGACGGTCACATTGCTCGACGGTCTCGTGTACGCGCGCAGTGCCTTCGAGTCGAGCATGAACTACCGCTCGGCCATGATCCTCGGCTCGGCTCGGACGCTCACCGGCGACGATGAACTCGATGCACTGCGGGCACTCAGTGACCACCTGCTGCCAGGACGCTGGGAGGAAGCACGCCAACCCAGCAAGAAGGAGCGCGCTGCAACGCTCACGGTTGCACTACCCATCGACGAGTGGTCGGTCAAGGTGAGCGAGGGTGGCCCCGGCGATGTCCCCGAGGACCTGGAGAACGAACCCTGGCGCAGCATCTGGGCTGGCCATGTGCCCATCACCACCCGGTTCGAGCCCGCGATCACCGACTCACACGTCCCGGGTGGGGTAGCTGTCCCCGAATACGTTCGCGAGCGCCCATGACCACCTCCGTCGAGCGACCAGCGGGCTTTCCCTCGATCCTGAATCGGGTGCTGTGGTGGGACACCCTGCCCGTCGAACTGAGGCAGCCACTCGGCGCGCCTCTCACGGCGGATATCGATGCCGACGTAGCGATCATCGGTGCCGGGTTCACCGGTTTGTGGACCGCCTACTACCTCCAGCAGCAGGCACCGGGGTTGCGTATCGCGATCGCGGAGAAGCACATCGCAGGCTACGGAGCCAGCGGGCGCAACGGCGGTTGGGCATCGGCGCTCTTCCCCCAGGATGTGGTCGCGCTGAGCCAGCATGCCGGCCTACCGGCGGCCATGGCGATGACGCATGCGATGCAAACAAGCGTCGATGAGGTCGGCCGCGTGGCATCCGAACACTCGTGGAATGTCGACTTCGTGAAAAGCGGCACGGTCGTGGCTGCTCGCACTCTCTCGCAGTGGTCGGCCATGCAGCAACGCGATGCGCACCTGCGCGAACTGGGTATCGACACCGGCGAGGAACTCCTCGATGCTGCGAGCACCCGGCGCATGATGAACGCCACGGCGGTGCTCGGCGGTGTCTTCACCCCGCACTGTGCCGCAATCCAACCAGCGAAGTTGGTACGCCACCTTGCCCGCCATGTGGTCGAATACGGAGCCGAGCTTTTCGAGCACAGCCCCGCCCTGGCAGTCGAACCGGGTGTGGTCCGCACTCCGGGCGGGAATATCCGTGCGCGCTACGTGATCCGGGCGACCGAGGGGTACACCGCGGAGATCCCTGGGCAACGACGCACCCTGCTGCCCTTCTACTCGCTCATGGTCGCTACCGAACCGCTGCCCGAGGAGACCTGGGATCAAATCGGACTGGCCGATCGGCCCACCTTCTCCGACGGCCGGCACATGGTCATCTACGGTCAGCGCACCGCCGACGGCCGTCTGGCCTTCGGAGGTCGCGGCGCCCCCTACTCCTTCGGATCCAAGGTTGCCGTCGGCACCGAACTCGACGCGCGTATGCACCGACAACTCCAATCCACTTTGGTCGACCTGTTCCCGGTGCTTGGCGGGCACACCTTCACCCACGGCTGGGGTGGCGTGCTGGGCATCGCACGGGACTGGTGGGCATCCGTCGGCTTGGATCGGCTGACTGGCCTGGGTTGGGCCGGCGGATACGTGGGCGATGGCGTGAGCACCTCGAACCTCGCCGGACGCACTCTCGCCGCCCTCATCGCTGGCCGCAGCGAGGACCCACTCCTGAGCCTCCCCTGGGTGGATCACCGATCCCGGGCCTGGGAAGTCGAGCCGCTGCGCTGGGCGGCCACCACCATCGGGCTCACCGCGACCCAGGCCGTGGACGCGATCGAGGCTCGAACCGGTAAGCCGTCCGCGCTCGGGCGGCTGGTCGGAGCCCTCACCGGCCATTAGCCTTCACGCACCGAACGAGAGATCGCGCAACGAACAGGAGATCGCGATGCATCCACTCGAATTGATCGCCTTCGATGAACTACTCAGCGAAGAAGAGCGAAGCATCCGAGATGTCACGCGTTCGATCGTCGACGACGTCGTCCGCCCCAAGGTCGCCCATTGGTGGGAGGAAGGGGAGGTGCCCGCTCGGGAATTGATGGCCGCCTTCGGTGCCGCCGGGTTGCTGGGCATGCACCTGGAGGGTTACGGCTGCGCCGGGACCTCGGCCACGGCGTATGGCCTCGCCGCGATGGAACTCGAGGCCGGTGATTCGGGAATCCGGTCGATGGTGAGCGTTCAAGGATCCCTCGCGATGTACGCGATCCATCGGTTCGGTAGCGATGAGCAACGCGAGCGGTGGCTGCCGGAGATGGCACGCGGCTCAGCGATCGGATGCTTCGGACTCACCGAGGCCGACGCGGGCTCGAACCCCGCATCCATGTTGACCAGGGCGCGCAATGACGGCGGCGACTGGGTTATCAACGGCAGCAAGATGTGGATCACCAACGGTTCGGTGGCCGACGTGGCCATCGTTTGGGCACAGACCGACGACGGCATTCGTGGATTCGTGGTTCCCACCGACACCCCCGGCTTCCAGGCGAACGTTGTT
This sequence comes from uncultured Rubrivirga sp., assembly GCA_964413305.1. Classification (GTDB taxonomy): domain Bacteria; phylum Actinomycetota; class Actinomycetes; order S36-B12; family S36-B12; genus S36-B12. Next base: position 1,729 of record CAYPSE010000107.1, on the reverse strand, counting down.
CACCACAAAGTCTCCCTTCGCGCATCGGTCACCAGCGAGTTGGTTTTCCGCGACATGCGCCTACCCGCCGACGCGGTACTGCCGAACGTAACCGGGTTGAAAGGCCCGCTCAGCTGTCTGAACGAGGCCCGCTTCGGCATCGCATTCGGAACCATGGGCGCTGCTCGTGAATGCCTCGAGACGGCGCTGCGGTACTCGATCGAGCGCGAGCAGTTCGACAAGCCCATCGGTGCCTTCCAACTCACCCAGAAGAAGCTCGTGGACATGGCAATCGAGCTCGACAAGGGTCTACTGCTCGCCGTCCAACTCGGCCGATTGAAGGATGCCGGCAAGATCACACCGGAGCAGATCAGCGTGGGCAAGCTCAACAACGCCCGCGAGGCCCTCGCCATCGCACGGGAGTGCCGGTCGATTCTGGGTGGTAACGGGATCACCTTGGAATATCCGGTGATCCGGCACATGAACAATCTGGAATCGGTCTTCACCTACGAGGGTACGAACGAGATGCACACCTTGGTGGTCGGACAGGCCCTGACCGGTATCCCTGCCTTCCGCTAATTCGGGCGTTAGGCGCGCACTACGAGCGCAGGATCTCGGCGATCGTCTCGAGAACCGCAGGATCCTCGATCGTGCTCGGTACCGGTTCGTCCCGTCCCGCTGCTATGCCTCGCATGGTGCGTCGCAATATCTTCCCCGAGCGTGTCTTGGGCAGTGCCGGGACGACCACGACTTCCCTGAACGCTGCCACCGGGCCGATTTGCTCGCGTACCGACTGAACGATCTGGGATTGCAGCTGCGCAGAGTCGATAGTCATTCCCGCCTTCAAAACCACGAAGGCCCGCGGTATTTGGCCCTTGAGATCGTCATGCACTCCGATCACCGCGCACTCGGCAACGGCGGGGTGTGCGGCCACCACGGCCTCCATGGATCCGGTCGATAGGCGATGCCCAGCCACGTTGATGACGTCGTCGGTTCGACCCATCACGAACAAGTAGCCGTCGTCGTCGAAGTAGCCCCCGTCCCCACTCGTGTAGAAGCCCGGGTGTTGGCTGAGGTAGGAGGAGATGTATCTCTCATCGTCGCCCCACAAGGTGGGCAAGGTTCCCGGCGGCAACGGCAGTTTGATGGCGATATCGCCTTCGCTCCCCTGCGCAAGTTCCTCGCTCGACGGATCGAGGATGCGGACGTCGTAGCCGGGCACCGGGAAACTCGGCGACCCCGCCCTTATGGGCAGGGGTTCGAGCCCACGCAGGTTCGCCGCGATGGGCCAACCCGTCTCGGTCTGCCACCAGTTGTCGACGATCGGCACCTTCAAGTGACCGCTGGCCCATTCGTAGGTGTCAGGATCCAAGCGCTCTCCGGCGAAGAAGAAGGCCTCCAATGATGAGGTGTCGAAGCGTGCGAGATGCTCGGCGTTCGGGTCTTCCTTCTTGATGGCCCGAATGGCGGTGGGTGCCGTGAACACAGCCTTGACTCCGTGCTCTTCGATGAGCCGCCAAAAGGCTCCGGCATCGGGTGTACCGACGGGCTTGCCCTCGTACAGCACCGTGGTGGCACCGCTGATGAGTGGTGCGTAGACGATGTAGGAATGGCCCACTACCCAACCGACATCCGAGGCCGACCACCAGACATCACCAGGGTCCATGCCGTACACGTTGCGAAAGGACCACGCCATGGCTACCGCGTGACCACCGTTGTCTCGCACTATTCCCTTGGGCTTTCCGGTGGT
>CAYPSE010000106.1:0-5805 GCA_964413305.1 uncultured Rubrivirga sp. | reverse complement strand
TCGACGAACCCACCAACGACCTCGATGTCGAAACCTTGGGTTCCTTGGAGAACGCTCTGTTGGAATTTCCCGGCTGCGCGGTTATCACCTCGCACGATCGCTGGTTCCTGGATCGCATCGCGACCCACATCCTCGCGTACGAAGGTGACTCGCAATGGTTTTGGTTCGAAGGCAACTTCGACTCCTACGAGAAGAACAAGGTCGAGCGGTTGGGTGAAGAGGCGGCGCGACCGCACCGTGCCACATATCGCAAGTTGACCCGCGACTAGGCAGTGTTGACTTCGTGACGGTCTTCGATATCGAGGTGGCCAAGCGGTTCAAGGACCTCGATCCATATGACCATGTGAGCAATGCGGTGGTCATCGACTACATCATGGAAGCGCGCGTACGGACCTATCGTGCACTTGGTCTCGTCGATAGAGGTGTGATCGGACAAGTGGTGGCTAGGCAGGAGATCAACTATCGCCGCCCGATTCTTTTCGGTCTGGAACCTCTCGTCGTTCGCACCTGGATTTCCCACGTAGGAAGGTCTTCCTTCACGATGGACTTCGAGATCATGGACGAGGGTCACCTGGCTGCAGATGCGAAAACGGTCATGGTGTGTTTCGATATCAAGTCACGTCGATCACGTGAAATCCCTGAACAGTTCCGGCAGGTGCTCGAAGCAAGCCTGGAACGTCAGGCCTAGGAAAGGGGTCGGGTATGGATACCGCCCGTATTCCCGATCCTCGTCTCATCTCGCTGAACCAACGCGACGCCCGGGTTCTCGCGTTGGTGGGCCGGCGGCAGATCGAATGGGATCCGATCGCAGCGGTGCGCATCTCCGTCAGCCGCTCGGCCATAGCTTGTTACGTGGTCCTACCGATGGACGTGCTGTGCATGCTCGCCGTTCCAGCGGAGGTTTCCCCGGACGCGGTCGGCGCCGAGGCAACGGTCTCCTTGTCCTCCTTCGTAACGGAACTGGAGGAGGCGCTCGTCGCCGAAGCCGACATTCGATTCGATATAGATTCGCTGCCGACCGTGACCGCCCCGGTCGGACAGGGCTTGACGTTGGCACAGCTGCCCCCTCGTGATGGATGGCAGATGCCGATTCACGGGGTATCCAGCGACATCACTCCCCTCGTCAAGAACGCCATCGAGGAATTCCGGCAACGGACCGCCGGCATGAGCGAGCGTCAGGCCGCACCGATCGCCGAGGAGATTTGGTCGCGCTCGTCTTGGGCCGGCCTGCCGCTGCGCACGCTGCACGCCGCGAGGCGCCTACGCCTGCTCACCGATGAGCCTTTGCGCGTCACGGCCTCGACCTGCGGGGCGTGGAAGCGACTGTCCACCCCGCGCGGACAACTGTTCACGTACTCCGCGGGAATCGAAGCACGCCTCGGTTTGCACTTGGTTCGCTAGGCGCGCAGCCACACCGTCGTTTCGGGACCCAGAACCAGATGCTCGGTGTGGTCGACGGTAACCGCGGCCACGTCGTCCCCGGAAGCCAGGAGTACCTGCGTTCCCCACTGTGATGGCAGATGGCACGACTCTTCGCCCATATTGATCACCACCAGCACGGCGGGCTCAGTGGAGTCGTCGGCGAAGCGCTTGACCGCAAGGACTTCGTCCGGCGCATGGTCCAACCACGCCATCGGCCCATCGCCCATCGCCGGCTCGTGACGGCGTTGGCGCAGTGCGCGCTGATACATATGCAAGGTGGACGCCTCATCATCGAGCTGCCGCTCCACTGACAACTCTGCCCAGGATCGAGGTTGCGGCAGCCAGGACGCGGTCGATGGACCGAACCCGTAGCTCGGTTGCCCGCCCGACCACGGAATCGGAACGCGGCAGCCATCGCGTCCCAGATCCGTGCCTTCGCTTCGCTTCCACACCGGATCTTGGCGAGCATCATCGGGCAGGTCGAACACCTCGGGGAGACCGAGTTCTTCTCCTTGGTAGAGGTACGCAGATCCCGGCAGCGCCAACATGAAGATGGTCGCGGCTCGAGCTCGGCGCAAGCCGCGCGCGGGATCGACAGTCGACTGGGCCGTGACCGGCTTGCCATCGGCGGTGGGACTGAAACGCGTGGCGTGACGGATCACATCGTGATTGCTGAGCACCCACGTGGGAGGAGCACCCACCTTCAGGTGGTTGGCTACGGTGGCGTCAATCGAGGCGCGCATCTTCTTCGCATCCCAACCGGCAGCCAGGTAATCGAAATTGAAGGACGTGTGCAGTTCATCCGGGCGCTGGTAGAGCGCGAGTCGTTCGGCGGTCGGCGCCCAGGTCTCACCACAGAAGATCCTCGGCGGATCGTAGGAATCAGAGACCTTGCGCCAGTCACGGTAGATCTCGTGCACCTCGTCTTGATCCCAGTACGGAGCACCGGGTGCCAGACCGAGGATCTCGCTCTCGGGCAGAGCGTCGTAGTCCATGTCGGGGAAAGCCGGGTCTTTCGCAAGTCCGTGTGCGACGTCGATGCGAAAACCATCCACTCCTCGGTCGAACCAGAAACGCAGGATGTCCTCGAACTCTGCGCGTACCTGCGGATTGGTCCAATCCAGATCGGGTTGAGTGTCGTCGAACAAGTGCAGGTACCAGTAATCGGTGACGGTGCCGTCGGCGAGGACCAGCCGGGACCAGCCCGGACCGTGGAACACACTGCGCCAGTTGGTGGGGGGCTCACCGTGATCAGCACCCTTGCCCAGTCTGATCACGTAGCGGCTGCTGGCGTCCTCCCACTCACTGGTGCCGGGCACGGAGTTCAGCACCTGCTGAAACCACACGTGGTGACTGCTGGTGTGGTTGGGAACGATGTCCATGACCACTCGCAATCCGCGTGCGTGGGCCTGTTCGATGAGCGTGTCCATGTCGGACACGGCGCCCAACCGCTCGTCGACTTCACGGTAATCCGCAACGTCGTAGCCCCCGTCGTGCAGTGGCGAGGTGTAGAACGGAGAGATCCACACGGCGTCCACGCCGAGATCGACCAGGTAGTCGAGGCGGCCGATGATGCCGGGCAGGTCGCCGATGCCGTCGCCGTTCGCGTCGGCGAAGCTCCGTGGGTATACCTGGTAGACCACAGCATCGCGCCACCAGGGGCGTGACTTCCTGTAAGCGCATACATCCACGGCCGCGTTCACGTGTCCTCCGGAGTTCGTCATGGGTTCAGGCTTTCGGGTCAGTATTCGGATGCGCCTCGAAGATGCTGGGCACATCTTCGGGCACGTCCTCGGCCACATTCTGCAGGCCGAATGCCGCGCCCTGAAGGTAGTGCCACAAAACGGCGTCCTGCTCGGCGGGTAGGCGCTGTTCGTCGAGTGCGGCGCGCATGTGGGTGAGCCACCGATCACGCGCCCGAGCATCGATATGGAAGGCCGCGTGGCGCATGCGTAGTCGGGGGTGTCCGCGTTGATCGCTGTAGTCGGTGGGTCCGCCCCAGTACTGCTCGAGGAATGCCCGTAGCCGCCATCGGGCTCCTTCGAGTGAATCAGGTGGGTACATGGGCCGAAGGACGTCGTCGCCCGAAACTCGCACATAGAACGAGGAGACGAGTGACTCGAAGAAGTCGTGACCGCCGAACATCTCGTACGGGGTCGGCTCGAGGCCTGCGTCCTTGGGTGTCACGCCTCGATTGTGTCGGATGCTGCGTGGGGCACGTCCACCCGGGCAAGGGATTCGGCACGTTCGACGATGTGGCGCGCCATCGGAGGAAAGACGAAGGCGTGGAACGGTGCGACCGACCACCAGTAGGCGTGCCCGGCGATGCCCCGGGGCCAATACACGGCGCGTTGGATGAGCCGGGATCCGCCACCCTGTCGTGGTTCCACGGTGAATTCCAACCACGCGCGTCCGGGCATCTTCATCTCCGCACGCAAGCGCAGCAGCCGCGGCGGGATGCGTTCTTCGACCCTCCAGAAGTCGACCACCTCGCCGACCATCAAGGTGTGGGGATCGCGCCTGCCTCGCCGCAAACCGACGCCACCTACGGCACGGTCGATCAATCCGCGGGCCTCCCATAGCAGGCTCGAGGAGTACCAGCCGTTCTCACCGCCTATGCATTCCACGGCCTTCCACAGTTGCTCCGGCGATGCGGACGTCTCAACTTTGCGCACGTCCGTATGAAGTGATCCGCCGGCCCATTCGGGGTCGCCCGGGAGTGGTTCGCTGGGTGCACCCGGTGTGGACGCACCAGTCCACCGAGTTGCGACGTTCGCCTCCCTGATCCGGGTCAAGGCGAATTCGACCGCTGTGTCGAAGGTGATGAGTCCCTCGGGAGGATCGGGTATCCACCGAGCGATGTCGTGTTCGTGGCACACGGCTGGGTGCTTGAGCGATCGCACCAGCGGCCTGGCGATCGCGCGCGGGACCGGCGTGACCAGACCTACCCAGTGGCTCGACAACTGTGGACTCAACATGTTGATGGGCAGGATGATGCGCGGTGTCAGTCCGGCAACCGCGGCGTATCGCTGCATCATCTGCTGGTAGGTGAGCACCTCCGGGCCACCGATATCGAAGGCTCGATTCACCTCGGGTGGAAGTTCGGCTGCAAGAACCAGGTAGCGCAGGACGTCGCGGATTGCGATCGGTTGGGTCTTGGTTCGAACCCAGCGTGGCGTGATCATCGCAGGAAGTCGTTCGGTCAAGTAGCGAAGCATCTCGAACGATGCTGAACCAGACCCGATGATCACCGCGGCGCGGAACTCGATGGTGGGTACGCCGGAGTTACGCAGGATCTGACCGACGCTCACCCGCGAACGCATGTGCGGGGACATCTCCTCGATGGGAATGTCGGGAGCCAAGCCGCCGAGATACACGATTCGTTTCAGGTTGCTGCCGTGTGCTGCCTGCGCGAAGGTGCGCGCCATGGCCGTCTCGGCTTGTTCCAGCCGTGGACCTTCTTGCAACGAGTGCATCAAGTAGTACGCGACGTCGATGCCTTCCAGTGCCCGGGTCACAGCCTCGGGATCGGTTGCATCCCCGTGCGCCACCTCGATGCGATCGACCCACGGAAAGTCCCGGAGCTTCCCCGGTGTGCGAGCGAGGACGCGAACGCTGTAGCCCTTCGCGAGTAGTTCGCGAACGAGGCGACCGCCGACGTATCCGGTAGCGCCGGTGACCAAGCAGCGAAGGCTCACGACTCCAGTGTTGCGTGGATCACGGCCGAACGCGACTCGTGCGGGGTGCTCCCTAGGGCTGTGGATCCTTCGCGGGGTCATTGTCGTCTGCCCGACCTGTTGGAAAATCACGTTCGACGTGCGTGGGGGCGCCGAGCCCTGTGGAGGATGGTGCGGATGCGGTCGCACCGGCCTGGATGGTCCGGACTTGGAGACCGTCGTAGGGGATACGGATGCCTGCGGCATCCAAAGATTCCTTCATCTTCTGGCGGATCACCCGCCCGGCGTACCACTGATTGCCATTCGGAACGATCTTGGTGTTCACGCGAACGATCACCGAAGTGGGCGTGAGTTCGGTTATCGCGGAATACGTTGGATTGCCCAGCAGCACTCCGTTGTACTCCGGATCGGCACCCATCTCCTTACCGGCGGCATCGATTACCTGTTGCACCTTGGTGAGGTCTTCGTCGTAGGGAACCGGGATTTCAAGAAGTGAGTAGGTCCATCCTTGGGATTGGTTGGCTACGTAGTTGATCGTTCCATTCCGCACGTACCAGACGACGCCCATGTAGTCGCGCACGCGTGTATAACGAAGGGCCGTCTCCTCAACTTCACCGAGAACCGTTCCGCCAAGTTCCACGGTGTCCCCGATGCCGAGTTGGTCTTCGAAGATCATGGAGATTCCGGCGAGGTAGTCCGCAATGTA
>CAYPSE010000105.1:0-5828 GCA_964413305.1 uncultured Rubrivirga sp. | reverse complement strand
CTCGGCACCCCCGATCTCGGTGCTCCCGCCTTGGAGAGCATGTTCGCCAAGGAGCTGAGCAGTGCCTTCGCTGCACTCGGGTGCTTCAACCTCGCGGTATTCGGTGCAACCGGAGCAGGAAAGTCGACACTGATCAATGCGATCTTCGGCAAGGACGTCGCCGACACCGGAGTCGGTCAGCCGGTCACTAAGGGCATCGAATACCACCGCCGAGACGACGGTTTCCTCGGCATCTTCGACTCCGAGGGCTTCGAAACGGGATCCGCGGGCGATCAGATCCTCGAGGGGCTGCGTTCGGTCGTGAAGGCCCGACGCGCTGGGCCGCTGGATCAGCAGATCCATGCCGCTTGGTACGTCGTGCGCTGGTCGGACCGAAGGTTCGAAGACGCACAGGCGGAATTCGTCCGAGGTCTGGCAGCGATGGGACTACCTGTGATCGTCGTACTCACGCAGGTTCCGACCAAGGACGGCAGCGTGCACCCGCACGCTCGCGAACTCGCCGACTACATCACCGGGCTGCACTTACCGATTCGCGCAGGTGGTTCTCCGGTGATGACCAATGCGCTGGCGGACGATTTCACGCATTCGCCGGCCTTCGGATTGAACCACTTGCTGGATGCCACCTATGACGTTGTGCCCGAGGCGGCACAGGCTGCCTTGACCGCTGCCCAGCGATTGGACGTGGAACGCAAAAAAAAAGCGGTGAAGGCCATCATCAATCAGGCCGCCACCGTCGCTTCTGGAATCGGCGCAGTCCCGATCCCCTTCACTGATGCCGCACTCCTGGTGCCCAACCAGGTGACGATGATCGCGCGCATCTCAGCTGCCTACGGCCTGCCACCGCAACGCTCCCGAGCTATGGCAATCGCCGGCTCCTTGGTGCTGACCGGTGGTGCGACGATGGCCGGGCGATACGCGGTCACCAACTTGTTGAAGTTCATCCCCGGTGGGGCCATCGCCGGCTCGGCGATCTCGGCAGCGGTCGCCGGATCCTTGACACGCGCTGTTGGCATGGCCTGGGCGCGGGTCTGCGAGTACGCGATCACGCTGCCGCCGGGTCAGCAGGAAGCCTTCTGGAGCAGTTCGGCGGTAATCGACCGTTTCCGCAGTTCACTGAGCGATCGACGTTGATCGCGCCGAGCGAATGCTGTTAGCGTCCTGCGAATGAGGCGTCTTGGATGGTTGTTGGTGGCTATGGCGGCGGGCCTTGTCGCGTGGCTTGGCTGGTCTCGCTGGCGCGCTGCGCAGCCGTCGGAAGCGCAACGGTGGATCTCCGCGCCACCTGGCCCGCAGCCTCAGGTCCCATCGCCCAAGCCACGGACTCCCGAAATCCCGCCGGTTGAGTCCCCTGCCGAGCCTGTAGCCGCAGGTCCGCGCCGGAACACAACGACGAAGGCAACGAAGAAGGCGACCACTAAGGCAACGAAGAAGACTGCGGAAAAGACGGCGAAGAAGGCAGCGAAGAAGACGGCGAAGAAGGCAGCGAAGAAGACGGTCGAGAAGTCGGTCGAGAAGTCGGTCGACAAGTCGGTCGAGGAAAGCGAACCCACCGACTAGGGAGAGAGGTTTCGCATTGAGCGAAACCCAGGGATGTGCGATCGCGCTGGTGGGTCAGGCCCCATAGCCTGGTGTTGAGGAGGGGTCATGCGTTCGCCCAAGAAGTTGCTGTCGTTCCTGCGGGATCCAGACAGCATCGGCTATCCCTCGCTACCCACGTTGGTGTACGCCTTCCAGGGGTTCGTCGACGCCGGCGCCGGAGTGCGCCTGGCAGCGGCCCACCTGCGGTCCACGTGCAGCACCGAAGTGATCGCTACCTTCGATGCCGATGAGTTGATCGACTACCGAGCTCGCCGCCCACGCATGCACTTCTCCAGCGACCACTTCACGTCGGTCGAGACTCCCCAGATCACGTTGACCCGCATGTGGGATGGGGCCGGAAGGGACTTCCTGCTCCTGGACGGCCCGGAGCCGGACTACCAATGGAACCGTTTCGTAGCAGCAGTGGACCTGGTGGTCGATCAATTCGACATCACGCACGCGGTCGGATTGTCCGCCATCCCGTGGCCGAGTCCGCACACCCGGCCGATCAGCATCACGGTGCACGGAAACGACCGCGATCTCGTTGCCGGACGCAGTGCGGTGCTGGGGGATATTGAGGTACCCGGCCACATGGGTGCGCTACTTGAACTCCACCTAGCCGAGCGGGGATTGTCCTCGGTCGGCGTCACGGCGCAGGTGCCCCATTACTTGGTGCAATTCGAATACCCCCGCTGTGCGATGGCCCTCATCGAGGGTTTGGCCGACGTCACAGGACTCGACTTGACCGCCATCGGTCTGGAGGATCAGGCCGTCAAGGCAGATGGCGAAGTCGCCGAACAGCTCAGCGGCAACGAAGAGTTCGCCGCGGTCGTCAGCGCCCTGGAGATGCAGTACGACCAGATGTCGGAGGCGCGCAGCGCATTGACCAAACCCAGCAGCGCTCCCCAAGGGGTGGTGCCGAGCGGCGACGAGATAGCCGCCCAAGTCGAGGAGTTCCTCGCGGGTCTGGAGAGCGGCTCAGACAAGGAAGACAAGGCGCGTGGCGACGAGGCCGGCTGACCCTCGCGGCCAGGACGTCAACTAGAACACGTGGTTCCATCGGCGGGCAGTGCACCTGTCAGCAGGTATCTGTCGGTGATGTCGTCGATGCACAGGTTCGTATTGCCGTACGCCGTGTGTCCATCTCCCCGGTAGGTCAGCAGCGTGCTCGTGGGCAGTTGCCGGTTGAGTGATTGCGACCACCTGTAGGGGGTAGCCGGGTCGAAGGTCGTGCCGATAATCAGAATCGGCGCCTCGGTGGTGGATGTGACCGCGGCGGGCGGAATATCCGAGTGTTCGAACCACGAACTGCACGGGGCGTTTCCCCATGCCATGGCTCGACCTATCTCCGGGATAGCCACACCTTCGGACCACCTGCTTGCCGCTGCGATGAGTCCGGCCTGGCCGGGGGTGGCGGGGTAGTCCCAACAACCGATCGCGTAGAAAGCGGAGGCGATGTTGCTGCCGTAGCGGTTCGGTCCGGTCTGGTCCTTGGCCAACTGGGCGAGCAGCTGCAACGTGGTGCCATCGCCTCGGTTCGCTTGGAGGATCCCCATCCGCAGGGTCGGCCACAGATCGGTCGAATACATGCTGAAGATCAAGGCCGTCAGGGCCTCGGCTTGCACGAGGCGGCGACTGCCATCCGTGCGCATGGGTGAGCGCTCGAGTTCCGAGAGGAGACCGTTGACTGCATCCAAGACTGCACGTTGGCTGGACGCGACGCAGTCGGCACGCTTGGCGCAGTCAGTGGCGAATCGCTGCATGGCGAGTTGGAACCCTGCGGACTGGTCCCTTGAAATTTGCATGCCATCCAACTGTGGATCCACTCCGCCGTCGAGAACCATGCGCCCAACACGGTCGGGAAACTCCTGTGCATACGAAGCACCCAGTTCGGTTCCGTACGAGAAGCCGAGCCAGTTGAGGCGTTGAGCTCCCACAGCACTTCTGATCACGTCCATATCTCGGACCGTGTTGTCCGTCCCCACGAAACGTGCCAACTCCGGATCGAAGCTCAGGCATCCGCGGGATATCTCCGCGGCCCGAGACAGAAGCGTGGCCCTCTCCTTCGGGGTGTCGGGAGTCGCGTCGGTGCGATACCAACGAGTTGTTTGCCTCCCGGTCAGGCATTGAACGGGGGCGGACTCGCCAACCCCCCGCGGATCGAATCCGACGATGTCGAACTTTCGTCTGACATCGGAGTCGATGATCGATCCGAGATATTCGGCGAAGTCCAATCCGCCTGCGCCCGGGCCACCGGGGTTCACCAGCAGACTTTCCGGGGTTGGGCCGGTCGCCGGGACTCGAAGCAGGGCTATATCGATGGTGCGCCCGGCGGGTCGGGAGTAGTCCAAGGGCACCGTGACCTCAGCACACTGAACTGCCGGGCCCCGTCCCTCGCAAGGGCTCCAGGTGACCTGCTGTGAGTAGAACGCCTGCAGGTCCGCCTGCTCCTGCGAGGGAGCGGCCAGCGCAGGTGACGAGGTCAGCCCCCAGGGCAGCGCAGCCGCGAGGAGGATCGTGGGGAGGGAAGGCAGGCGCATGGATCGACGGTACGTCACCCAAGCCGCCCGGGGGCTCGCGGCGTGGCTGAACCTCGGACCTGACATGCCAAGCAGCGGTCAATTCCACCTCATGGCAGGCTAGTGAGACCATCGCGAAGGGAAGTGAACCTGTGGCCCCTGGCCCTGAAGGTGCGGTGAACGATCCGGGTAGCGCGGTGTTCACCTACCGCGACACCGCGGTTCTGGCGGTCGCCGCGGTTGATGCGCCCGAGATCGTGACGTCGAAGCAAATCGACGAGTGGCTGGCTCCTGCATACCGATCGGCGCGTCTGCAACCGGGGATGTTGGAGCAGCTCGCGGGAATCGTCGAGCGTCGTTGGTGGCCGCAGGATGTGACCTTCGCCGATGCCGCGGCCATGGCAGGTGCAAAGGCCCTCGCTGAGGCTGGTGTCGATCCGGCAAGGGTCGGGCTGCTCATCGACACGTCGGTGTGCCGAGAACGTCTGGAACCATCCGCCTCGGTAGATGTGCACCGGCAATTGGGTCTGTCCACCACCTGCATGAACTTCGACTTGAGTAACGCTTGCTTGGGCTTCATGAGCGGAATGCAACTGGCCGCGACCATGATCGACGCTGGGCAGATCGAGTACGCCTTGATCGTGGATGGAGAAGGCAGCCGGCACACCCAGCAGGTCACGATCGAGCGCATGAATTCGGGCGGAGCCACTCGCGAGGACATCTTGGAGAACTTCGCAACGTTCACGCTCGGCTCGGGCGGTGCGGCGATGGTGCTCGGGCGAGCATCGGTGCACAGCGAGGGGCACCGGTTCGTGGGGGGTGTGACCCGTGCCGCAACCGAGCACAATCAACTGTGCCTTGGGGATCTGGAGGGCATGCGCACCGACAGCCGGGCACTGTTGGAAGCAGCCGTGGTCCTCGCTCGGGAAACGTGGACCGACGCCGCAGGGCACTTCGAGTGGTCCGACTTGACCATGTACGTAATCCACCAGGTGTCGAAGATTCACACCGAGGCGATCACGCGCGCATTGGAGATTGATCCTGCTCGGGTGCCGCAGTCGTTCCCCACGCGCGGCAATATCGGACCGGCGTCCGTGCCGTTCACTCTCGCCCTCAACACCGAGAATCTGACGTCCGGTGATCGGGTGGCGTGCATGGGCATCGGATCGGGCCTGAACTCGGCCGTCATCGAAATCGAGTGGTGACTCCCGCCCGCACTCCACCGGAGTTACCGGGCCTGCGCCCTGAATGGTCCACGGTCGTGGAAATTGCCGACCAAGACGGGCGGCCGATAGGGGTGCACGTCCTGGACGTCGGTCCCCGCGATGCGGACCTGACGGTCGTGTGCATCCACGGCAACCCGACCTGGTCGTACCTGTGGCGTGGTGTGGTGGCATCGGCGCCCCCTGACGTTCGTGTCCTCGCGGTAGACCAGGTCGGGATGGGCTACTCGGCGCGAAGCGAGTATTCCCGACGCCTTGCCGATCGAATAGACGACGCCGAAGCGATCATCCGAGCTGCGGATGTGCGCGGCCGAGTGCTGTTGATGGCGCATGACTGGGGTGGACCCATTGCGCTCGGCGTTGCCGAGCGACTCACCGAGCGACCCGTCGCACCGGGGGCCGGGACCTTGGGGATCGCGGGCGCATGGCTGGTTGGTCTTGTTCTGACGAACACCGCGGTTCATCAACCCGAGCACCGTCGCTCACCTGCCTTGATCGCAGCCGCTCG
>CAYPSE010000104.1:0-5882 GCA_964413305.1 uncultured Rubrivirga sp. | reverse complement strand
ACCGTTACCCGGACGTCAACCCCTTCACGCCTTTCGAGGACATCGACAAGGCTCCTGAGGAGCGTCAGCGTGGTATCACCATCTCCATCGCGCACGTGGAGTACGAGACAGAGGCGCGTCACTACGCGCACGTCGACTGCCCCGGACACGCCGACTACATCAAGAACATGATCACCGGTGCGGCCCAGATGGACGGCGCGATCCTCGTGGTCGCCGCCACCGACGGCCCGATGCCGCAGACCAAGGAGCACGTGCTCTTGGCCCGTCAGGTGGGTGTCCCCGCCATCGTCGTCGCGCTTAACAAGTGCGACATGGTCGACGACGAAGAGCTCATCGAGCTCGTCGAGATGGAGGTCCGCGAACTGCTGAGCACCTACGAGTTCCCCGGCGACGACATCCCGGTGGTTCGCGTGGCTGCCTTCCCGGCGCTCCAGGGCGACGAGAAGTGGGGCGAGTCGATCATGGAGCTCATGGGCGCCGTCGACGAGTACATCGTCACCCCCGAGCGCGAGATCGATAAGCCGTTCTTGATGCCCGTCGAGGACGTCTTCACGATCACCGGTCGCGGCACCGTCGTCACCGGTCGTATCGAGCGCGGCATCGTCAAGGTCAACGAGGAGATCGAGATCGTCGGCATCCGCCCCGGTCCGGCCACCAAGACCACCGTCACCGGCGTCGAGATGTTCCGCAAGCTGCTCGACGAGGGCCAGGCGGGCGAGAACGTCGGTCTGCTGCTTCGTGGCACCAAGCGTGAGGACGTCGAGCGCGGCCAGGTGTGCTGCAAGCCGGGCTCCATCACCCCGCACACCGAGTTCGAGGCTCAGGTCTACATCCTGTCCAAGGACGAGGGCGGCCGTCACACGCCGTTCTTCAACAACTACCGTCCGCAGTTCTACTTCCGGACGACCGACGTCACCGGCGTCGTGCACCTGCCCGAGGGCAAGGACATGGTCATGCCGGGCGACAACACCGACATGCGCGTTGAGCTGATCCAGCCCATCGCCATGGAGGAGGGTCTGCGCTTCGCGATCCGTGAAGGTGGCCGCACCGTGGGTGCCGGTCGCGTCACGAAGATCTTGAAGTAACGACGCAACCCCCTGAACTTCGTGGTGGGCGGTGCGATCCACCGCCCACCACGAAACAGGACAGCAAGACCCGCACGACCAGCTGAACCGCACGGACTCCGGTAAGAACGAGCAGAAGGACGGCAAGCCACCATGGCGGCACAGAAGATCCGCATCAGGCTCAAGGCCTATGACCACGAGGTGATCGACTCCTCGGCGAAGAAGATCGTCGAGACGGTCACCCGTACCGGTGCGCAGGTTGCCGGTCCGGTGCCTTTGCCCACCGAGAAGAACGTGTACTGCGTCATCCGTTCGCCGCACAAGTACAAGGACAGCCGCGAGCACTTCGAGATGCGCACGCACAAGCGTCTGATCGACATCCTCGACCCCACGCCGAAGACCGTCGATTCGCTGATGCGCCTGGATCTTCCTGCCGGCGTCGACATCGAGATCAAGCTGTAGGGGATCTGCCATGGAGAAGACGATCAAGGGTGTGCTGGGCTCCAAGCTCGGCATGACGCAGATCTGGGACGAGAACAATCGAGTCGTTCCGGTGACCGTCGTCAAGGTCGGCCCCTGCGTGGTTACCCAGGTACGCACCCCCGAGACCGATGGATACAACGCGGTACAACTGGCGTTCGGCGCCATCGACCCGCGCAAGGTCAACAAGCCGATGACCGGCCACTTCGCCAAGGCGGGAGTCACGCCTCGCCGCCACGTCGTGGAGCTCCGTACGGCCGACGCATCCGAGTACACGCTCGGTCAGGAACTCGGCCCGGACACCTTCGAGGCCGGCCAGCGCGTTGACGTCACCGGCACCACCAAGGGCAAGGGTTTCGCCGGCGTCATGAAGCGCCACGGCTTCGGTGGTCTGCGCGCCTCCCACGGTGTGCAGCGCAAGCACCGTTCGCCGGGTTCGATCGGTGGCTGCGCCACCCCCGGCCGCGTGTTCAAGGGTCTACGGATGGCTGGCCGGATGGGCGGTGACCGACAGACCACCCAGAACCTCAAGGTCGCCGGCGTGGATACCGAGAAGGGTCTGCTGCTGATCAAGGGCGCGATCCCCGGTCCCAAGGGTGGCCTGGTTCTCATCACGACCGCCGTCAAGGACGCGGTGAAGGAGGTCTCGGCATGAGTTCGCTCGAAGTCCTCGACCCTGCGGGCAAGAAGTCCGGTTCGGTCGACCTGCCCGCCGAAGTTTTCGACGTCCAGGTCAACATTCCGTTGATCCACCAGGTTGTCGTTGCCCAGCTTGCGGCTGCACGCCAGGGCACACACGACACCAAGACCCGCGCGGAGGTCAGTGGTGGCGGACGCAAGCCCTACAAGCAAAAGGGCACCGGCCGCGCTCGCCAGGGCTCGATCCGCGCACCGCAGTTCGCCGGCGGTGGCACGGTGCACGGCCCCACGCCGCGTGACTACTCCCAGCGCACCCCGAAGAAGATGAAGGCCGCGGCACTGCGCGGTGCCCTGTCGGATCGGGCTCGCGAGGGTCGGATCCACGTGGTGACGTCGTTCGCTTCGACCGATGCCCCCTCCACCAAGGCCGCCATCGCCGCGCTCGCTGCGGTGGGAGCTGAGGGCGCTTGCCTCGCGGTGGTCACGCGAGATGAAGAGAACTCGTGGCTGAGCTTGCGCAACCTGCCGAACGTGATGGTGGTCGCGCCCGATCAGCTGAATACCTACGACGTCCTGGTCAACGACCGCGTCGTGTTCACCGAGGCTGCCTTCGCGGCGTTCATCGCCGGCCCGACCGCCGGCAAGGGTGCGAAAGCCGTCGCTGCGGAAAGTGAGGTGCAGGCATGAGGATCGCCGATCCCCGCGACGTCCTGATCGCCCCGGTCATCTCCGAGAAGAGCTACGGCTTGCTCGACGAGAACAAGTACACCTTCATCGTCGCCCCCGACGCCAATAAGACGCAGATCAAGTTGGCCGTCGAGCAGGTGTTCGGCGTGAAGGTCACCGGAGTCAACACCAACAACCGCGAAGGCAAGCGCATTCGCACCCGCCAGGGCTTCGGCCGCCGCGCATCCACCAAGCGCGCGATCGTCACCGTTGCGGCAGGCGACCGAATCGACATCTTCGGAGGGCCGGTCTCCTGACCGGCGTGAGAAGCACGGAAGAGGAACGGACACACCATGGCAATCCGTAGATACAAGCCCACGACCCCCGGTCGTCGCGGCTCGAGCGTTGCCGATTTCGTCGAGATCACGCGATCGGAGCCGGAGAAGTCCTTGCTGCGCCCGCTGTCCAAGTCCGGCGGTCGCAACAACTCGGGCAAGATCACCACTCGCCATAAGGGTGGTGGCCACAAGCGTGCTTACCGCCTCATCGACTTCAAGCGTGCGGACAAAGACGGCGTGCCCGCCAAGGTTGCGCACATCGAGTACGACCCCAACCGCACCGCGCGCATCGCGCTGCTGCACTTCGCCGATGGCGAGAAGCGCTACATCATCGCCCCGGACAAGCTCAAGCAGGGTGATCGGATCGAGACCGGTCCCGGTGCCGACATCAAGCCCGGAAACAACCTGCCGCTTCGCAACATCCCCGTCGGCACCGTGATCCACGCCGTGGAGATCAAGCCCGGCGGCGGAGCGAAGATCGCTCGCTCGGCAGGCGCGAGCGTTCAGTTAGTCGCTAAGGACGGTCCGTACGCTCAGTTGCGTATGCCCTCGGGCGAGATCCGCAACGTCGACCTCCGCTCGCGCGCCACGGTCGGCGAAGTGGGCAACGCCGAGCAGTCCAACATCAACTGGGGCAAGGCCGGTCGCATGCGCTGGAAGGGCAAGCGCCCGACCGTCCGCGGAGTTGCCATGAACCCGGTCGATCACCCGCACGGTGGTGGGGAGGGCAAGACCTCCGGTGGTCGCCATCCGGTCAACCCCGCTGGTCGTCCCGAAGGCCGTACCCGCAAGGCCAAGAAGGCCAGCGACAAGTTCATCGTCCGCCGCCGCAAGACCGGCAAGAAGCGCTAGGGGATCAGCAGATGCCACGTAGTTTGAAGAAGGGTCCGTTCGTCGACGACCACCTGCTCAAGAAGGTGGAGGCGCAAAACGAGAGCGGCTCCAAGGCAGTGATCAAGACCTGGTCTCGCCGGTCGATGATCGTCCCGGTGATGCTCGGGCACACGATCGCGGTGCACGACGGTCGCAAGCACGTTCCGGTGTTCGTGTCCGAGAACATGGTCGGCCACAAGCTCGGTGAGTTCGCGCCCACCCGCACCTTCAAGGGCCACGTCAAAGACGACCGCAAGGCCAAGCGCCGCTAGGGCGTCGCGCGTCGACTGAGAAGACCGAGAAAAAAAGACCTGACAAGAAGCAAACGAGCAAGGGGAAGATCAATGGAAGCCAGGGCCCAAGCGCGGTACGTCCGCGTCACGCCCATGAAGGCGCGTCGCGTCATCGACCTCATCCGTGGGATGCAGGCATCCGATGCCCAAGACGTGCTGAGGTTCGCGCCGCAGGCGGCCAGCGAGCCCGTGGGCAAGGTTCTCGCGAGCGCGATCGCCAACGCGACGAACAATCATGCGATGGACGCCCGTGAGCTCGTCGTCGCGCAGGCGTTCGTGGACGAGGGTCCCACGCTCAAGCGCATTCGCCCCCGTGCACAGGGTCGCGCCTACCGCATCGGCAAGCGCACCAGCCACATCACGGTCGTCGTTTCCGACGGCGTCGAGGTTGTAGTCAAGGCCGCGCCGAAGGCGACTGCGAAGGCCGAGTCCAAGCCCCAAGCCACGGCCACCGCTGGAGAGGGGACCGAGGCAGCACCTGGGGCCAAGAAGGCTCCCGCCAAGAAAGCTCCGGCTAAGAAGGCTGCGGCGAAGAAGGCTGCGCCAGCGGAAAAGAAGGAACCGGCGAAGAAGGCTGCTCCCGCCAAGAAGACGACCGCGAAGAAGACGACCGCCAAGAAGGAAGAGGACTGATCGTGGGACAGAAAGTAAACCCGCACGGCTTCCGGCTGGGCGTGACGACCGACTTCACTTCGCGCTGGTTCGCCGACGACGTCAAGACCGGTCAGCGTTACCGCGACTACGTCGAGGAGGACGTCAAGATCCGCAAGCTGCTCAGCCAGGGCATGGAGCGCGCGGGCATCGCCAAGGTCGAGATCGAGCGCACCCGTGACCGCGTGCGCGTGGACATCCACACGGCGCGGCCGGGCATCGTGATCGGACGCCGCGGCGCCGAGGCCGATCGCATCCGCGGAGACCTCGAGAAGCTGACCGGCAAGCAGGTCCAGTTGAACATCCTCGAGGTCAAGAACCCCGAGATCGAGGCGCAACTGGTGGCCCAGGGAATCGCCGAGCAGTTGTCGAGCCGCGTGTCCTTCCGCCGCGCGATGCGCAAGGGCATGCAAAGTGCCATGAAGGCCGGTGCCAAGGGCATCCGCGTCCAGGTGTCGGGGCGTCTGGGCGGTGCGGAAATGTCGCGCACCGAGTTCTACCGTGAAGGCCGCGTCCCCTTGCACACGCTGCGCGCCGACATCGACTACGGCTTCTACGAGGCCCGCACCACGTTCGGTCGCATCGGCGTGAAGGTGTGGATCTACAAGGGTGAGGCCCTCGGATCGCGCGCCGAGCGCGAGGCCGCGGCGGCCCAGGCACGCCTGTCGGGCCCGCGTTCGCGTCCGGATCGTCCGCGTCGTCCGCGTCGTGACGACGAGGCCGTGGCCGTGGCCGCGACCGAGCAGGCCGCTGAGGCGGCGACCGGTGAAGCGGTCGTCGAGCCCGTGACGGAAGGGCAGGAGGGCTGATCATGCTGATTCCCCGCAGGGTCAAGCACCGCAAGCAGCACCACCCCAAGCGCACGGGTGCTGCCAAGG
>CAYPSE010000103.1:0-5957 GCA_964413305.1 uncultured Rubrivirga sp. | reverse complement strand
GCGAACACCGCGAGATCCAGATCGATTCCCGTCGCATCGAACACCTGCCTACCGGGAACCAGTACGTACTCGGCGAACCCACCCGGAGTGGATGAGCCAATCCCGGCGAAGCCTTTACACAACCACGGCCGGTCTTCGTTGCAGTACTCGCAGGCGCGGCAACTGGAGTTGGGGTTGATCACCACCTGTTGCCCGATCAACAACGGCGCACCGGTTCCATCAACCGTGCCTTCGCCCACCGCATCGACCTCGCCGACCGTCTCATGGCCAGGAGTGAGTGGAAAGTTCGCCAGGAACTGCCCTTCATGCAGGTGCAGATCGGTGCCACACATACCCGCCGCGATCATGCGCACCCGCACCATGCCCGGCACCGGATCGGGTAGCGGCACATCGCGCACGGAAAAGGATCCCGGCTTGTCGTATACAACTGCGCGCACTAGCGGACCTTCTCCAAGGCCTCTTCCGACGCTTTACGTCCCCGGCTCAATACCGGGCTATTTGGCTTGTGCCGCGCATCAAGTTGACGATACTCGCGTGGGGTCATACCCACTTCGAGTAGGAACTGCCTGTTGAAGTTCGCCAGGTTGTTGTAACCGCTCGCTGTTGCGACATGCGCGATGGAATCTCGCGTGCTGTCGAGAAGTCGACAGGCATGGGCAATCCGCAACTTCTTCACCATCTCGCTGAAGGTCATGCCTGAGGCCTTCTTGAAGTACCTCGAAAACGTCGGCTCGGACATATGTGCCAGGGATGCCGCTGTCGACAATCGAATCGTGCCCGTCAGGTTTTCGAATATGTAGTTCAGGCCTTCCTCAACTGCTCGATTGGCGAGCTCATCGCTGCCAGGGTCGAGCCATTCGCCGGCCAGGAGTACTCGTTCGGATTCCTCCGAACGGGCGAACACGTCGAGTAGTTCGAAGAGCAAGCCCACTTGATCCGGACCGTTTGTATTGACCACTTGCAGCATGAGTTCCGCAGCCCGTTGTGCTGCGGGTCCGGTCAATGACAGGCCGCGGCGCGACAGGGCCAGAACCTCTTCGACTGAGCCGAGTTCTGGAATCAACTCCATGCACTGATGGATCCATTCGTCGGTGAATTGAATTACGGCATCACGGTCGTACACGACTTCGCCAGGCTCAAGGTCGCTGACCCAGTCATGAGGCAAGTTGGGTCCGCAGATCGATATCTGTCCAGGCTCGAATGTGCCGATGTGGTCACCGACAATCACGCTGCCGCTCGTCTTGGTGATCAAGTGGATCTCGTATTCCGGATGGCAGTGCCATCCGCAAATCTCACTGGGGTAATCGTGCGTGAGGGTGCGGATAGATCGTTGTGGGTGTGGGGGTATCAGCTCGAGTGGTGGCGCTGTGCCGACGTAGTTCGCCACAACCTGGCGGTGCCAGGGTTCGTGTTGCCATTCCGGGGATGTCTTAGCCATGGCGCACTGATCATTTCCCTAGATGAAGTGATACTTATTTGCAGTCCCGCACATGCACCGACTATGGACCTTGCTCCAATTCTTGAGACGCACTAGGGGCTTCTCGTTACAGAATCTTTATGAAAGCCTCTGCCTGAATGAAAGAAAGTACTAGAAGTTAATCGCATTGTTGTAGCACTTCTTCGTCGATGAGATCACCCTGAAGCATCGTGTTTCGGCGCGCCCGTCGCGTCGGAGCCCCCCAATCAGCAATCGGGGGAATCCATCCAAGTAGGGAGAAGGAATGCGCAGGAAGACTGGAGCCAAGTGGCTCAGTGCGGGCTTCGTTGCTGCCGCACTCGTCCTGACCAGCTGTTCGTCGGGCGGTGACTCCGCTGACAGCGATAGCGCAGCAGGTGAGGAGACCGCCGCAGAGACGGCAGAGGACATGGGAGGTGACGAGGCGGCCAGCGAAGGCGAGGTCGTCATCAACGTTGCCACCGTCAACAACGGCCAAATGAAGGACATGGAGTCCCTCGCGCCGGAGTACGAGGCACTGAACCCAGGTGTCAAGATCAACTTCCAGGTCATGGAGGAGGGCGATCTCCGCGCGGCAGTCACTGCCGACGTTGCTAGCGGCGCCGGTCAGTACGACGTCGTCACCATCGGCGCCTACGAGACCCCGCAGTGGGGCGCGAATGGTTGGCTCGTCGATCTGACGCCGTATCTCGAGGCCGATCCGGATTACGACGTCAACGACATCTTGGAGCCGGTTCGCAATGCGCTGTCCTTCGATGGCCAGCAATACGCGGTTCCCTTCTACGGTGAGTCGTCGATCCTTATGTACAACAAGGAGATCCTCGACGCCGCTGGCGTGACGCTCTCTAATAACCCGACATGGCAAGAGGTCCGAGACGCGGCCGCGGCCGTTGACTCCGACAGCACCGCAGGAATCTGCATGCGTGGCAAGCCGGGTTGGGGAGATCTCTTCGCTCCGCTCACCACCGTGGTTCAGACCTTCGGTGGCAACTGGTACGACATGGAGTGGAACGCCACGGTCGATACGCCGGAGTGGCGTGAGGCAGTGACCTTCTACAAGGAGATGCTCGATGAGGTCGGACAGCCTGACCCGGTCTCCTTCTCGTTCAATGAGTGCCTGACGGCCCTTAAGAACGGTGAGGTTGCCATGTGGGCCGACGCTTCGGTGGCAGCTTCGATGCTGGAAGCCGACGATTCCCCGGTGAAGGGCAAGATGGGTTACGCCCACATGCCCGTCGTGGAGACCGCTGAGTCCGGTTGGCTGTGGAGCTGGAACCTCGCTGTTCCTGCCTCGACCAAGCAGGCCGATGCTGCCGTCGACTTCATCATGTGGGCGACCAGCAAGGACTACCACCAGCTCGTGGGCGAGACCCTCGGCTGGTCTTTGGTGCCTCCGGGTGCCCGTACGAGCACCTACGCGATTCCGGAGTACGCCGAGGCGGCTGCTGCCTACGCACCCATCACCCTCGAGGTGATGAGCGCGGTGAATCCCGTGCAGCCGGGCGTCAACCCGCAGCCGTGGGTGGGTGTCCAGTACGTGGCCATTCCTGAGTTCCAGGATGTCGGCAACCAGTGCGCTCAGTTGATGGCTGATTACATCGCTGACCGCACCAGCATCGACGACGCACTCGCGCAGTGCCAGTCGATCGCACAGGCCGCCGGAGATGCCCAGAAGTAACTCCGTGGCTCCCTGAGGGGGGATACGTTGGGGGTCGACCACACGCATGGTCGACCCCCAACTCCCTCTACGAGCACGAAGTGAAATGAGGCGAGGTCCACTATGACTGCACCGCGGTTGGAACTACCGAATCTCGATCCGGATGCGATCCGGGAGCCCATTGAGCCTTCAGACCCCCATGCGCGCAAGTCGCCGTGGCTCTCGCGCGGACTGTTGCTGCCCGCGCTGATCTTCGCCATCGTTCTTACTCAAATCCCCTTCATCGTCACCATCGTCTACTCGACGCTTCAGTGGAATCTGCTCAAGCCGGCGGATTTCGGCTTCACTGGATTCGACAACTACCTCACTGTCTTCAGATCAGGCGATCTGATCCCTTCGATCATCGCAACGGTTCTGATCACGGCGCTTTCGGTCACCTTTGCGCTGCTCTTCGGCATGCTGTTCGCGGTACTTCTCGATCGCAAATTCAAGGGCCGGGCGATTGCGCGCACGTTGGTGATCACACCGTTCCTCCTCATGCCGGCAGCGGCAGCTCTGATCTGGAAATACTCGATGTTCGATACCAGCATCGGCGTAATCAACTATGTGGTGACATCGCTGGGTTTACCGCCCATCGAGTGGAGTACCGACTACCCGTTGTGGACGGTGGTGGCCGTACTCACCTGGCAATTCACGCCATTCATGATGTTGATTCTTCTTGCGGGGCTACAAAGCCAAGGTCGTGACATTCTCGAGGCGGCTTCCGTCGACGGTGCCGGGCCAGTGAAGACTTTCGCGTTCATCACGCTCCCGCATCTGCGCACGTATATTGAAATCGCCGTTCTGCTTGGCACGATCATCATCATTCAGGTGTTCGATCCTGTCGCCATCATGACTAAAGGCACGGGTGGAACCAAGACCTTGGCCTATTTGCTCTACGAGCGGGCATTCATCGGACTCAACGTAGGTGAAGCTGCTGCCTACGGGGTGGTGAGTGTGCTGTTGACCATCGTTGTTGCCATGGTCGCATTGCGAACATTGTTCAAGGTGTTCATCTCGGGAGTGGACCGATGAGTCGAGCCGTCGGGGTTGCAGCGAAAGGATCACTCCTGACGCTGTTCACGTGGATCCTGGTACTGCTGTTCTTCTTTCCGGTCTTTTGGATGTTCCTGAATGCGTTCAAGTCCGAGAACGATGCAGCATCCACCACGCCGTTGCTTTTCTTCACACCTGATTTCAGCAGTTTCGGGATAGTGCAACAGCGAGGCATGAGCGAGTACCTCGTGAATTCGCTACTCGCAGCAGGGGGAGCAACCATCGTCATCATCTTGTTGGCGATCCCCGCGGCGTACGCCCTGAGCATTCGGCCGATTAGGAAGGTTCAAGACCCGCTTTTCTTCTTCATCTCGACGCGGTTCATGCCAGTTGCCGCCTCAGTGCTGCCCTTGTACATGATCCTGAAGACGCTCAACATGCTCGACAACGTGTGGACTCTCGTGCTCATCTACGGGGCCATCAACCTGCCTATCGCCATCTGGATGATGCGCTCCTTCTTCCTCGAAATCCCGATGGAGATCGTTGAAGCCGCCCAAATAGATGGCGCTGGCTTCTTCAGGGAAATGATGCGTATCGTCTTGCCGCTCGTGTTGCCTGGCATCGCGGCGGTAGGGCTGATCGTGTTCATTTTCTCGTGGAATGAGTATTTTCTGGCCACTTTGCTCACCGGCGCCGATGCCCGGACAACACCACCGTTCCTCGGATCGTTCGTCGACGGACGCGGTCAATTCCTGGCCGTCTTGTCCGCAGCTGCGACGGTCGCTGCGTTACCGGTGATTCTCGCTGGTTGGATAGCCCAAAAGCAGCTGGTACGCGGGTTGGCCATGGGAGCGATCAAGTGAGTACGGATGTGCAAGAACCCGACACACGTGCCAAGCTGACTCCGCAAGACGTGAGTCTCTTGGCTCCCTCGGTTCGCGTTCCGCAATACGACCGCACAGCGACAACCCAGGGAATCGTCCACATCGGGGTGGGCAACTTCCATCGCGCGCACGAAGCCCTCGCGATCGATGACCTACTCACCCAAGACAGCACCCAACCCTGGGCAATCTGTGGCGTCGCACTTTTGCCTACAGATGAGCCGCTGGCACGCAGGATGCAAGCCCAAGATGGTCTCTACACGCTCGTGGAAAAGCATGCCGACGGTACCTGGGACGCCCGAGTCATCGGGTCCATCACCGAAGTCCTCTTCGCACCCGATAACCCCGAAGCGGTTCTGAGCAAACTGTGCGAGCCGAACATCAAGGTCGTCTCGCTCACCATCACCGAGGGCGGCTACA
Source organism: uncultured Rubrivirga sp. (assembly GCA_964413305.1). Lineage (GTDB taxonomy): Bacteria > Actinomycetota > Actinomycetes > S36-B12 > S36-B12 > S36-B12. The sequence goes on along the minus strand of CAYPSE010000103.1, from coordinate 508 downwards.
ACTTCGATCCGATCACAGGCGAATTCATCGCCCACGCGCCGGCCATCACATCCGACCTCGCAGCCGCAAGCCCGGCCACTGTCTTCGGAGTGATCACCGAAGCACTCAGGCGTAGACGGGAAGCGGGCACACCGCCCTTCACCGTCATGTCCTGCGACAACATCCAGCACAACGGCGATGTCGCCAAGCGCAGCTTCACCGCCTTCGCGAAGCTCAAAGATGCCGAACTAGGGGAGTGGATCGAAGCGAACGTCGAGTTCCCCAACTCGATGGTCGATCGCATCACTCCGGTCACCACCAACGACGACATCACCAAGATCGCTGACCTCATCGGCGTGATGGATGAGTGCCCGGTGGTGTGTGAGCCGTTCTTCCAATGGGTGCTCGAAGACAACTTTCCGCACGGACGACCATCACTAGAGAACGCCCGCGTCCAGATTGTCGATGACGTCTCGCCCTACGAGAAGATGAAATTGCGTCTGCTCAATGCGAGCCACCAGGGTCTTGC
>CAYPSE010000102.1:0-5984 GCA_964413305.1 uncultured Rubrivirga sp. | reverse complement strand
AGGCGTGGAAGCAGTACGTGGCCCAACTGCATCGGGAGGACCCCCCTGGAGGTCCCCCCGAACGCGCAGCCGGTAACTAGCGCAGGGATCTAGCCCTGTGGGCGATGCGGCTGGATGGCATCTGCTGGAATGTGGCCGAATCGTCCGGCCTGGAAGTCCTCGAACGCCTCGATGACCTCTGCCTTAGTGCTCATCACGAACGGCCCGTACTGGAAGGTGGGCTGACGCAGCGGTACCCCACCGATGATGAACACCTCCAGGTTGGGCGAGCGCGACTCCTGCTGCTGCGATGCCGTGATGCGCAAGGTGTCGCCGTTGACCAGGACCGCCATCTGTCCGGTCTGCACCGGGCGCTGCTCCACTCCCACCGAGCCGAAGCCGGCGAGGGTGTAGGCGAGGGAGTTGAAGTCGCTGCGCCAGGGGATGTCGATCTGGGCGCCCGGCGCGAGGGTCAGATGCGCAATCGCGAGGGGAGTGTGCGAGATGCCCGGGCCCTTGTGGCCCGCGACCTCGCCGGCCAGCACGCGTAGCACCGCGCCGCCATCTGGGCTCGTGACCATCGAGACGTCTTCACCCTGTAGGTCTTGATACTGCGGGGCGATGCGCTTCTTGTCCTGAGGCAGGTTGATCCACAACTGCAGACCGTGGAACAAACCACCGGATTCCACCAGGTGCTCGGGGGGAGTCTCGATGTGCAAGATGCCATCGCCGGCGGTCATGTACTGCGTGCCGCCTTCGAGGATGGTGCCGCCACCGCCGTGGTTGTCCTGGTGCAGGAACTGTCCGTCGATCAGGTACGTGAAGGTCTCGAAGCCGCGGTGCGGATGCCACGGCGTACCCTTCGGCTCACCCGGCGCGTATTCCACCTCACCCATCTGGTCCATGTGGATGAACGGGTCCAGGTCCGCCGGATCGATGCCGGCGAACGCGCGACGAACCGGGAAGCCTTCCCCCTCGTAGCCCTGAGGAGCGCTGGTTACGGTCTTGACCGTGCGCATCGTGGCCTGGGGTGCCACGGTCAACCGGGGCAAGGTCATGGTGTCGGCGGTTACTGCGGGCATTTTGGCCTCCTCGATCGGGACGTGGAAGTAGTTTAGCCTTCAACTATTTTGCGCGCAACCGGGGCGTCCATGACCGATTCAGCGTGGGTTCACCCGAGGTCGCCAACGGTCGATCCCGTGACCTAGCGCATCGTGATCCCGGTCGGAGAAAACTCGGGTGGTGAGCGCGACGGACCGCGGTCGACGTCGTGGCATGTAACGTCGCAGCATGCGCCCGGTTCCGAACTCCGTGGTTCCCGCCCTCGGCATCACCCGACTGGTGATCGGTGCGGGCATGATCGCCAACCCAGCAGGGCTCGGAAAGGCACTGGGACTCAGCGAGGAACGAGCCGAGGAAGCAGGGTGGCTAGCCCGGCTGGCCGGGGCCCGCGAGATCGCCATCGGACTGGGCACCCTGGCTGCCTGGCGAACTGGAGCGCCCACAGCCGGGTGGGTAGGGGCCCAGGCGATCAGCGACGGCTCGGATGCGATTGCGTTCGCCGCCATGACCATCCGAGGCAGCATTTCCCCCATGCGCGGGTGGGGCATGGGCCTGTTCGCCCTCTCAGGAGCGGTTAGTGAGGCGCTCACCGCCGTTGCCCTGAGTCGATCGGTTCGCTAGGACCGCCTTCCTCGATCGCCGTTACAGTGCGGGGGTGTTTTCCCTCCGGCGCCAGCCCCGGGTCGCATCCCTGTGGGCTCTGCCCGCATCCGTTCTGATTGCGGTGTTAGCGGCGATCGCCTCGGCCCCCGTCGCGCAGGCCGACGCCACATTCGAGGGATCTACCCCGGCCAATGGCGAGACCGTGGTGGGTCCGGTCACCGAGATCGAACTGCGCTTCTCCGATCCGATCGGACTTAACGTCGCGGAGACTCGGCTGCTCGATGCCGACGGAACCGAATTGATCTACGAAACGACCGACGACGGCAGCACCTGGTTGATCGAGCCTGCACTGTCCCTCGACAACGGCGTGTACGGCGTGATCTGGCAGGCCGAGGCCGCCGACGGTCACACGGTCCGCGGGGTCGTCCGCTTCGGTGTAGGGGACGTGGTCCTCGAGGAATCCCAGGCCACGACGCAGGAGGGGTCACTGGAAAACCAGCTCGCGGTCGCCGAGGAGCAAAGCGGCGGCAGCGGCGGCGGCTTCTTCGCGTCTATCGGAGCCGGACTGGCCAACCTCGGTGTGATCGTCGGATGGGGTGTTGCACTCTTCGTAGCGTTCGTCACCACGGCGCGCATGACGTGGGTCGGCAAGTACCTGCTGCAGTTGATGCGCATGGCCGGCGTGATCGCGATGGTCGGTGCCGCGATCGAACTGGCAGCGCAACTAATCGGCTCCGGAGGCCTGAATCTCTTCGTTGCCGCGGGGCTGCGGCTCCTGGTGGGTGCAGCCTTGTTCGCCGTGCCCGGCATGGTGAACGGATCCCCGTTTATCTGGGTTCTCAGTGGTGCTGTGATCGTCTCCTATGCCATCGATGGACACACGGTCACGAAGGGCCCGATGTGGTTGATGGTCCTGTCCGACGCATCCCACGTGACGTTCGGTGCGATCTGGGGCGGCGGGATCATCTCGTTGGCCATCGCCCTGGCTCTGGTGATCAGGAGGCGGGATGAACGTGATGTCCTCGTTCCTGACGGAAGCGAATTGGCGGTCCGGTTCTCACGCTTCGCCACCTACTCGGTGATCGGTGTCGCGATCACGGGCAGTCTCATGGCCTTTTTCATTCTGCCGGGCTTCAGCGCGCTGGTCACCACGCCGTGGGGGATCCTGCTGCTCATCAAGATCGCCCTCGTCGTGGTCCTGGCGATTCGAGGCGCCAAGATCCACTTCGGCTCGATCCCCGAGATCGAGTATGCGCAGGTGCAACGGGACAACGGCGACGACGTCCACGAACTCGAACGTTCCCACTTGCGAGAACTCCGTCGCTCACTCCTGCCGAGCATGCTGCTTGTGCTCGTGATCGTGATCGTCTCTGGCCTGTTGGTTCAGGCGTCCACGACTGCCTGACCTAGGCGCCGGACCTCACGTCATTCCGACACGTCCGCCACGGTCGCACCCAGCGCCGCGATGAGTGGATCGGCATCGAGCCCGATGGCAACCCCGTGTTCACCGGAACCCAGCGTGATGGATTGACCCGCGATGCGCTCGTCCACCACTACCGGAAGATCGACTCCGAGCGGAGTGATGGTGCCACGCTCGTATCCGACCACCTCGAACGCCGTTGTGGCATCGGGCATCGACAACCGGGACACACCCAAAAATGACCGCAACTTCGGCCAGGAGATGGAGCGGTCCCCGGGAACGAGCACCAGTAGGTAGTCCCCTTCACCGCGGCGCACCAGCAGGGACTTCACTACAGCCGCCACACCCACTCCCCGCGCAACGGCGGCCTCCTCGACGGAGGTGACCCTGCTGTAGCGGATCTCGGTGAAGGGGATTCCCAACGACGATGCAGCTTGGCCGCCAGGTGTGCTGGCAGGTGCTTGGCCCACGAGCCCACGCTAGGCCATTGACGTAGCCACCTCGGGATCGCCAAGTGACTACAGGGACGCAGGGGAACCAGGCCCCGGAAATCATCGAACTACGTCACGCGGCAAATGCCGGAGATTGGATTGCCCGAACCAGGTAATCCCGGCGTTGCTGCAGCACAACCGGTAAGTCCGTCGCCTGACGATACGTGAACGCCAAGCCTTCAGCACGATGTCGGGGTTGTCCTAAACCCCGAGCGGATGCCAGACGGTCTTGATCTCGGTGAAGGTGCGAATGCGGGACAGCGTGGGTGTGGCGTACCAGTCAGCCTCAGGCTTGGGTTGTCGCACGCGCTTGACGGTTCCCGCGGCCTGGCGTTCGAGTTCGGTGGCGACGGATTCGTCGACGATGCCGGTGAGGTCGAGGGCGTTGACGTCGGCGTGTTCGGCCAGCCATGGCATGACCTCGGCGGGTGCGCCGGTGAGGATGTTGACCACGCCACCAGGGACGTCGGAGGTGGCCAGACACTCGGCGAAGGTGATCGCCGGGATCGGGCTCGAGGGGCTGGGCATGACGATGCATGCGTTGCCGGTAGTGATGATCGGTGCGATGACGGATGTGAGTCCGAGAATGCAGTAATCCTGCGGAGCGACCGCTGCGACGATGCCGGTTGGTTCGGGGATGGAGAAGTCGAAGTAAGGGCCAGCCACGGGATTCGTGTTGCCGATGACCTGGGCGTACTTGTCCGCCCAGCCGGCGTACCAGACCCAACGGTCGATCGCGGAGTCGAGTTGGTGGGTGGCCTTCTTGGTGGAGACGCCTTCGCCCTGCTCGATCTCCGCGATGAACTGATCGCGGCGGCCTTCCATGACTTCGGCGATTCGGTAGAGGACCTGGCCGCGGTTGTAAGCGGTGGCGGTGGACCACTTGGCGAAAGCGCTTCGGGCTGCAAGCACGGCGTCGCGTGCGTCTTTTCGACTGGCTTGCGCGACGTTGGCGATGAACGCACCTTGGGCGTCGGTGACTTCGTAGGTGCGACCGGATTCGCTGCGCGGGAACGCACCGCCGATGAAGAGTTTGTGGGTCTTGCGGACCTCGACTCTGCTCATGAGTGGTCCTCCGTATCGAGGTAAGCGCCCAGGCCGGCGATGCCACCTTCACGTCCGAAGCCGGACTCCTTGAAGCCACCGAACGGGCTGGTCGGATCGAAGCGGTTGAAGGTGTTGGCCCAGATCACACCGGCTCTGAGTTTGTCGGCCATCCACAGGATGCGGCTGCCCTTCTCCGTCCAGATACCTGCGGACAATCCGAAGGGGGTGTTGTTCGCCTTCTCGACCGCTTCCTCCGGGGTGCGGAAGGTCAGGACGGACAGAACCGGACCGAAGATCTCCTCCCGCGCGATGCGGTGGGCTTGCGTGACGTTCGTGAAGACCGTGGGAGGAAACCAAAATCCCTGTTCCGGGATCGGGCAGGTGGGGCTCCAGCGCTCGGCCCCCTCGTCCTCGCCGGACTTGGTGAGCTCCTCGATCTTGGCGAGTTGCGCGCGTGAATTGATGGCACCGATGTCGGTGTTCTTGTCTAGTGGATTACCGAGGCGCAGCGTTTCCAGCCGGCGCTTAAGGGAGTGGAGCACCTCATCGGCGATCGACTCCTGAACGAGAAGGCGACTACCCGCGCAGCACACGTGTCCTTGGTTGAAGTAGATGCCATTCACGATGCCTTCGACGGCTTGGTCGATGGGGGCGTCGTCGAAGACGATGTTCGCGGCCTTGCCACCGAGCTCGAGTGTCAGCTTCTTGTTCGTCCCCGCCACCGCGCGCTGGATGGCCTTGCCCACCTCGGTGGAGCCGGTGAAGGCGACCTTGTTCACATCCGGGTGCTCCACGAGCATGCGCCCGGTCTCTCCTGCACCGGTGATGATGTTGACCACGCCTGGGGGAAGGTCGGCTTGCTGGCAGATGTCCGCGAACGCGAGCGCAGTGAGCGGAGTGGTCTCGGCTGGCTTCAGGACCACGGTGTTGCCGCAGGCGAGCGCGGGGGCGATCTTCCAGGCGAGCATGAGGAGCGGGAAGTTCCACGGGATCACCTGAGCGGCAACGCCGAGTGACTTCGGGTTCGGTCCGTATCCGGCGAACTCGAGTTTGTCGGCCCATCCGGCGTGGTAGAAGAAGTGGGCTGCGACGAGCGGGATGTCCACGTCGCGGGATTCGCGGATTGGCTTGCCGTTGTCCAGCGTCTCTAGGACTGCGAGTTCTCGGGATCGCTCTTGGACGATGCGCGCGATTCGGAAGATGTACTTCGCGCGGTCCTTGCCGGACATCTTCGACCACGTCTTGTCGTATGCCTTGCGAGCGGCCGCGACGGCGGCATCGACGTCGGCTTGTCCAGCTTCTGCCACCTCGCTGAGTACTTCCTCGGTGGCCGGGTTGATCGTCTTGAAGTACTCACCGGACTTCGGCGCAACGAACTTCCC
>CAYPSE010000101.1:0-5991 GCA_964413305.1 uncultured Rubrivirga sp. | reverse complement strand
GCGAAGATGGCCGGCGTCCTCGATGCCGTCCTCCTCGCTCCAGATCCGCAGGCACTCCTCCAGCAACCAGGTACCGCTGAGGTTGCGCATCACCAACGCGGATCCGTCCGCGGCCATCTCGTTGGTGAACCCCCACTCGGCGGCCTCGTCGGACACGATCGGATCGGGCTGCAGCCAGCCGGCAAGCGCCCACGTGCCGATGGAAATCACCAGCGTCGCGTCGTCGACGGACGTTACAGACGCGAATGCGCTCGCCGTGTCGTGAGCCGGAGCCCGGAACACCGGGACGGGTCCGCTGGCGCCGAGTCGGGTCGTGATGTCGGGAAGTGTGTGACCTGCGAGCGTGCCGGTCGGCAGCAAATCAGGAAGAACGTTGGTCGGAATCGACCAACGTTCCATGAGGTCGAACGCCCACTGATGAGTCGACCAGTCCACCAGTCCGGTGGTGGAGGCTATCGTCGGTTCGGCACCCCGATTCCCGGTGAGCCACGCAGTCCATAGGTCCGGTGTGAGCAGAACGGTCACGTCGTCGGTGAGCAAGCCTTGTTCCACGTCGCGCATCAATTGGAAGCACGTGTTCATCGGTAGATCGATGATTCCCGAGCGCCGGTGTGCCTCGATCGACGGAACGCGTTCCCTCGCCCGCCCGACGTACGCCTCCTGGGCCGCTCGATAGTGCCGAGCGGGTGCGGTGAGACGGTTGTGTTCGTCAACGATTCCGTAGTCGACCCCCCAGGAGTCCACGGCGATACCGTCCAGGTCACCTCCACGCCGCTCGGCCGCAGCGACTGCTGTGCGTAGCCCCTGCAAAGACTGATCGAACAGATAGTCCGTATCCCAGCAACGCACGCCGTCCACTTCGACGGGTGTGTTCACGAACCGATGAACCTCCTCGAGAGTGAAGCCCGAATCGTCGAAGCAACCGAGCATTACGCGACCGCTGGAGGCGCCGAGATCGACGGCAGCGAAGCAGGCAACCATCAGATCGCGGTGTAACCGCCGTCGACCACGATGGATTGGCCGGTCACGTAGGAGGACGCGCTCGACGCCAGATACTCCACGGCTCCGAGCAAATCATCGGGGTCACCCATGCGACCCGCGGGGATCATCGCCGTCCACTCGGCGGCAAGGTCGGGGTTCGCGTCCATGAACTGTCTCGTCATGTCCGACAACGTGTACCCAGGCTCGAGGGCGTTGACGCGAATTCCGGCCTTCGCCCACTCGACAGCCAACGACTTCGCCAGATGCGTGACGGCCGCCTTCGATGCGTTGTAGGAGGCTTGGAATTGTGGGACGTTCACGATCCGACCAGACATCGACGAGATGAAGATCGCTGAACCGGATCGCCCCGTGGGGAGTAGTCGGCGAGCGAACGATTGGGCGGCGAAGAAGGTTCCACTCAGATTGATGTCTATGACCCGCTGCCAGTCTTCCTGCGTGACGTCGACACTGTCCCCCCAAATGGTGATTCCCGCCGACGTCACGAGGATGTCTGCGGTTCCTACTCCCTCCTGCAAAGTCGCGAATGCCGAGTCGACCGCCGCCGGATCACGAACGTCGGCCATCACGCCCTGCGCCGACACCGATGCACGCGCAGCGATGTCCTGAGCGGCCTGGTTCACTTCCGGCAAGACGTCCACCAAGCCGATGGAGGCACCGCAGTCGGCAAGATGCGAGGCGATCGCAAGGCCGATACCTCGTCCGCCCCCGGTGATCACCGCTGTCGATCCTGACAAGTCCGCCATACACTCCACCTCACGCGTCTTTCCAGAAATGGTCGTTACCGAAAGTGCTTGTGAAGGTAACAGCGGGATCGGCGGCAGGAGTACCGAACGCTCGAAATGAGCGGGAAGCGCGTGGACCACGCATACGAAAGGCGATGGTGGCGACCCCGACGGGACTCGAACCCGCGACCTCCGCCGTGACAGGGCGGCGCGCTAACCAACTGCGCTACGGGGCCTTGGTTAAGGCCGTGTCCCCAACGGGATTCGAACCCGCGCTGCCGCCTTGAAAGGGCGGAGTCCTAGGCCGCTAGACGATGGGGACCGAGAACGTCTTACCGATCTCCGTCGACCGGAATGCCGTCGGTGACCGAGAAAGCATAGGGCAGGGCCGCGGAGACGGGGGTACCTGGGTGGCGGCCTCACTCCAGGGCGTGATGATGGGGGAATGGTGCAGTTGACGGAAGAGGAATTCGACGATCTCGTGAGCGAGGCGCTTGACACTCTGCCCCCGGAGTTGGCCCGCCTGATGGACAACGTCGCGGTCTTCGTGGAGAACCAGAAACCGGGTCGGCCTCGCTTGCTGGGACTGTACGAAGGCGTCCCGCTTACGCGTCGCGGCCATTACTACTCCGGACACCTGCCGGATCGGATCACGATCTTCCGTGCACCCATCAGTCGTCGGTGCGCGACCCGCGAGGACGTAGTGGAGCAAGTTCGGATCACGGTCGTGCATGAGGTCGCGCACCACTTCGGTATCGGTGAAGCCAGACTGCACGAACTCGGCTACGGATAGTCCTCGATAGGCCAGGATGGGCACATGCGCATTCAGGATTCGGTAGTAGCCATCACCGGTGGAGCGTCTGGGCTCGGGGCCGCAGTCGCACGCAGGTCCGCAGGTTCCGGTGCTCGTGGGGTGGCGATCTTGGATGTCAACGACGACCTAGGTCGGACCTTGGCTGAGGAACTCGGACCAGTCGCCACGTATGTGCACTGCGATGTTAGGAACGGCGACGACGTTGCCACCGCCATTGCTCACGTCGAGTCGACCTACGGCGCGTTGCACCTTGCCGTTGCGTGCGCGGGAATCGGGTGGGTTGAGCGAACGCTCGCGAAGGATGGAACACCCGCGGACCTGGACGGTTATCGCCGCGTCATCGAAATCAACTTGATTGGCTCGTACGACTTCGCCCGGCAAGCTGCGAGTGTCATGGCCAAGAACGAGCCGGGCGATTCTGGGGAACGCGGTGCGATCGTGATGACGGCATCACTTGCCGCCTTCGACGGTCAGACAGGCCAGGTGGCCTACAGCGCGAGCAAGGGAGGCATCGTCGGAATGACGCTGCCCATGTCGCGCGACCTTGCACCCGTGGGTGTGCGCGTCATGACGATCGCACCGGGGTTGATGGACACTCCCATCTACGACGCCGTGGGTGGCGCTGAACTCAAGGAACATCTGATCAAGACGACCGTGTTCCCCCGGCGCCTGGGAACAGCCGATGAGTTCGCGCATCTGGTGCAGGCGATCGCGGAGAACGCATACCTGAACGGTGAGGTCATTCGGCTCGATGCGGCAACGCGGCTTCCACCGAAGTAGTCACTGCGCCGCGGCGCGCTGAAGTCTGTCTCGAATCGCCTCGGCGAGTCCCTCACCGGGCGGTGGCACCGCCAGCACGTCGGTGAGATCTAGGGAGTCCGCTTCACGTAACGCGCGATACAGACACGTGGCGTATTCCTCGATCGTGTGGGGCGAGCAGAGTCGAACGACCCCCGCCGGTGTCGGCTGTGAGGCCAAAGCAATGAGTCCGGTCCGCGCGCTGGTCGCCGGATCGATTCCCTGGGACTGCCCGACCAGGGTCACGCGGGCACGCGGGGAGTAGTGCGCTGCGAGGGTTCCGGGAGCGCGGACGTTCGAGCGCACGCCGAGTTCGAGGCCGGTCACGTCCACGATCTCGTGGGCGGTGACCTTGCCGGGGCGAAGGATCACCGGTCTATCCCCTGTGCAATCGACGATGGTCGACTCCACACCTACGACGCACGGACCTGCGTCGAGAACTACGTCGTCGGTGTCGAGGAGGTCACCGAGTTCATCGGCGGCATGCTGCGCCGTTGTGGGACTCACCTGTCCGAAGCGGTTCGCGCTCGGCGCGGCGATGGCGACGGCGGGGTCACCGGTGAGGGCGGTGAGTTCGCGCAATACCTCACGGGCCACCGGTGAACCGGGAACGCGAACCGCCACCGTCTCCTGCCCACCGGTGAGGTAATCGGGGGCCCTCGATGATCGGGGGAGCACCACGGTCAGGGGGCCCGGCCAGAACCGCTCCATGAGCGCCTCGGCGTAGGCGGGAACACGCGAAGCCCATGCACGAGCCGCATCGCCGTTGAGGACGTGGGCGATCAAGGGGTGGTCGACAGGTCGCCCCTTGATCGTGAACACGCGAGCTACGGCGGCCGGATCCTCGGCGATGGCCCCGAGGCGGTAGACGGTCTCGGTGGGTATGACGGCCACTCGACCTTCGGCCAGGGCTTTCGCGGCCACCGTGGGTTCGGTGGTGCGGGTGAACGTCACCTCGCGAACATAGCGGGACAGCGCTCGGCGCCAATGTAAGGAATTGGTTAGGAAGTCGCCTCACGTGAAACCACCGGGCCCCCCTGAGGGGTCCAAGGGTCGTAAACAACCTCGGACCGGCGAGGCGCCGGCCCGATTCAAGGAGGAAATCGTGTCCGTTCCCACGTCTTTGCCGCCGACCCCACCCTCGGGCGGCGCCCCAGCCCCCTATCCCGGCGCGCCCTACGCGGGGTCGTATTCCTATGGAACCCCGCCGGGCGGGTATGCCCCGCCGAAGAAGAAGGGTCGCGCAGGCCTGATCACCGGGGTGATCGCCGGAACCGCCGCAGTCAGCCTGGTGGCTGGTGGCCTCGGCGGCGTCATCGGCTACCTCGCGGCCGAGAACTCAGGTGGCGCCCAAGCGACGGTCGCCGCCGCACCGGTCGTTGCTGGATCGGATGCAGGAGGTTCATCGATCCCCGCGCTCGCGGGGATCGCGGATCTCGCCGCAGCGGTGCAGCCCGCAGTAGTGCAGTTGAACATCGGTGCTGCTGATGGTGAAGGCACCGGATCTGGCTTCATCATCAGTGAGGACGGATACATCGTCACCAACCATCACGTTGCAGGTCCGGCTGGTGAGGACGGCAGTGTGGAGGTCGTCTTTGCAGACGGTTCCACCGCGACCGGCAAGCTCGTCGGCTCGGATGCCGGCTACGACCTCGCGGTAGTGAAAGTTGAACGCAGTGGTCTGCAAACGCTCGATCTCGGATCGTCCGCGGATGTTCGTGTCGGTGATCTCGCTGTTGCGTTGGGTTCCCCGCTCGGCCTGCAAGGGACCGTGACCTCCGGAATCGTCAGCGCACTCGAACGCCCGGTTACCGCAGGTGGTCAAGGCGAGACGTCGTTCATCAACGCGATCCAGACCGATGCGGCGATCAACCCAGGTAACTCCGGTGGCCCACTCGTGAATGGTTCGGGTGAAGTCATCGGCGTGAACACCGCGATCGCATCGCTGGGTGCTGTGGGCGGTGCCGCCGGCAGCATTGGGCTGGGCTTCGCGATCCCGATCGACACCGCCAAGCGCATCGTCGACGAGATCATCACCACCGGCTCATCCACCACTCCCGTGATCGGCGTCCAACTCGATATGCAGTTCGAGGGTCCGGGCGCACGGGTTGCGGAGGTCACCCCTGGCTCCGGTGCCGCAGAAGCCGGAATCCAAGACGGCGACGTCATCACCGCGATCAACGGCGACGTCATCGCCGAACCCACGGAGTTGATCGTGTCGATTCGATCCAACGCTCCTGGTGACACCGTGGAACTCACCGTTCTTCGTGATGGCCGCACTCAGGACATCTCGGTGACCTTGGCGGCCGCTGAGTAATCCACGCGCGTGTCGACCGGGAATCGACACATGTGCACGACCCGGCGCCGGGTGCTCGAATTCCTCCTCGAGCCCCGGCGCCGTCGTCTGTCACTCGAAGGATCGGATACCGAAGATGCGAAGGTGCCGCGTGCTTGGCACCCTAGAGGCATGCCCGCTCTTCCCGGATCTACGTCAGGCGTGCTTGATCTCGCCCGAACTCGCATCGCGCAGGGTTTTCGTCGCATCGTTTCCGGCGATCCGGAGGGCACGCCGGAGTGGGTCAAGCAGTTGGCGCACGGCACCGATGTCGGCTACTTCGGTCCAGGCTCGGCTGCGTGGGCGGTGCACGGATCGCT
>CAYPSE010000100.1:0-6000 GCA_964413305.1 uncultured Rubrivirga sp. | reverse complement strand
GCGGCAAGATGGGACGGGGCTTCGGCCCCGTTTCGTCGTTATTGAACGATGTACCAACCTATGAGGAGAATCGAATGACGGTGCGCATCGGTGTGGCCGGTGTTGGACGAATCGGTCGGATGCATGCAGGAATCATCGCGCGCGAGACTCCGGGGGCCAGCCTTGTTGCGGTTTTCGACGTTTACGCAGCTGGGGCCGCTGAGGTGGCAGCTGAATTCCAGGTACCTGCTCTCTCATTCGAACAGATGCTTGCCTCATCCGATGTCGACGCGATCGCGATCTGCAGTAGCACCGACACGCACGTCGATCTGATCGAGCGGTCGGCCGCGGCTGGCAAGGCGATCTTCTGCGAGAAGCCGGTGAGTTTGGATCTAGCTGAGGTGGACAAGGCTCTAGCGGCAGTGCAAGCCGCAGGTGTGCCCTTCATGGTCGGCTTTAATCGGCGGTTCGACCCCTCGCACGCTGCGGTTCGGCAGGCGGTGGCCCAGGGAGAGGTGGGCGAACCGCATCTGGCGCGAATCTCCAGCCGTGATCCTGCACCGCCGCCGGTGGAGTACATCAAGGTCAGCGGCGGCATCTTCGTGGACATGATGATTCACGATTTCGATATGGCGCGCTTTGTTGTCGGATCACCGGTTGTTCAGGTCTATGCAACGGGCGCAGTGCGCATCGATCCGGCGATCGGTGAGGCCGGTGATCTCGACACGGCGGTCGTCACCATGACGCACGCGAACGGTGTCATCACCACGATCGATAACTCGCGGCAGGCGGTATACGGCTACGACCAGCGCTTGGAGGTCTTCGGATCGGCGGGCATGGCGATGTCGGAAAATCCGAACAAGACGACCGCTGTGGTCTTCACCGCCGATGCGCGCCACGGCGCGAATCTGCCGTACTTCTTCCTAGATCGGTACATGGACAGTTATCGGCGTGAGTGGGCCGCATTCGTCGACTACGTTGCAAACGGTGGCCCGTCTCCGGTCTCTGGTGCCGATGGCCGTGCGCCTGTGGCAATCGGACTTGCGGCATGGGAATCGATTCGCACCGGCGTGCCGGTGAGCGTGGAGCAGGGCTGAGGTGTCCGATCGCTTCGACTTCCGTCGAAACGTGCGCGATGCGCTCGATGAGAATGTCGATCCGCGAAATCGCCGGCGCTGGCTAGCCGGCGTTCTCCCCGCCCTCGGCCTGATCGTGGGATTCGGTGTGGTCTTCGCGGGCGCACCGATGGTGATCGGCGGCGCGATCGTGATCGGCTTCGGTATCGCCACCATCCCTGTCATGGGACGAGCGGCCGGCCCGTGGCGCATTATCGGCGCGGGCGTGGTCTACGCCCTCGCTTTCGCGTTATCGCACCCGCTCGCGTTGATCACCACGCCATGGCCCGCGACCTTCATCGCCGCTTTGGTTGCGGGCGCGGCTGCGTACGAGCTCACACCGCGTCGCTAACTTTGCCGAGACCTGCATTTTCCGTCACAACAGGCCAGCCTTGTGACGGAAAATGCAGGTCTCGACGCTAAGTGATCGGCCCCGGCGCGAGACGCTCCTCGACCACGGATCCATCGATCAGTTCAACGCGGTAGGCGGCGGCTTCCGTCTCGGGAAGGTCGGTGACGACTTCGACAGGCTCCGTTCCCCGATACACGATCGCCACCCGGTCGTCGGTGGCGTAGGACACGGGGAGTGTTCCATCGGCGACGAGTGCGTGCAGGAGCGGGCGTCGTTGCTCCTCTGAGTCGTAGTGGACACCGTTGCCGTAAGGGAGGAAGGAGAGGGCATCGGTGACCGGTTGCAGCTGCTTGCCGAAGGAATCGGTGGGACCACCGACGTGCCAGCAGATCGAACCCGCGCTCACGCCGCCGAGCACTGTGCCCGATTCCCATGCTCGGCGCAGTGCTGAATCCACCCCGTGCAGTCGCCACAGCGCGAGGAGGTTGGCGACGGATCCTCCACCCACCCAGATGACGTCGGCTGCGCCAATGGCTTCATCGACCGCTCGATTGGGTTGGGGAAAGAGTGCGAGGTGGTCGACTTCGCAGGCGGTTTCGGACATTGCTGAGTACATGGCTGCGAGGTACTGCGGATCATCACCGGACGCGGTGAGGATGAAGAGCACCCGTGGTCGGTCCTTGACAGACAACTCCAGTGCGCGATGGAACACGCGCCCAGGGCGCATGACACCCCACAGGCCGGTGCTCACGAAACCGCCACTGCTGGCGACGATCCATCGATCGGTCATAGAGGAGAGTCTGCTGTCACCTGGGGCACCGTGCAGGAGGACATGCCCTTCAAGCGGATGTGGACGGCCCACGCCATCACCACGACCGACGCAACTGCAAGGAATGGCTGCACCGGCGCGAACCAGGACATGGCTCCGGAAGCGCCCAGGGCGAGCAGCACGAGTTTGTTGCACACCGGGCAGCCCACGGCGAAGAAGGCCAGGAAGCCGCCTACCGTTCCAACTTTCGCTGCTTTGTCGATTTCCTCGTGTCCGGGTTCGCGCACGTAGGTGGCGATCAGCAGGCCGCCGAAGATGCCGCTGAGGATCACCACCGGGTAGGACCACCAGGTCACCTCGACGGCGCGGCCGAAGATCGGGTTGGGGATCACTGCAGTAGGCAATGCGACGAGCGCCGCCACACCGATACCGGCGATCAGGGCCGTGAGCCAACGACGCGGGGTCCACATGCGAAGCGACTCGATGCTCGACACGTCGGCAGCATACCCCATGGGGTATGTGCCGGACTGCGGGAGGTCGCGGTCCTGAGCGTCAACGTCAAGGCGATTCTCACGTAGCATGCTCGGCAGCGCCCGCTGGCAGGAAGGCTGTCGGCGCGCTCGTCAGTCAAGGAGCCCTGCAGTCATGTCGACGCAGTCATCCCACCTGGATCCCGCCCGCATGCACCATCTCGATCCGGCGATGCTCGAGTTGATCCTCGGATACGTGACCGAGCGTTTGGAACTTCCCGAAGCTCCGGTCGATGGCCTCGGCGATCGCGCAGCCATGTACGACGTCATGGACGGACTCATCGGCGACGGACCGCGCGATGCCAAGGAAGTCCTCGACGTGTACATCGACCACCTTGCCGATACCGTCCTTTCGGCTGACAGCCCCCGATTCTTCGCGTTCATACCCGCAGCACCGACCAAGGCTTCGCTGCTGTTCGACATGGTCGTGTCCGCGTCGTCGCTCCAAGGTTGTTCATGGCTCGAGGCAGCAGGCGCGGTCATGGCCGAGAACGCTGCCTTGCGTGTCATGGCCGATGCTGCGTGTCTACCGGCAAGCGCCGGAGGAACGTTCGTATCAGGCGGTTCAGCGGGAAACCTGTCCGCGCTCGTGGTTGCCCGCGACACCGCCGAGCAACGCGGACGCAAAGTTGCCGTTCCGCATGTGCTGGTCAGTGATCAGAGCCACTCATCCATCGCCAATGCACTGCGCATAACCGGTATGCGCCCGCTCATCGCACAGACCACCGATGGTCGGCTCACCAGGGATGCCATCGATCGAGCCCTCGAGCAAGACCCGGAAGGGGCAGCGAATCTGGTCGCAGTGGTGGCAACTGCCGGCACCACCAACGCTGGAATCGTCGACGACATCGCGTCGGCAGCCGATTTCGCCCAGGAGCGAAACCTCTGGCTGCACGTCGACGGCGCCTATGGTGGAGCGGGTCTTCTCGTGCCTCGATTGAAGCCCTTGTATTCCGGTATCGAGCGCGCGGATTCATTGGTCATGGATCCCCACAAGTGGTGGTTCGCACCATACGATTCCGCTGCTCTCATCTATCGAGATCCCTACCTTGCCCGTCACGTCCATACGCAGGATGCGTCGTACCTGGACGTGATCCACACCAACGACGATCTCAATCCCAGTGACCTCGCGTTCCACTTGACTCGACGGGCACGCGGTATGGCCTTGTGGTTCTCCCTTGCGGTGAATGGCCTTGATGCCTACCGAGATGCGGTGGATGCGGGTGTGCGTCTGGCCGAGTACGCGGCTAAGCAGATCGAGGCGAATCCGAAGCTGGATCTGGTGCGTCACCCAGAGTTGAGCATCGTGCTGTTCCGTCGACACGGATGGGATGTGGCGGACTACGAGCGCTGGTCGAACGCACTCCTTGCCCAGCAGACGGCATTCGTCACGTCGAGCTCATGGCACGGACAGCCGGTGGGCCGACTCGCCTTCTTGCACCCAGCCACCACGACGGACGTCGTCGACGAAGTGCTCGCCTCCCTAGCGGCCGCGTAGCGCCCTCAGCGCTTGAAGCCAGCGCGCGATAGCAGCCGCCAGGTACCCGGAAGCAGCCCCGCGGCAAGGGCGATCTTCAGGGCGTCGCCGAGGAGGAACGGCGCTACACCCAACGCGAGCGCGGTCGACCACGTGGCGTCGATGGCGAACTTCAGGTACGTGACGCCGATCGCGTAGATGACGACATTTCCGACGACCATCAATCCTGCGGTGCGCACGGGGGTCAAGGTCGCACCCTTCTCGGCCAGGTGCCCCACCACGCCCGCGGCCACGATGAATCCGAGGATGTACCCGAAACTCGCGCCGCCCCAGCCGGAGGATCCGCCGGAGAACCACGGAACGCCGGCGCTCCCGACAGCGGCGTACACCACCATCGAAGCGACTCCGCGCCAGGTCCCAAGTGCGGCCCCGACGAGCAGTACCGCGAAGGTCTGCAAGGTGAGGGGAACGGGAGTGAACGGCAAGGGAATGATCACCTGGGCGCTGATACCCACGAAGGCCGAGCCTCCAAGCACCAGGACCACGTTGGCCACCCAACTGCGGGCAACCACATCGGCAAGTACTCGGGGTGCGGGGGTTACGACTGACATCTGCTCGTCTCCTCTTGCAGTGATCTCGGTGTGACCTTTGCTCTGCAGCGCGGCGCGCCAACACACGGACAGCGCGCACACTACCGCTGCCCCCGAGGGGTTATCCTGATCCAGCACGCCCGAGGTGAGGACGCAGGGGAAGGCGACCCTCGACCTCGGGAGGCGATATGACGGTCGTAGTCGACGTCCGCGCAGCTAGTGGACCCGGCGAAGGACCCGCGCACGGGCGCGGGGTCCTATTCGTGCATGCCTGTTCCTCGGCTGTGGCCCCTCATCTGGAATGGGCGCTAGCTCGCGTTTTCGGAACCACCGTCGACGTGGATTGGGCCCCTCAGCCCATCGCTCCGGGCAACCTCCGCGCGGAGATCGTCTGGCACGGACCCCGGGGAACCGCCGCCAAGATCGCCAGTGCGCTGGTGGCCTTCTCGACCATTAGGTTCGAAGTCACAGAGGATCCGCTCGGTGATGCGGAGGGGGAGCGCTATGCGGTCACCCCCAACCTCGGACTCTTCCGCGCGACCATCGGGGTGCACGGAGACGTGCTCGTGCACGAAGACCGGCTTCGCAGTCTGCTCGTGGGAGCGCGCACAGCCGGTACGGATCAGGCAGCGCAGATGGTGGAGGAGATCGATCGGCTGATCGGTACCCCGTGGGACGACGAACTCGAACCGTTCCGCATCGCGCACTCCGATTCCACGGTACGCGTGCTGCACGAGGTGGTCTAGCGGGCCGGCCGCCACGACCACAGCACCAGGAGCAAGCTCGCCACCACGGCCACCGCGTACGCGATATCGAGTGCGCCCACGTGATCGAGGAATGCGCTCATGACGTTGACGACGAGAACGACGACGACGAAACCCCGCGCGAGGGGCCGCTCGAGGCGAACGGCGAGAGCCGCGAGGATCAAGGCACCGAAGTTCAGCGCGCTGAGAACCCCGAGTGTGGCGAGCTCAGTGCCGGGGAGCAACCCCCGTTCGATTTGCGCGGAGACCGACGCCGAACCGAGGTAGAACCACCACGCTGCCACCACGCCAACGGCGATCGTGGCGATGATGGTGCGCTGGCGCGAGCGCACGGGGAGCTCGGTCAGACGCTGCAGGTCATGTCAGAGCCGCAGCACAGAGGTGACTTGATCTTGCCGTGTCCGTTCGGGCACACCGAGATCGC
>CAYPSE010000099.1:0-6039 GCA_964413305.1 uncultured Rubrivirga sp. | reverse complement strand
ACGTTCTTGCCACCTGCGGTGACGATGAGTTCCTTCTTGCGCCCCGTGATGCGCACGAAGCCGCGGTCGTCGATCTCACCGATATCGCCTGAGTGGAACCAGCCGTCCGGTTCGATGGCCTCGGCGGTTGCGGTCGGGTTGTTCCAGTAGCCGACGAAGATCTGCTCGCCGGCGAGCATCAACTCACCGTCCTCGGCAACCTTCACACTGGCGCCGGGGAACGGCTGGCCCACCGCTCCCACTTCGATGGCATCGGGTCGGCTCACCGTGGTGGCGGCCGAGGTCTCGGTCAGGCCGTAGCCCTCGAGTACCGTTACACCGATGCCGCGGAAGAAGTGACCCAGCCGCGCACCGAGCGGCGCACCGCCGGAGACGGCCCACTGGACATTGCCGCCCATGGCCGCGCGCAGCTTCTTGTAGACGAGCTTGTCGAACAACCCGTGCTTGAGTTTCAATCCGAAACTGGGGCCTCCCTCATCGAGCGATTCGCTGTAGTCGATCGCCGTGTGGGCTGCCTTGTCGAAGATGTTGCCCTTGCCCTCGGCAGCGGCCTTCTGCTGGGCGGAGTTGTAGATCTTCTCGAACACGCGTGGGACCGCGAGTAGGAATGTCGGCTGGAAGCTCTGCAGCAACGGCAGCAACTGCTTGACGTCGGGGGCGTGACCCAAGCGGGCCTTCGCCCGGACCGCACCGAGTTGGATGAGACGTCCGAACACGTGCGCGACCGGCAAGAACAGCAGGGTCGACGATCCCGGTGCGCAGAAGACGTCGTCCAGGGCGGCGATCACGTTGTCCACCTCGAACATCAGGTTCTTGTGGGTGAGCATGCAGCCCTTGGGGCGACCCGTGGTGCCCGAGGTGTAGATGATCGTGGCGAGGGTGTCCGGCTGCACCGTGGCACGGCGCGCTTCGAGTTCCTCATCCGATACGCCAACCCCGGCAGCCTTGAGCGTCTCGAGGTCGTCGTTGTCGAACACCCACACTCGCGTCACGTCGGGCAGATCGGCGGCGACCTGATCGAAGACCGCCTTGTTCTTGGAACTTTCCAGGAACGTGGCGACGGAGCCGGAGTCGGTGAGGTTCCAGTGCACCTGCTCGGCCGACGAGGTCTCGTAGATTGGGACCGAAATGGCGCCGGCGTACCAGATGGCGTAGTCGACGAGGGTCCACTCGTACCGAGTGCGGGACATGACGCCGATGCGCTGGCCGGCTTCGACGCCGCTGGCGATGATGCCCTTGGCGATGGCCTTGACGTCCGCGAGGAACTGTCCGGCGGTGACGCCCACCCAGGCATCTCCCCGCTGAAGTGAGAAGACCACCTGGTTGGGGCTGGTCTGGGCGTTCTCGACGATGTGGTCGGTCAGGTTTCCCGTGGTCGGGGCCGGCACCATGGCCGGGACGCTGAACTCCTTAAGCACGCGCTTACTCCCTCAAGGTGAGCCGCCGGGGCGGCGTGAACTAGTTCACAGCACCGTACGCGATTCGAGCCCCGCTGGCGAGGGGAACGATCCAATGCCGCCGTCTGCGCCGGCGCGGGCTCCGTGGCACCCTTGGGGCGTGTTGGAACGTGAGTCCGCTCAAGGCGTCGAGGCTGTGGGGGAGCCCAGCATCGATCAGCCCAGCATCGATCAGCCCAGCATCGACGTGGTCGATGAGTCCTTCATCCGGGTGCGCCGGGAGGTGGTCGCCGCGGTGGTGGCCGAGCGCTGGCCCGGGTGGTGGTCCAACCTCACCTTGCAGGTCTACATGGACCGAGGTCTGGAGGGTCTGCGCTGGACCGTCGCGGGCGAGATGGTCGGATCGGCGGAGGTGTGGTTGGAGGAGCAGCAGCCCGGGGTGATCGTCCACTATTACCTGAGGGCCGAACCTACGGTGCCCGGCACGAGCACCACCGCGCGTCCACGCGCGGCGACTCGTCGAGCGCGATCCCAGGTCGAGACATTGCGGCGGCGCCATGTGCTGACGTGGAAGCGGATCGTGTGGGCGTTGAAGGACGAACTCGAGGCAGATGCGCGTTCATATCGTTAGTGACGTCCACGGCGCCGGGCACGCGCTGGTCTCCGCGGCCGACGGCAGCGACGTTTTCGTCTGCCTGGGCGACCTGATCTTGTTCCTCGATTACGACGACCCCGACAAAGGCATCTACGCGGATCTGTTCGGCGTCGAGCACGCCCGGGCCTACATCACCGCGCGAACCGCCAATCGATTCGATGAAGCGCGCGCACTCAGCGACTCCGCGTGGGCCGGGATCGGCGTAACCGATCGAGCGCAGCGGTGGACCATCCTGGAATCGATGGTGCGCCTGCAATACGAGGAGCTCTTCGCCGCCATGCCCTCGCCGGCGCTCATGACCTACGGCAACGTTGACGTCCCGGCTTTGTGGCCGCAGTACGTCCGCGACGGGCACCGGGTCGTCGATGCAGAGGTCATCGAGGTCGACGGACAGCGGTGGGGGTTCGTCGGTGGTGGCCTGGTGAGCCCGATGCGAACCCCGTACGAGATCGATCCGACCGACTACGCGGCCAACGTGGCCAAGCTCGGGCCCGTCGATGTTCTCTTCACGCACATCCCGCCGGCGCATCCATTGTTGAACTACGACGTCGTGGCCCGACGATTCGAAATCGGCTCCTCGGCCATCACCGAGTACATCAAGACCCATCAGCCGCGCTATCACTTCTTCGGCCACGTTCACCAGCCCCTCGCCGCTCGGGCGCGATTAGGACGGACCGAATGCGTGAACGTGGGCCACTTCCACGGTAGGGAAAAGCCATTCGTCATCGACCTGTGAAGGTCCCTATCGGGGAGGTAGCCTCGCCCTATGGCCGACCAGACCGAATCCAGTATCGAGATCGATGCCTCACCCGAGCAGATCATGGCGGTGATCGCCGATCTGCCCGCCTACCCGCAGTGGAGCGATGGCATCACCTCCGTGGAGGTGCTCAGCGTCTACGAGGACGACGGTCGTCCGGCCGATGCGAGGTTCCACTTGAACTCAGGTCCCATCCGGGACACCTACGAGCTCGAGTACGACTGGGACGGTGATTCGAAGGTGACCTGGACCCTCGCCAAGGGCGACATGGTGACCGCCATGGATGGCATGTACCAGCTCACGCCGCACGGTGCGTCCACCACGGTGCTGTATCGGCTCGCGGTGGATGTCAAGATTCCCATGCTCGGCATGATCAAGCGCAAGGCGGAGAAGGTCATCGTCGACACCGCTCTGAAGGGACTCAAGGAGCGGGTGGAATCCGGTGCTGCTGGTTAGTTCCATCACGCCCAGTGGCAAGGCCTGGGCCCTCGAAGCAGTCGAACGAACCATTCCGGGAGCGCGCGTCCTGGATGCTTCCCGCTTCGACGTCACCACGTACGCGCCACCCATGGGTGTTCCTGGCGCCAGCGTCAGTAGCGCGGAAATTCTGTGGGGACTCAGGTCGCTCGGCGATGTCGGAGCATTGAGTGCCGCCTACGCGCAGTCGGTTCTCGACGCCGAGAACGGCGTCATCTGGTTCGGCGGTTCGGTTGCCTCAGCCGTCACCGATCTGTTGGCGATCGTGGCGTTATTGGACATCTCCGGTTCTGCTGGTGAGGTGGACTCCGCGCGCATGCTGCGTTCCGCGGTCACGGCGATCGCCGGCGGTGAAGTGGAACTGCTTATGGTCTGCCCGCCGGAGGAATCGGCGATTCGTGCAACCAAGGTGGAGGTTGCCACCGCGAGTGCCTGCGGAATTCGGCTGCGTGGTGTGGCGGTGTGCCCCATGCCCGGCAAGTCCGACGGCTGGTCGAAGTCCGCGCGGGTAGCGGCCCGAGCGCAATTCGATCACCTCGACCAGGCGCTCCACCCGATCGCGGTGGGCAGGGCCCGCCGCGGCATCGCGCCCTGCTTCCCCGCACCGAGTCAGGACGTCTGTGCGCCGACGGTCACCGCGCATTCGGGTGAGTGGGTGTGGAGCATCTCGATTCCCGGGAGTTCGGCGGCTGACCTCTGCGTAGGAACGTGGAGTGCGGATCCGGTGTACCCCACTACGCATGTGGTCGTTGGTATCGACGGCCGCACTATCCGTTTCCCGCTCGACCCGATCGTGCGTCGATGCACCGCCGCTGAGGCTGTGGTGTCGGGTGATTCGATCGCAATCACGTTCACTCCGGACGCAGAGCAGTGGCCTGAAGCGCAGCGGCAGGAGAACAGCGATGGATGATGTTGATCGACCGCCGTGGTGGTTGTCGGATCCGAATTCGAACAGCGACGCCTCGGGCGATGGCGATGCCTCGGACCAGCCCCCGGGCGCGGGGGTTGGCGGTTGGATGTCCATCCTGGGTTCGTTGAGTTCTCTGGCCGGAGAGTGGTGGAGTGCTTCGGGTGCCTCTGAGCACGCGTCTCACGGTGAACCCAGTGAGCATCCGGACTGCCTGATCTGTCGAGCCATGGCAACCGTGGCCTTCACCCCCTCGCAGGCGAAGGAGCTCCCGGGGACCAGGTGGCTCCCGATACGTCGCCTCTAGATTTGCCCCGTGATGACCGAAGCAGGCCCCGGCGTGACCTCGGGCAATGACATCGGTGCGGTGAGCATCGGTGTGGACATCGGGGGCACCAAGATCGCTGCGGGCGTCGTCGACGTCGACGGCCGCATCCTGCGCACCGCCCGGCGCCCCACACCGCGGCACGACGCCTCAGCGGTGCTGTCCGAAGTGGCCGCGGTGGTCGATGAACTGCAATCCGCCGTGGATGGCAGCATCGCCGGAGTCGGAATCGGGGTTGCCGGAGGAGTCGATCAGAGCCGATCCACCGTCTACTTCGCTCCGAACCTCGCGTGGTCCCAGGTTCCGGTTCGAACGGTCGTCGAAGCCGCCACCGGATTGCCGGTTGTCGTGGAGAACGATGGCGCCGCCGCCGCATGGGCGGAAACGCGGTTCGGTGCCGCCCGCGGGCATTCCCACGTGGTGATGGTGACCGTCGGTACCGGAATCGGTGGCGGCATCGTGATCGACGGGCACGTGATGCGCGGGGCTCATGGATTGGCAGCGGAGATCGGGCACCTCAATGCCGTCCCCGATGGGCGCTCGTGCGGATGCGGTCGAAACGGTTGCTGGGAGCAGTACGCGAGCGGCAACGCACTCGTCCGCGAGGCCCGCGCTCTAGCGGCCGAACGCCGCCAGGAAGCCGGAACGTTGCTGTCCCTCGGCGATGGCACACCCGAGGGAGTCGAGGGATCGCACATCACCAAGGCTGCAGCAATGGGCGATCCGGTTGCCATCGAAGCATTCGCAACTGTCGGCACGTGGTTGGGTCGCGGCCTCGCGGACCTCACGGCGATCGTCGACCCGGCCGTATTCGTGGTGGGCGGGGGAGTATCCGAGGCAGGAGACATGCTGCTTGCGAGTGCGCAACGCACGCTCAGCGAGAAAGTCTTCGGTGGCAACAACCGTCCTCTGCCGCGAATCCTCATCGCCGAACTCGGCAATGACGCCGGGATCGTCGGCGCGGCCGACCTGGTGAGACACACGAGCTAGTTGCGCGCCCCTTCACACAACCGCACCGTCTCCATGATCCTCCCCCGGGGGAACGTGCTTATCGCGCCGAGACACCAAGAGGATGAAGCCCACGATCGTCGCGCCGATGCCGATCCCCCCGAGGAACCCGCTCACGCCGAAGATGTAGCCGACGATCGCCAGTAGGGGACCTGCGATCACCGCGATCCACGCCGCTCGGGCGATGGCATCCGGTGGTGCTGTGATCGGCGGGGGCTCGGGTGGAACGAAGCGATCCTCGAGTTCCTCCGGGCGGTACTCAGGGGTGCCGGATGCCTCGGGATCCTTGCCCTGTGCGGCGTTGAGTGAATCCTCGAAACGACGCCAGAACTCGTCGTCGTCTTCGAACGGCGGACGCCAGTCGCGCGGGTTGTCGACCACACTGCTCCTTCGCGATGGGAACGTCCACTAGCGATGCAGACGAAATGATGTCGTCAGCGATGAAACCTTGTCAGGTTGCGTTGAAGTACTTCGCCTCGGGGTGGTGGACGATGATCGCGCTCGTCGACTGCT
>CAYPSE010000098.1:0-6103 GCA_964413305.1 uncultured Rubrivirga sp. | reverse complement strand
GACGTCGTCGAATGCACGATCGAGCGCATCGGGACGCTGCGCAATCCAGTGAAGGCGGTGTAGTCATGGACAACGTCGTACGCCGCGTCGGCTTGATCGTCCCCTCCTCCAACGTGACGATGGAAACCGAGATCCCCGCCATGTTGCGAGCGCGAGAGGGAGTCCACCCCGAGCGCTTCACCTTTCACTCCTCCCGGATGCGCATGCGATCGGTGACCAAGGAGGAACTCGAGGCGATGGACGACGAGTCCGACCGCTGCGCCGTCGAACTAGCCGATGCCGCCGTCGACGTCATGGGCTACGCGTGCCTCGTGGCGATCATGACCCGAGGGGCGGGATACCACTGCACGTCGCAAGAACGATTGGGCAAGCGCACTGCAGAGGAGGGACGCCCCACCCCGGTCGTGACGAGCGCGGGAGCACTCATCGACGCTTTACGGCTCATGCAGGCGAAGAAGGTGGCCTTGATCGCTCCGTACATGCGCCCACTCACCGATCAGGTGGTGGCCTACATCGAGAATCAGGGGTTCGCGGTCACCGACTCCGTTGCCTTGGAGATCCCCGACAACCTGGAGGTGGGGGCTCAGGACCCCCACAACCTGGAGACGATCGTCGATCGGCTCGACTACCAAGACGCCGATGTTGTCATCTTGTCGGCTTGCGTCCAGATGCCCTCGCTCGCGGCAATCCAGAGGGTCGAGGATCGAATCGGTAAGCCCGTCATCTCCGCAGCCGTCGCGACCACCTATTTCCTGCTGAAGGAGATGGACTTGGATCCGGTCGTACCCGAGGCGGGTGCGCTCTTGAGCGGGGCCTATGCGTGATAGCTGTGCGGGCAGCGTGAAGTGGATTGAGCACGTCGTCATGCGGATAGACCACGAGAGTCAAAGAAGGACAAGGTGACGCAACACGTGCGTCGGCACATCAGGGGGCGAGGAGGCCCCGGATGTGCACGGAGAGTGAAGGGTGAAGGCACATGACCAAGTCGATATTGGACGGCAAGGACTTTAAGCTCGGCCTGTTTTCGGCCAACTGCTCATCAGGCATGGCGGTGACCAAGGTCGAGGACCGTTGGACGGGAAGCTGGGACGACAACCTCCGGCTTGCGAAGATCTCCGATGAGGTCGGCATCGACTTCCTACTGCCGATCGCCCGATGGATCGGCTACGGCGGTGAGACCAACTTCCACGAGGGTGTGCTCGACCCCATCACCTGGGCCGCCGGCTTGCTGGCCAACACGAAGCGACTGTTCGTCTTCTCGACAATCCACACCGCCTTCAACCACCCGATCGTGGTGGCGAAGGCTATGGCCACGGTCGACCAGATCTCCCATGGTCGCGCCGGCATCAACGTCGTGGCGGGGTGGAACCAACCCGAGTACGAGACCTTCGGTATGGATCTACCTCAAGATCACGACGACCGCTACGCGCTCGCCCAGGAGTGGTTGGACGTCATCTTGAAGATCTGGACCACACCCGGTCAGTTCGACTGGGACGGCAAGTTCTTCCACCTCAAGCACGTGGAGAGCCTGCCCAAGCCATACGACGGCCCACTGCCGATCCTCAATGCCGGTTCGTCCAAGCAGGGGCGCGAATACGCCGCGCGCAACGCCAACTTCGGGTTCACCATCGTCGGTGGTCCAGACGATGGTGCGGAGGTGGTTTCGGAATACACGAAGCTGGCGGGCGACACCTTCAAGCGCACGATGGGTTACTTCACCCTCGGTCACTGCGTGGTACGTCCCACGCGCAAGGAGGCCGAAGAGTTCTTGCACTGGTACGCGGACGAGAACGCCGACTGGGAGGCGGTCGACAACCTGATGCGCCTACAGGGATTGCACGCACAGTCCTTCAGCGCCGAGATGTTGGAGATGTTCCGCGGCCGCTTCGCTGCCGGCCACGGAACCTGTCCGATCATCGGCGACCCGGACGACGTCGCCAATGAGATCGAGCGTTTCGCCAAGGCTGGCTTCTCCGGGATGACGCTGTCCTTCTTGGACTACGCCGAGGAACTCCCGTACTTCGCGCAGGAAGTACTGCCACGCCTCGAGGCCAAGGGAGTGCGTCTTCCGCGCAACTAGCGCATGACTTCGAACATACGAAACGGGCAGACGCCTGAGCGACGCATCATCGATCCGTCCTCGGGCGTCTACCCCGTTCTGGGGGCGCTCGTCGCACCGCGACCGATCGCCTGGGTATCCACGACGTCTTCGGAAGGAGTGGACAACCTTGCGCCGCATTCGTTCTTCCAGATCGTCAGTACTGCGCCCCCCATCGTCATGATCTCCTCGATGGGTGAGAAGGACACCTCTCGCAATGCTCGCGCAACAGGCGAGTTCGTGGTGTGTGGTGCACCGGTCGCGTTGATGGGGCAGATCAACGTCACCGGAGTCGATTTTCCGGCTGGCGTCAGTGAATTCGACGAAGTAGGCGTCACGCGGGAGAAGAGTGAGAGAGTTCGGCCGCCGCGGGTGGCTGAATCCCCCTATGCATTGGAATGCGTGGTGCACGACATCCAGGAGATCGGCAATGCCGTGCTGATCCTCGGCGAGGTGGTGCTTATCGCGGTGTCCGAAGCCATCTTCGAGGGCGATCGTGTGGTCACGGCCAGAGCCGACCTCGTCGCTCGACTCGGTGGGAGTGAGTGGTCCGAGTTGGGCGCGACCCACGCGCTGCCGAGGATCATGCTCGAGGACTACCGAGGAACGGGGGGCGATTCACCCCGCCATGAAGCGGCCGCCGTTGACGTCGAGCACGGCGCCGGTGATGTACGACGATTCGGGTCCGGCGAGGAATAGGACCGGATCCACGCATTCGCTGATGTCCGGCATGCGATGCAGCGGTATCGAATCGAGCACCTCGTTGCGATCCTTCTCGCTCATGGCGTCGAACATTCCCTGCAAGCGTCCAGTGAGGAACAGCCCGGGTGCGATCGCATTGACGCGGATACCGTCGGGCCCCACCTCGCGGGCCAGCCGACGGGTCAGCCCCAAGATGCCGGCCTTTGCCGCCGCGTAGGGGATCCCGGTGACCGGACTCGTCGATCGGCCGCCTATGGAAGAGAACGTCACGATGGCACCGCCGCCGGCTGCGCGCATGTGCGGGATCACCGCTGCCGCGCAGTTGAACGTGCCCTTGACGTTGACGTCGATCACCAGGTCCAGATCCTCGGGGGTGAT
Organism: uncultured Rubrivirga sp.; assembly: GCA_964413305.1. Classification (GTDB taxonomy): domain Bacteria; phylum Actinomycetota; class Actinomycetes; order S36-B12; family S36-B12; genus S36-B12. The sequence goes on along the minus strand of CAYPSE010000098.1, from coordinate 2,925 downwards.
GTCCTCGAGGTCTCGAGGTGTCCCGAGCGATCCGCCTGCCGCGGCGATGAGGACGGTGGGCGCACCCAACGCCTCCACCGTTCCCAGGACGGCGTCGTCCACCGACCTGCGCTCACGCACGTCCGCTACGAACCCGGCTGCGCGGAGGCCACCGTTGGTGAGTTCGGCGACCCCGCGTTCGATCGCCTCGGCGTTGGTGTCCCAGATGGCGACACCGGCACCCTCGGCACCCAGCGACCGGGCGATGGCCAGCCCCAGACCCCCCGCACCACCGGTGATGATGGCTACCTGCCCTGCGAATCTGCCCGACATGGCGCCATCCTCCACGATTTTCCGTTGCCCGACGGGCACGTCCCATATATCGTACTATTGTCGATAGTCATAAATACGCGAGATCCTGAATGGGATTCCGAACCAGGTAGTCGCCTTCGGGTTGTGAGGGGAGTGATCCATGCGGATCGCAGTCATCGGTGGGGGCCCCGGCGGCCTGTACTTCTCCAGTCTGGTCAAGCAGCTCGACCCCGAGGCCGACATCACGGTGTGGGAACGCAACGCCCCGGACGACACCTTTGGCTTCGGTGTGGTGTTCAGCGACCAGACGCTCAGTGGGATCAAGGCCTCCGATCAGTCGGTCTTCGAGGACATGGGTCGCTCTTTCGCGTACTGGGACGACGTCGACATCGACATCGACGGCGTGAGTTTCACGGTGGCGGGTAACGGCTTCGCCGCCATGAGTCGCAAGGAGTTGTTGCACGTACTGCAGCGCCGTGCGGCAGATCGCGGTGTGCCCGTGCATTACCGAACCGAGGCGCCTGCCGTTGAACAGCTCATGGCCGAGTACGACCTCGTGATCGCATGCGATGGCATCAACAGCGCCGTGCGCGAGAAGTTCGAGCGCGAGTTCGGTACCACCGTCGATCCCCGTGCGTGCAAGTACATGTGGCTAGGCACCGACTTAGTCTTCGAGGCATTCGAATTCTTCATCCGCAACACGCCCTATGGCGTGATGCAGATACATGCCTATCCGATGGATGCGCACATGAGCACCTTCATCGTCGAGATGCACGAGGACGTCTGGCGCGCTGCAGGCTTCGACGCCGTCGATGCCGCATCCCTGCCACCGGGCGTGAGCGATGAAGCGAGCATTGCCCGCATCAAGGAAATCTTCGCCGACATCCTCGGTGATCACACGTTGGTGGCGAACAACAGCAAGTGGGTCACCTTCCGCACGATCCGCAACCAGACTCTGGTGCACGAGAACCTCGTGCTGATGGGTGACGCCGCGCACACGGCCCACTTCAGCATCGGCTCGGGTACGAAGCTCGCGATGGAGGATGCCCTCGCCCTCGCTGCGTGTCTGCGCGAGCAGCCCACCGTCGAGGCGGCCTTGAAGGCCTACGACCAGGAGCGCGGTCCGGTCATCAAGAGCACGCAGCGCTCTGCCCAGGCGAGTTTGGAGTGGTTCGAGGAACTGACCCAGTACAGCGGTCAGGATCCGGTTCAGTTCGCCTTCAACCTGATGACCCGGAGCCGTCGCATCACGTACGGGAATCTGCAGGAGCGCGATCCGGCCTTCGTCCAACAGGTCGACAACTGGCTGCTCAATCACGAGATCGCACGTGGGCGGGTGCCGGCGGGCACGCCTTCCGTTCCCCCGATGTTCCTGCCCTACAGCGTGCGTGGCGTGGTGCTTCCGAATCGAGTAGCGGTATCCGCCATGGACATGTACTCCTCGGTCGAGGGTGTGCCGGGTGACTTCCACCTCGTCCACCTCGGCAGCAAGGCCCTCGGTGGTGCAGGTCTCGTCATGACGGAAATGGTCTGCGTCTCACCGGAAGGACGAATCACTCCCGGCTGTGGCGGTCTGTGGAACGACGAACAAGAAGAAGCCTGGAAGCGGATCGTCGACTTCGGTCACACCACGTTCGCGAAGATGGGTATCCAGGTCGGCCACGCCGGTCGCAAGGGCTCGACGAAGGTGATGTGGGAGGGCATCGATCAGCCTCTGGATGCGGGCAACTGGCCGATCATGGCTCCGTCACCGCTGCCCTACCTGCCGCATAGCCAGGTGCCGGCCGAAATGACGCGCGCAGACATGGACGTGGTGCGTGACCAATTCGTCGAGACCGCGAGGCGTGCAGCGCGCGCCGGCTTCGATGTACTCGAACTGCACTGCGCCCACGGGTACCTGCTGTCGAGTTTCCTCACGCCGGTGTCCAACCAGCGCACGGACGAGTACGGAGGGGCTTTGGAGAACCGACTTCGCTACCCGCTGGAAGTCTTCGACGCGGTTCGCGAGGCCTGGCCTTCGGACCGTCCGATGTTCGTGCGCATCTCGGCATCGGACTGGGTTCCCGAGGGCATCAGTTTCGACGACATCTTGGAAATCGCCCGCGCCTTCAAGGAGCACGGAGTCGACGTCGTCGATGTCTCGTCGGGGCAGACCACGCCGGACGCCAAACCCGAGTACGGACGTTCCTACCAGACCCCGTTCTCCGATCGCATCCGCAACATCGTGGGAATCGACACCATGGCCGTCGGCGCGATCAGTTCGTGGGACGACGTCAACACCAACATCGCCGCTGGTCGCGCGGACTTGTGCGCCATCGGGCGACCTCATCTGTACGACCCGCAGTGGACGCTGCACGCGGCCGCCGACCAAGGTGTGAAGGTGCCGTGGCCCACCCCGTACGTCGGCGGTAGTTGGAAGCCGCCGGCCGGTCGCGCGGAGGACCCCAAGCCCCGGTTGGAACTAGTCCCGGCCGACGCCAAGGCGAATCGCCCGAAGCGCTGGCGACCGAATCACTGACCATCCACAATGGGCGTCTGCCCGCAACCACGGAAGGAAATCGAATGTCTGATCTCGCGCAACTCGCCGCCGGCATCGTGGACGGATCCGTCGAGGTCATCGACCTGACGTCGCCG
>CAYPSE010000097.1:0-6224 GCA_964413305.1 uncultured Rubrivirga sp. | reverse complement strand
CGATCATCGGGTTGAGTAGACCCGCCACGGCGAGGGGAATCGCGGCGACGTTGTACGCGAAGGCCCAAAAGAGGTTGCCCTTGATGGTGGCCAGGGTCTTGCGTGAGAGTCGGATGGCATCGACGATGCTGCGCGGATCAGAGCGCATCAACGTGATGTCGCTCGCCTCGATCGCCACATCGGTTCCAGTACCCATCGCCATGCCGAGATCGGCCTGTGCGAGCGCCGCAGCATCGTTAACACCGTCACCCACCATTGCCACTCGCTGCCCTGTGGCTTGCAGTTCCTGGACGATTGCGATTTTGTCCTCGGGAAGAACGTCGGCCTTAACGTTGGCGATGCCGAGCTGACGCGCAACAGCGTGGGCTACCGCGGTGTTGTCTCCGGTCACGAGAATCGGATCCAAGCCGAGATCCTTGAGGTCTGCTATCGCCTGCTGGCTCGTGGCCTTGATGGCATCGGCCACGGCGATCGCACCCAGGAATGCCCCGTTCGATGCTGCAGCGATCACCGTGCGGCCGAGTTCCTGGTTCCGCTGAATCCAGGTTGCTGCCGTCGCAGGTATCGAGATGGACCACTGATCGATCAACCATGGGGGCCTCCCGGCGACGATCGCTTGTCCGTCCACCACACCTTGGACCCCACGACCCTGGGTGCTGGCGAACGACGCCACCGGTAGCACTTGATCGACGGATGCGGCGATGGCTTGACCAATCGGATGCTCCGATGCGCTTTCCACGGCAGCGACGAGAGCGAGGACGGCATCTTTGTTGATCTCGTCGGCTGGCAGAACGTCCACCACCGTCATCCGACCTTCGGTGAGCGTTCCGGTCTTGTCGAGCGCGACTGCTTCGATACGCCTGGTGGCCTCGAGGATCTGCGGTCCGCGGATGACGATCCCCAGTTGCGCGCCGCGTCCGGTGCCAACGAGCAGCGCGGTGGGGGTTGCGAGCCCGAGAGCGCACGGGCACGCGATGATCAGTACCGCTACCGCTGCAGTGAAGGCGAATGTGATGCCAGCACCGACGAGGATCCAGCCGATCACGGTCGCAAGCGCGATGACGATGACGATCGGCACGAATACCGCGGAGATGCGGTCGGCCAGCCGCTGCACCGGGGCCTTCTGAGTTTGAGCCTCCTCGACGAGCGCGGCGATCCGCGCGAGATGGGTGTCTGCTCCGACCCTGGTTGCACGGACGATCAATCGCCCGGCGGAGTTGATGCCGGCGCCCACGACGTCGTCGCCGGGTCCCACCTCGACTGGAACGGGTTCGCCGGTGAGCAGTGACATATCGACCGCCGAGTGACCATCGATCACCTCGCCGTCGGTCGCGATCTTCTCCCCTGGTCGCACAAGGAACTCATCGCCCGCGGTCAGTTGCTCGATGGGAACGCGCTCTTCGCGACTATCTCGCAGCACGGTGACGTCCTTGGCTCCCATGGACATCAGCGCGGTGAGGGCCTGGCTGCTGCGCTCCTTTGCACGGGCTTCGAAATAGCGGCCGAGAAGAATGAAGGTGGTGACCGCAGCTGCGACCTCGAGGTAGATCTCGCTCGAGCCACTGCCTTGCGTGGGCAACAGGTGGAAGGACATGCGCATGCCCGGCTCGCCGGCACCTGCGAAGAACAGCGCGTACAGCGACCAGATGAAGGCAGCACCGACACCCATAGACACGAGCGTGTCCATGGTCGCCACCCCATGCTTGAGGTTGATCCAGGCAACCCGATGGAAGGGCAGCGCCCCCCACACCACTACCGGTGCAGCAAGGGTCAGGCTCAGCCACTGCCAGTAGTCGAACTGCAGCAGCGGGATCATCGCCATCAGAACAACGGGAATCGTCAGGACTGCGCTGATCGTCACGCGGGTGCGAAGTTCCCTAACTTCAAAGTCCTCCGCTTGTAGTTGTTGTTCGGGTTGTTTCGCTGGTTCGGCGGCGGTGTAGCCAGTCGCCTCGACCGTGGCGATCGCATCGGCCACCGTCAATCCGTGGGGAAGCGCGACGTGGGCCCGCTCGGTTGCGTAATTGACCGTTGCGACCACACCAGGGAGCTTGTTGAGTTTCTTCTCCACCCGCGCGGCGCACGACGCGCACGTCATGCCACCGATGTCGAGATCGACTTCGGCGATGTGCTCGGTGGGAGTACCCATCTGTCATCCCCTACGAGATCAGTTCGTAGCCGGCTTCGTCGACGGCGGCCTTGACCGTGTTCTGATCGAGCTCCGCATCGCTGGTGATGGTCACGGAAGAGTCCCCACCTTCCACGAGCTCGATAGACACGGCCGTCACACCATCGATGCCGGTCACCTCCTCGGTGACTGCGTTAACGCAGTGACCACAGGTCATGCCGCGAACAAGGAACGTGGTGGTCGTCATAGTCACTCCCTTCCTGACCTTGCTCAACTCTTGACTAGTCGGGCAACAGCGTCGGACGCTTCTTTGATCTTCTCGTCGGCTACGTCGCCACCCTCCACGAGAGCGTGGGCCACGCAGTGACCGAGGTGATCTTCGAGAAGCAACAGCGCAACCGACTGCAGGGCCTTGGTGGTAGCGGACACCTGGGTGAGGACGTCGATGCAGTAGGTCTCGTCCTCGACCATGCGCTGCAGGCCACGCACCTGCCCCTCGATCCGCTTGAGCCGCTTGACCAACGCGTCCTTGTCCGAGGTGTATCCGGGCATCGCGCCTCCCTGAATGTCAGATACCCCAGGGGGGTATAGGAACCAGGTTATCCCGTCAGGAGCAGACCAGCCCGGGTGGGGGCAGTTCGCCGGCCAGTAGGTAGGCATCCACTGCTTGGTCCACACACGGCGAACCTTCGAAATACGCCGTGTGGTTGTAGGCATCCCAGGTGACCAGGTGCCCATCGGCAAGGGACCGGGCTAGGTCTATCCCCCACTGGTGCGGCGTCGCGGTATCCCCCGCCGTCGAGACCACCAGGATCGGGGGCGACCCTCGCGCAGTTGTGGCGGTGCGTGGCTCGGCGGCCGGAGCCGGCCAATCGGCACACACGAGCAGCCCCCACGCCATCGCCGGACCGAAGGTCGGGGCATCGACGCTCCACTGCTCGGCCAAGCGCTCCGCGTCCTGCGCGCTGCCGGCGTACGGAAGATCTGCGCACGTCACGGCATAGAAGGCGTCGGTGGAGTTATCCAGATAGCGGCCGTCGGGCGCTCGGTTGACCCGCTCGTCGACGAGCGCGAGCAGCGCGGTGCCGTCGTCGTTCTTCACGGCGGTATCGAGAGCCCTCTGCAATCGCGGATAATCCGACTCCGGGAAATACAAGAACGACAGCACGGCGTAACTGCCCAAAGACTCGGTGAGCATCCTGTCGCTTGTGGTGGGCAGGGGTTCGGCATCCAACGAGCGAAGGAATTCGCGAAGTTGCGCGACGACGTCGGACGCATCACCGCTGAAGGGGCAGTCACCGGAGTCCACGCAGTACTTCGCGAAGTGGGCCACCCCCTTGTCGAAGGCAAGCGCCTGCCCGTAGGTGACCTGCTCCTGGGTCAATCCGATGGGCAGTACACCGTCCAAGACCATGCGGCCTACCCGCTGAGGAAATAGCTCGGCGTACGTAGCACCGATCGCACTTCCGTAGGACTTTCCCAGGTAGTTGAGCACGGGTTGATCGAGCACCGCGCGCACGATGTCCATGTCACGAGCAGTGTTGACGGTGTTCATGTGCTGCCAGAGTTCTCCCGCGTTCTCCTTGCAGGAAGTCGCGATCGATGCGGAGTCGTCGATCAGTTGCTGGCGTTCCTGTGGAGTGTCCGGGGTGCCATCCGCGGCGAAGATCTCATCGATTTGCCCATCGGTCAAACACTTGACCGGTTCACTTCCCCCCACGCCGCGCGGATCGACGCCAACGATGTCGAAGGAGTCTCGGATTTCCGGCGAGACGATGAAGTCCGCAGCCTTGGCGTAGTCGAATGCGCTTGCACCTGGACCGCCCGGGTTGACCAGTAGCGCACCGATGGACTCCTCACGCGCAGGCACTTTGGTCATTGACAACTCGACGGTGCCGGCCTGCGGGTCTCGATAGTCCAGTGGAACCTGGATTCGGGTGCATTCGGCATTGCCGCAGTTGCGCCACTCGAGTTCCTGGTCGTAGAAGGACGCAAGCGGATCGCCGGGCTCCGTGGTTGTCTCGACCGACTCGGGGGGTGCCGGTGGGGTGGGCTCGGGGGAATTCGAGCAGCCAGCGAGCACGAGGGTGGCGATGGCAGCGCCGGCCAGCAGTGGGGAGTGACGGGCGCGCATAGCGGACACGGTAACCCGCGACATACCCTCTTCTCGTGGCGCGATCGGGTAAAGATGGCTCTCAGGCGGGTACTGGTGCAAGCAGTGAACTGGCTGCCGCCGTAGAAGCGGGCATGCGCAAGGGCATGGATCTGGTCGATGCCTTCATGGGGACGCCGGCCGGACGCCGGGAACTGGCGCGGGAGTCGCGCCGGACCGAGGTCGAGGTTCGCAAGGCCAAGAACGCCCACGCGCTGCGCCGCGTGCAGGCGCAGGTCATGACGATCGGCGGCACGGCCGTGGGGGCCTCGGCCGGAACCATCGGCGTGATCGATGTGGCGGCCACGGGGCCCGGTGGCATCGGCTGGTTCGTCGTTTCCGGTCTCGGTGCCCTGGCTGCAGTTATCGGTGGACGCCGGTGGCGGCGCCTTGCCCCGTTCGCCGCGATGCCAGCCATTCCCTCACCCCCGGTTCTGGTGCGCCGGGGGGCCATCGGTCATGAGTCGGTGGCCAGGTACACGGCAGTGCGAGTTCAGACCGTGCAGGTCATCCGGGCGATCGAGCCGCTGCATGCCGACGCCGCGCTGGAGATTCGTTCGGCGGATGCGCAAGTGGCACCTACGTTGAACGCCCTGGCCGATCGACTGCGCGTGCTCGATGAAATGGCGCGGCAGATGCCGGGCTCGCAGGCGGCGGCGCAGGCTCAGCAGGCAGCGCACTCGGTGAGCAGGCAACTCGATCAGGGCTCCGCCGGGTACGACGTGCTGCTGGCGGCAGCAGCACGTCTACTTGCCGAACCCGACCTCGGCACTCCGGTGAGCCAAGTTCTCGAACCGGCGTCGAGCGCCCTCATCGCGTACGCGCACGGGCTGAGCACTGCTTCTCGTCTCTAGCGCGCGTGCACCGAGTGGACACTCGGGTCCTTGATCTGGACCATGGCTGCTTCCATGACCGTGCGAGGGCTGCCTCCGGCGAAAAGAACCGTGCGCTCATGCTCGAGAGCTTCGAGGCGGCGCACCGTCTGTTCGAGTGAGGACGCGGAGGCCATCTGCTCCACCTGCGGACGCAACTCTTCGTTGATCAAGTCAATCCGTGCATCGGTCTGCACGATGAGGATGTCGCGGAACAACCCGATCAGATCAATGAGCACACGATCGACCTCATCGACCACCAACCGCTTACGTCGTCTCTTCTGATCCTTGGCCAGATCCCTCGCCTCCGAATCGTGGCTGCGCTTCATGGCCCCGGTCAGTCGGCTGACACCCTCGGCGTAGAACCGGGACTTCAACAGTTCGTCCTCTTTGGCATCGAGTCGATCGGCTCGGGCGTCGGCCACCGCCGATGCCGCCTCGAAGACCTCACCGGCGATCGTGACGCAGGAGGGGAGATCCCGAAGATTCAACGGTGCCCGCAGACACTGCTGTCTGCGCTCGCGTGCCTGCGTGTCCGTCGCCAGGGCACGGGCTCGCCCGATGTGACCCTGTGATGCACGCGCACAGAAACGAGCGGTGGTCTCATCGACACCGCAATCGGCGATCAGCATGCGGGTGATGTCGTCGGGATCGGGGGTGCGAAGACCCACGTGGCGGGTGCGCGATTCGATAGTCGGAAGGACGTCGTCGCGACTAGGTGAGCACAGGATCCACACGGTATGCGGCGTGGGCTCCTCGAGTGATTTCAGCAGATGATTCGCCGCATGATTGTTGAGGCGATCGGCGTCCTCGATCACGATGACGCGCCACATGGCACTCATGGGTGCCTGTGCAGCCATGTGGGTGAGTGCCTTCACATCGTCGAGGACTATCTCGGTCCCTTCGGGGATCTCGATGTGCACATCGGGATGGCCACCGAGCGCAGCCGTCCTACACGATTGGCACTGCCCACATCCGCCTTCGTCGCACACCAACGCTGCAGCGAAAGTGGTTGCAGCCAAGGATCGGCCCGATCCCGGTGGTCCGGTGATCAGCCACGCATGGGTCATGC
>CAYPSE010000096.1:0-6233 GCA_964413305.1 uncultured Rubrivirga sp. | reverse complement strand
TGTCCGCTACGTCGGTCGGGTTGAAGGTGATGGAGACGTAGAAGTAGCAGAAGAATATGACCAGCAGGAAGTACGTGAGCAGGTACCAGGTGCCCGTTCCGGTCCCGAAATTCTGCTGCACCCACTGTGCCCAGCCCGCTTGACTTCCGGTCAACTGGACGAACAGCGTGGGCAAAAACAGCAACGACGACGCGAAGATGACGGGGATCACGCCTGCCATGTTCACCTTGAGCGGGATGTAGGTGGAGGTTCCGCCGTACATGCGCCGGCCCACCATCCGTTTGGCGTACTGCACAGGAACGCGCCGCTGGGCCTGCTCGACGAAGACCACGAATGCGATAACGGCCAGTCCCACCAGAAGCGTTATGGCGAAGGTGAAGGCTCCACGGCTACCGAGGATCGCGGCGAACTGTGCGGGGATGACCGCGATGATGGACGTGAAGATCAGCACGGACATGCCGTTGCCCACACCCCGCTCGGTGATCAGCTCACCGAACCACATGACCACCGCGGTACCAGCGGTCATCACGATCACCATCACCAGCAGGACCCACACGCCGTCGTTGGGGATGATCGTCTCGTTGCAGCCGCTGAACAGCGCGCCGGGCGTGCGGGCCAAGGACAAGATCGCGGTGGACTGCAGGATGGCCAGACCGATAGTCACGTAGCGCGTGTATTGCGTGATCTTCGCTTGTCCGGCTTGACCATCCTTCTTGAGGACCTCGAGTCTGGGGATCACCACAGTGAGCAACTGCAAGATGATGCTCGCGGTGATGTACGGCATGATGCCGAGCGCGAAAACACTCAGTTGGAGCAGCGCACCCCCGCTGAACAGGTTGATGAGCGCGTACACCGAGTTGTCCTGGACGACGTCGATGCATCGCTGGATGGCCGCGTAGTCCACGCCGGGGGTCGGCAGCACAGAGCCCAAGCGGTAGACGGCCAGCAGTCCGAGCGTGAACAGGATCTTCTTGCGAAGGTCAGGTGTCCGCAGGGCGGCCCCGAAAGCACTGATGTGCACTAGCTCCCTACCTCCTTCGGCCTTCGCTCGTCTTGCCTGCCTGTCCTACAGCCTCACTTACAGCTGCGAAACCGAACCGCCTGCAGCCTCGATCTTGTCACGAGCGGCCGAGGAGAACTTGTCCGCGGTCACGGTGACGGCCACCGAGATGTCTCCTTGACCGAGAACCTTGACCGGCTTGCCCGAGCGGACGGCCCCCATGGCTACTAGGTCAGCTACGCCCACGGTGCCACCGGAGGGGAACAACTTGGCGATGGTCGCCACGTTGACCACCTGGAACTCCACCTTGTTGGGGTTCTTGAAGCCCTTCAATTTCGGCAAACGCATGTGCAACGGCATCTGACCACCCTCGAAGGCGGCCGACACGGTGTTGCGCGCGCGCGTTCCCTTGGTGCCGCGACCGGCGGTCTTGCCTTTGGACGCCTCACCGCGGCCCTTGCGAGTCTTGGCGGTGTGCGAACCGGGAGCCGGACGCAGGTGATGAACCTTGAGGGTCATGTCAGTCAACCTCCTCGACATCGACCAGGTGCGACACGGTGTTCACCATGCCGCGGATCTCCGGTCGGTCTTCCTTGACGACGACGTCGCCGATTCGCTTCAGGCCAAGCGAGCGCAGCGTGTTGCGCTGACTGCTCGTGCCACCTATCTCCGACTTGCGCTGGGTCACCTTGAGTTGTGCCATCAGGAACCCACCCCAGCCCGCGCCCGCAACATGGCTGCGGGGGCGACGTCTTCCAGGGGCAACCCGCGGCGAGCCGCGACAGCTTCAGGCGCCTCGAGCATCTTCAGTGCGGCAACGGTGGCGTGCACGATGTTGATCGCGTTGTCAGATCCCAGGGACTTGCTCAGGACGTCGTGAACGCCTGCGCACTCCAGCACTGCGCGCACCGGACCACCGGCGATCACGCCGGTACCCGGAGCAGCGGGACGCAGCATCACGACGCCGGCTGCGGCTTCACCGGTGACCGGATGCGGGATCGTGCCTTGGATGCGCGGGACGCGGAAGAAGTGCTTCTTGGCTTCCTCGACGCCCTTGGCGATAGCAGCGGGGACTTCCTTGGCCTTGCCGTAACCCACGCCTACCATGCCATCGCCGTCGCCTACGACGACGAGCGCGGTGAAGCTGAAACGACGTCCACCTTTGACGACCTTGGCGACACGATTGATCGAGACCACGCGCTCGAGGTACTGGGACTTCTCCTCGCGCGGGGTCCGTTCCTTGCGGTCACGGCGCTCGCCGCCTCCGCGTCGGTCGGTTCCTGACATGTTTTCCTCTTTCGCTCTCGGTCGTCTCAGAAGTCCAGGCCCGCTTCGCGAGCCCCTTCGGCTAGTGCGGCAACGCGGCCGTGGTAGCGGTGACCACCGCGGTCGAAGACGACAGTCTCGACCCCTGCGGCCTTCGCGCGCTCGGCCACCTTCTGCCCCACCTTGCGGGCCTTGGCGGTCTTGTCCTCCGTTGCACTGCGCAGATCGCCTTCCATGGTGGAAGCCGATGCGAGGGTGCGGCCGGCGGTGTCGTCCACGATCTGGGCGATCATGTGCCGGGCCGAACGCGTGACGACCAGCCGCGGCCGTGCCGCCGTGCCCGAGACCTTCTTGCGGACGCGGATATGGCGACGCTTGCGGCCCACGGCGATCTTGTTGCCCGAGCCCAACTTCACACCGTATGTGCTTGTACTCATCGCTACTTGCCCGCCTTTCCGGCCTTGCGGCGGATGACTTCGTTCTCGTAGCGCACGCCCTTGCCCTTGTAGGGCTCGGGCTTACGCAACTTGCGGATATTCGCCGCCGTCTCACCGACCAATTGCTTGTCGATACCGACCACGGAGAACTTGTTGGGGTTCTCCACCGAGAAGGAGATGCCTTCCGGGGCCTTCACGGTGATCGGGTGGCTGAAGCCGAGTGCGAACTCCAGGTCTTGACCCTTCGCGGTGACGCGGTAACCGGTGCCGACCAGTTCGAGGGTCTTGGTGTACCCCTCGGTGACGCCCGTAACCATGTTGCTGACCAGCGTGCGAGTCAGGCCGTGCAGGGCCTTGGCCGGACCTTCGTCATTGGGACGGGCAACGATGAGCGAGCCGTCCTCTTCCTTGACCGTGATCGGTTCGGCCACATCGAGGGACAACGTCCCCTTCGGACCGGTGATCGTGACCGATCGCCCCTGAATCGTGGCGGTTACGCCGGAGGGAACGGGGATGGGCAACTTGCCGATGCGTGACATGTGGCTGCTCCCCTCACCAGACGTAGGCGAGGACTTCCCCACCTACGCCCTTCTTCGAGGCCTGCCGATCGGTCAGCAGACCGTTCGACGTGGACAGGATCGCGATACCGAGCCCCCCGAGCACGCGCGGCAGCGCGGTGCTCTTGGCGTACACGCGAAGTCCCGGCTTGGACACCCGGCGTAGGCCCGCAATGGAGCGTTCCCGGGATGGGCCGTACTTCAGTTCCAAAGTCAGCGTCTTGCCCACCTCGGCGTCGGCCACGTCGTATCCGGCGATGTAGCCCTCGGACTTCAAGATCTCGGCGATGTTCGCCTTGATCTTCGAGTGCGGCATGGCAACCGAATCGTGGTACGCCGAGTTGGCGTTGCGCAGACGAGCGAGCATGTCTGCGATCGGGTCTGTCATCGTCATGGCCTACCGGCCTTCCTCGCCGTGGTATCCCCGAGCGGTATGCCCAAGGACCTGCGGCGTCGTTACCAACTGCTCTTCGTGACTCCGGGTAGCTCGCCTGCGTGCGCCATCTCGCGAAGGCACACCCGGCACAAGCCGAACTTGCGATACACCGAATGCGGACGACCGCACTTGGTGCAGCGTGTGTAGGCGCGGACCTTGAATTTCGGGGTCTTGCGCTGCTTTTGGATCAATGCCTTCTTGGCCATTTCCTACGCCTCCTTGAAGGGGAACCCGAGCAGCCGAAGTAGCGCTCGCCCCTCATCGTCGTTCGTGGCGGTGGTGACGACGGTTATGTCCATCCCACGCGTGCGGTCGATCTTGTCCTGGTCGATCTCGTGGAACATGGACTGCTCGTTGAGGCCGAATGTGTAGTTGCCCTTGCCATCGAACTGCTTGGGGGAAAGGCCGCGGAAGTCACGGATGCGCGGCAGGGCAATGGAAAGTAGCCGGTCGAGGAACTCCCACATGCGATCGCCGCGGAGCGTGACGTGTGCACCGATGGGCTGACCTTCACGAAGCTTGAACTGCGCGATGGACTTACGAGCCTTGGTGACCTGGGGCTTTTGCCCGGTGATCTCGGTGAGGTCGCGAATCGCACCCTCGATCAACTTGGAATCGCGGGCAGCCTCACCGACTCCCATGTTCACCACGATCTTGGTGACGGTGGGAACCTGCATCACGTTGGCGAAGCCGAACTCCTTGCGGAGTTCGGGCGAGATCTCCTCGCGGTAACGCGCCTTGAGTCGGGGCATGGCCGATGTGGTGGTACTCATCACAGGTCCTTCCCAGTGCGCTTGGAAATGCGCACGCTGCGCTCGCTTTCATAGGTGGAACCGTCGGGACGACGCTTCTCCACCTTCTCCTTGCGATATCCGATGCGGGTCGGGCGACCGTCCTCGGGATCGACGACCATCACGTTTGATACGTGGATCGGAGCCTCGGTGGTGATGATGCCGCCTGTCTTGGAGCCACGCGCGTTCTGTCCAACGCGGGTGTGCTTCTTGATTCGATTCACGCCTTCGACGATGAGTCGATCCGACTCGGGGTAGACCTCGATGACCTTGCCGGTCAGTCCGCGGTCCTTGCCCGAGATGACCTGAACGGTGTCGCCCTTACGAACGTGGAGCTTCGCCATGATCACAACACCTCCGGTGCGAGCGAGATGATCTTCATGAACTTCTTCTCGCGCAGTTCGCGGCCGACCGGTCCGAAGATGCGGGTGCCACGGGGCTCCCCATCGCCCTTCAAGATCACCGCTGCGTTCTCGTCGAACCTGATGTAGGAACCATCCGGGCGACGATGCTCCTTCTTGGTGCGCACGACGACCGCCTTGACGACCTCGCCCTTCTTGACACCACCGCCGGGAATCGCATCCTTCACGGTGGCCACGATGACGTCGCCCACCCCGGCGTAGCGTCGTCCAGAGCCACCGAGAACGCGGATGCACAAGATCTCCTTGGCTCCGGTGTTGTCGGCGACTCGAAGTCGCGACTCTTGCTGGATCACTTCATCTCTCCTGATCGTCTGCCGGTTCTCGGTTCGAGCCTGGCGGAACTCACCCGACCGCGCCCCGCGGTGGGTCTTGCTACTTGGCCTTCTCGAGGATTTCTACGACGCGCCAGCGCTTGGTTGCCGACAGCGGCCTGGTCTCCATCACCAGGACGCGGTCGCCCACACCTGCGCTGTTTTGCTCATCGTGAGCCTTCAACTTGCTGGTGCGACGCACGACTTTGCCGTAGAGGGGGTGCTTGAAGCGGTCTTCGACAGCAACGACGACGGTCTTGTCCATCTTGTCGCTGACCACCAAGCCTTCGCGCACCTTGCGGTCGCCGCGCTTCTCGGCGGTTCCTTGTGTGCTAGCGGCGCTCATGCGGCACCTTCCTCATCTGCAGCTGTTTCGCTGATGGAATCCAGAACCGGCGTGATGCCCAACTCGCGCTCGCGCATGATCGTGTAGATCCGTGCGATGTCCCGGCGGACGGCACGCAAGCGGCCGTGACTCTCAAGCTGGCCCGTCGCTCCCTGGAAGCGGAGGTTGAACAACTCCTCCTTCGCCTCGCGAAGCTTGGCGACCAGTTCTTCTTGGTTCAAGTTCCGCAGTTCACCTGCGGCTGTTCCGACTGCCATCAGTCCTCACCTGCCTCATCGCGCCGAATGATTCGACACTTCATCGGGAGTTTGTGCACGGCGCGCATGAGAGCTGCGTGCGCGATCGCCTCGTCCGGATAGGACAACTCGAACATCACGCGACCGGGCTTCACGTTAGCCACCCACCATTCGGGCGAACCCTTGCCCGAACCCATGCGGGTTTCGGCCGGTTTCTTGGTCAGCGGGCGGTCGGGGTAGATGTTGATCCACACCTTGCCACCGCGCTTGACGTGGCGGGTGATCGCGATACGAGCGGCCTCGATCTGACGATTGGTCACGTAGGCCGGCTCGAGAGCCTGAATGCCGTAGGTACCGAACGTCACCTTGGTTCCACCCTTGGCAGCACCCGTGCGCTTGGGGTGGTGCTGCTTGCGGTGCTTGACCCTGCG
>CAYPSE010000095.1:0-6339 GCA_964413305.1 uncultured Rubrivirga sp. | reverse complement strand
TACGAGTAGGGGAAGCAGGAAACAAGACAGCGTTGCGCCTACGAATGCCGCCTTGCTGCACGTTAACTCGGTAACGACAAACAGCCCCCCAAGACCGAAGTCTCGGGGGGCTGTCCGTTTCCCTGGCGCGCGAGGCGAATCGACGCGACGGGAGGCTCCCTGACGGAATCCGTCACTTTTTCGTCACTTTTCGGGCTCCGACTTCACTCCCAAGGGCGATTTCATGGGGGAAATCGGGCCGAAAAACCTACGAGTTTAAATGTCGTAGTAGAGCTCGAACTCGTGCGGATGCGGACGCAGGCGGATGGGATCCACCTCATTGGCCCGCTTGTAATCGACCCAGGTTTCGATGAGGTCGGCGGGGAAGACCCCACCGGCCTGCAGGTACTCGTTGTCGGCTTCGAGGGCATCGAGGACCGCGGGAAGCGAGCCTGGAACCTGCGGGATGTTCGCCAACTCATCCGGCGGAAGTTCGTAGAGGTCCTTGTCCACCGGAGCCATCGGCTCGATCTTGTTCTTGATGCCGTCGAGCCCGGCCATCAACATGGCCGAGAAGGCAAGGTAGGGGTTGCTCGACGGATCGGGCACGCGGAATTCGATGCGCTTGGCCTTGGGCGAGTTGCCGGTGACCGGGATGCGGATGCATGCCGAGCGGTTGCGGGCCGAGTACACGAGGTTCACCGGAGCTTCGAACCCGGGAACCAGACGGTGGTAGCTGTTCACCGTCGGGTTGGTGAAGGCCAACAACGACGGAGCGTGCGCGAGCAGGCCGCCGATGTACCAGCGGGCCAGGTCCGACAGGCCGCCGTAGCCCATCTCGTCGTAGAACAGCGGCTCGCCGCCCTTCCACAGTGACTGGTGGCAGTGCATGCCCGAGCCGTTGTCGCCGAACAGCGGCTTGGGCATGAAGGTCGCGGTCTTGCCCGCCGCCCAGGCCACGTTCTTGATCACGTACTTGAAGAGCATGACTTCGTCGGCTGCGTGCTGCAGGGAGTTGAACTTGTAGTTGATCTCACCTTGTCCAGCGGTGCCCACCTCGTGGTGCGAGCGCTCGACCTGAAGGCCCACCTGCATCAGCGTGCGAACCATCTCGTCGCGGATGTCGGCGAAGTGATCGACCGGCGGGACCGGGAAGTAACCGCCCTTGTAGCGGGTCTTGTAGCCGCGGTTGCCGCCCTCCTCGACTCGACCGGTGTTCCATGCACCCTCGATCGAATCGATGAAGTAGTAGCCCGAGTGCTGGTTGGTGTCGAAGCGGACGTCGTCGAACACGTAGAACTCGGCCTCGGGGCCGAAGAACACGGTGTCGGCGATGCCGGTGGAAGTCAGGTATGCCTCGGCCTTGGCCGCGACGTTGCGCGGATCGCGGCTGTAGGGCTCATTGGTGAAGGGATCGAGGATCGAGAAGTTCATCACCAAGGTCTTGGCGGGTCGGAAGGGATCGATGAAGGCCGTCGCGGGGTCCGGCACCAACTTCATGTCTGACTCGTGGATCGACTGGAACCCGCGAATCGAGGATCCGTCGAACATCAGGCCGTCTTCGAACGCCTCCGGACCGAATGATGCGGCCGGAACGTTGAAGTGCTGCATGACACCCGGCAGGTCCACGAACCGGACGTCGATGAACTCCACGCCGTTGTCCTTCACGTACTTCAGGACTTCGTCAGCGTTGCTGAACATTTCCACCTCCTGCACTTGCGTGCATCGCCTCGCTCAGCGGCCCTGCGCCGCTGGATAGGACGGGAATCTAGGAAGGGGTCGTGTCCGCGCGGTGTCCCGTCTGTTTCGGCCGTGTTAACCGGCCAATACGGTGAGGCTATGGAGGCCTCCGACACCGAGCCGCGGGCCTGGTTCGTACGCCGTGTCCTGGCCTTCGTGATCGACTGGTTCGCCAGCGTGCTCGTGGCCCTGCTCGTCTTTCCCCAATTCGACTACGGGTCGAACGCCTCGATGCTGGCGACATTGCTGATCTTCGCCGGGGAAGTGATCGTGCTCACATGGCTGACCGGCTCTTCGTTCGGCCAGCGCCTGCTGGGGTTGCGGGTGATCTCCATCGACGGGGCGCGCCTACCGCTGTGGCGGGTGGTGATTCGGACGGCGTTGATCCTGCTGGTCATTCCGGCGGTGGTGTACGACGATCAGGGCCGCGGGCTGCACGACCGGGCGGCTGGCTCGATGGTTATTCGAGTGGCAGGTCGTTGATCGCCGGCGGCTAGCGGCGTGCTGTCGGAGTGCTACCGGCGCTGCCGGCGCACCTGGCGCGGACTCGTGGGCATCGGGCCCTTGGGGATCGGCATGTTCTGTTGGACGTTACCCAAGGCTTCCAGTCTGCGGCGTACCTCGGTCACCTCGCCACCGCGCAGGTTCTTGGGCAGTTTGGCGAGGGTCTTTTGGATCTGACCGAGGGAGATCTGGCCTTCGTCGTCGCCGACTTGGATCTCGTAGATCGGGATGTCCGGCACCCATCGGGCGGTCTTCTTCCGCTCGCTGGTGAGTAGGTGGCCCACGCGGGACGGCGGACCTTCGGAAACCAAGATGACTCCGGGCTTGCCCACGACGCGGGAAACCATGTCCTGGTTACGGCTGATCGCGACGGCGGGCGTGACGGCCCACTTGCCTCTCAGCGATTCGATGACGGCGGCTGCGGCACCCGGTTGACCCTCGATGCGCGCGTAGGCCGCACGCATGGCACGGCGGCTGAACCAGAAGGTCGCGGCGAGTAGGCCCAGCGGCAGGGCGATGAGTATCGCGGTCAGCCAGTTCACGAACATCGCGACGGGGATGGCGACGACGGCGACGACGCCCAGGAAGATCCCGAGCACCTCCGCCCACAGGAAGCGGAAGACGGCTTGCGTCATCGACCAGTTCTGGCCGATCGCCTTGAAGCTCGAGCGGATCTTTCCCACGAAGGAGGACTCTAGTCAGGCGGCAGGAGGGTGATGGGATCGCCGGTTCGGACGATTCCGGGGCGTTCCACCCAGCCGGTCACGCCCCGTCGACCTATGGCGGCCTTAGGAAAGGCCTCCGCGCGCGATCCGTACGCCCGAGCGACCATGGTGCCGGCGATCGTGCACGGAGCGTTAGGGCCACCGAGCATCACCACGGCACCGGAGGGGAAGGCCATCCGAGTCATGCGCGGTAGATCGGTCAGCGCGGGGATGCCCGCCGTGCAGATGTTGTCGGCCACCACGCCCGGATCTATGCGGGGGATACCCAGGGCGCTCGCGATACGCGCGAGTTCATCGAGGTCGATGATGGACAACTGTCGGTGATTGCGAATGGTGGTACCCCGCGGGAAGGCCCGGGCTTGCCGGGCATCCGACGCCATGTATTCGCCGTGGTGGCGATCGCCGATCGGGCCGCCCCAATCCAGGTCGATCGAATCCACCGAGATCGGCTCGGTCACATCCGAGGGCCAGACGTGCAGGGCAGTTACCTGCATCTTCGGTGGGTCGGTCATCAGGTGACCGTGATGGTTGCGCGGTCACCTGACTGTCGAGCAGCGAGGGCTTGCTCGTACAGACGTCCGGCGCGGTAGCTCGAGCGCACCAGTGGTCCGCTCATCACGCCGGAGAATCCGATCTCGGCGGCGACGTCGGCGAGTTCGACGAACTCCTCCGGTTTGACCCACCGCTCGACTGGATGGTGACGCGGAGTGGGCCGCAGGTATTGGGTGATGGTGATCAATTCACAGCCCGCTTGATGGAGGTCGAGCAGGGCCTGTTCGACCTCCTCGCGGTGTTCACCCATGCCGAGGATCAGGTTGCTCTTGGTCACCAGGCCGAACTCACGGGCCTGAGTGATCACATCGAGGCTGCGCTCGTACCGGAAGGCCGGGCGGATGCGCTTGAAGATGCGTGGGACGGTCTCGACGTTGTGGGCGAGTACTTCGGGCTGCGCGTCGAAGACCTGACCGAGAAGCTCGGGGTTGCCGGAGAAGTCCGGGATCAGCAACTCGACCTTGGTGCCGATGCCCAATCCGTGGATGGTCCGTACGGTCTGGGCGTATAGCCAAGCCCCCTCATCGGGAAGGTCGTCGCGGGCAACGCCGGTAACCGTCGCGTACCGAAGCCCCATGGTGCTCACGGACTCGGCAACGCGACGCGGCTCATCGGTGTCGAGCGGTGCGGGCTTACCGGTATCGATCTGGCAGAAGTCGCAGCGCCGGGTGCATTGCTCGCCGCCGATGAGGAAGGTTGCCTCGCGGTCCTCCCAGCATTCGAAGATGTTCGGGCAGCCGGCTTCCTGGCACACGGTGTGCAGACCCTCACTCGTTACCAGTTCCTTGATGCGTTGGTACTCCGGTCCTGTGCGCATGCGTGTCTTGATCCACGGAGGCTTGCGTTCGATGGGGACCTCCGCATTGCGGGCCTCGATGCGCAGCATCTTGCGACCTTGGCCGTCGGTTCCGGAGTAGACGCTCATCTGTTCCTTCCCACCAGCAGGTGCAAGCGCTCCTCGACGTAGGGGAGTGTGTCCTGCACGGTGATGGTTCGCCCCGTCTCCTTGCTCAGTGATGTGACGCTCGCATCGGAGATCCCACACGGCACGATCCGGTCGAAGGCGGCTAGATCGCAATCACAGTTGAGCGCGAAGCCATGCATGGTTACGCCCTGGGCAACGCGGATGCCGATCGCGGCGACCTTTCGGTCCGGACCGTTTTGGTCGGCGGCGATCCACACGCCGCTGCGTCCTTCGATCTGCACGCCCGGAACATCGAACTCCCGGCACACCTCGATCAGCATCTCCTCGATACGTCGGACGTACGCGACGACGTCGATGGGATCAGGAAGTCGGACGATCGGATAGCCCACGAGTTGCCCGGGTCCGTGCCAGGTGATCTTCCCGCCGCGATCGACATCCACGACAGGGGTGCCGTCTACGGGGCGTTCGAAATCCTCGGTGCGCCGACCAGCGGTGTAGACGGCGTTGTGCTCGAGCAGCAGCACGGTGTCCGGTGCCCCGTCGACCACGTTCGTGTGGATTTCGCGCTGCAATTCCCAGCCGCGTTGGTAGTCGATGGCGTCGGCGCCGAATCCGACCCGCTCGATGCGGGTGGTGGAGGCGATGAACCCGGTCGACGTCGAAGTCACGCGCCAAGCCTATGGTCGTCCGGCCTTCGGACGCCGAGCCGGTCGAGAGCGCGGTCGGCCGCTTTGCGCCCACTCACCATGGCGCCCTGGATGCTTGCGGTGGCGGTGTGATCACCGGCGAGGATCACCGGGTCGTCCGGCCCTCTCGACGCGATGGTCAGGGGCGGTCGCATCGAGGGAAGTGCGTACGGGATGTCGTATCGGGCGAGAAGGTCCCATCGCGACGTGCCCATGCCGTAGAGGTGGGCAAGGTGCTCGCGGACCTCGGCCTCCGTGGCACCGTGGACTCCCAGGGTCGACGACGAGATCAAGGTCGTGCCAGCCGGGGCGTAGGTGGGCACGGCGTAGTTCAGCGGAACGGAATTGATGACCGGTCCGCGTGGACGCGCATCGAGGGTCAGGACGCTGCGTCCACCGGCGAGCGGCGAACCGAGATCGGCATCGGCAACCGCGTGGTACCAGGTAGTGACCGAATTAGCGGCGGTGCGGATGTCGCGCGCCGGCAGCAGATCGGCGGCGGTGGGTGCGTCGGTCGCCACGATCACCACCCGTGCGTCGAGGCGGCCATCGTCGGTATCGACGTGGTCGACCGCCACGGCTCGAGCGGGACGACCCAGGTGCACCGATCCCTCGGGCAATGCGTGATGCAACTGATCGGGGATCGCCTGCATGCCCTGCGCGGGCAGCGATGGGGTTCCCTTCACGAAGCTCGCCAGGACTGCATCCATGAACCTGCGGGAGGTCATCAAGTGAGGTTCGAGGAACACCCCGGTCAGGAAGGGTTTGATGACCTCGTCGATCATCGTTGCGTCGATGCCGGCGCGAGCCAGGGCAACCTGGGCTGGCTCGTCGGGCCTGTCGTCGAATTGCCGCCCGCGCAGCCGCGAGGCCTTGAGTGCGTACGTTGCGAAGGCTGCTTTCCCTGCGATGGTTCCGACACCACGAGACAGAGCGGAAAGGTGCCAGTTCGAGGGTGATCGGGGATCTCCCAACTTCACCACGGTTCGTCCGCGTCGCGTCGAGCGCACCAGATCCATGCCGCGAACCAACGGCCGCAGGTCGAGTGCCTCGTGGTCGAGTACTCGTGCGGCTTCGGGGTAGGCCGGGTTGTAGAGCTGGAAGCCACGATCGAGGATGAATCCATCGAGCCGGTCGCTGCGAACTCGCCCACCCACGCCGTCGGCGACCTCAACCACGCACACCTGCGCTCGGTGGATGGATAGTTGGCGCGCCGCTGCCAGACCGG
>CAYPSE010000094.1:0-6473 GCA_964413305.1 uncultured Rubrivirga sp. | reverse complement strand
GATCTTGACGCTAAGGGGATTACCTACGCGGCCCTCCCTCCGACGCTCTGGCGTTTGGTCCTTCGTGAGATCCCGAAGCCCGGGATCGCTGAACGGTTGCGTTATGTCTTCTTCTCGGGGGAGCGCGGATCGCAAGACTTGATTCGCGATATCGGCCGAGTGCTTCCGCAGGCGCGCATCAGGTCTGCGTGGTTGTCTTCCGAGGGTGCCTGCGGAGCTGGAATAGTCGCCGATCACGGCATCTTGGTTGAGTCCGGACACGCATCCGCGACGGGCCGTCCAGTGCCCGGGGCAACGGTACGCATTGCCGGTCCCGATGGCTCACACCTCGGTGTTGGCGAGGTTGGCGAGTTGGTCGTCTCGGCGCGATCCCTCGCAGATCACTACTTGAATGACCCTGAATTGACAAGTGCTCGATTGACAAACGATTGGTGGCTCACCGGAGACGTTGGCTTCCTCGATGAGCACGGCCTCATTCATGTAACCGGACGCACCGACAACGTCATCAATACCGGTGGCATCAAGGTGCACGCGGAGGAAGTAGAGGAACTGCTCCTTTCTCATCCGGACGTTGCGATGTGCGCGGTCGTCGGCGAGCCGGATGATGTGTGGGGTTGCGTCATCCATGCCTACGTTGTCACATCGCGATCGCTGACGGCATCGCAGGTCGATCATTACTTGCGCTTTGAGTTGAAGGCTCCGGGCTACAAGGTCCCCAAGGGGATTCACTTCGTTCAGTCGCTACCGCTCACGGCCACCGGAAAGCTCTTCCGGCGGGGATTGCTGTCTGGGACGCCTACTCCGTGAGTCATGACGGTCATCAGGTCGAGCGGCGCTGGACGCCGTTGACGATAGGCGCCAGAGGAGGGGGGATTCCTGGTGGGACCGCTTGCCTTGCGTGAGCGAGATGACGAACGCCGCGCTCAGTACAGATTGGCAATCTTGGAGCATGCTCACGAAGTGACGGGGAGCGTTACGGAGACGTGCAGGTTCTTTGGTGTAAGCCGCACTGCGTTCTACCGGTGGACGAGGCGCTATGAAGACGAGGGTCTAGAAGGCCTCAAAGATCGATTCAGCGCTTCGGAACGAAACGTGAAGGCACAAGGGGAGAGCACGTCGAGGCGATGTGATCCGGAGCTACCTCAGAACAGGGGCGGTGTGCATCTAGGCTCCTGTGCGTGACATTCCACAAGCATCCGCTACTGGTTGCACTCGGCGTCATCGCTGCACTCGAGGGCGTGGGTCTGATTGGCTACGCCGTGTACGACATCTTCCAAGGGATCACGGTAGGCATCACCGGTCCACGGGAAGTGTCGAACCTTCCTGCGCTGGTCTTGCAGATCGTCATCTTCGCTGCACTGGGTATCGGACTGCTACTGGTTGCTCGCGGTTGGTGGCGTGCCGCGTACGGAGCTCGAGCTCCGTTCATCGTTGCGCAGTTGTTGGCATTGGTGGTGGGAGTTCCGCTGCTCAGCGCACCGGATGCCGGAACCCGTCAGATCGCGGTCGCGCTCATCGGTCTGGGTGTGCTCGGGATAGTGCTGGCACTGGTGCCGTCCGTGACACGAGTTTTGACGAAGGAGGCGGAGTCCGGCTCATAGGAGATTCGCCCGCTAGGAAACGGGTGTCTTCGACGGCGCTGAGTCGAAGGAAACCGGTACGTCGAAAGCTGCTCGTCGACTGGCTCGACGAAGGGCTATCAAGATCCCTCGACCGGCCACCAGGACGAGCCCCGCAGCGAGCAGTGCCCGCGGGATATCGAATCCCAGCGACGTGATGAAACTGAATCGCAGCCAGGACAACAGGTTCTCGGTGATGGGGGCGCCGGGAGTGAAAGCGATCTGCGGGGCGAGATCTACCGTGAATGGCCAGAACCACAGGTTCAAGGCAAAGCCGTAGGCGACCGCAGCGAATGCGGCATAGCCCGCGAGCACCGCGACCTCCCGCCATGGGTGGACCCCAGCCCATCGACGCATCACGGGCAGTTGGGCAAGCAGACCAGCGCCGAGACCGATCCACGCAGCCGCGAACATCTGGAACGGCAACCACGGGCCGACACCGCCGGTGACCAGGGCTGAGGCGAGTAGCGAAACCGCGCCGAGAACGAATCCGAATCCAGGACCTAGAGCGAACCCGCCGAGGATCAACACCGCCCAGATGGGTTCGATGCCGGCCACGCCGGCTCCCAGTGGGCGTAGTGCGGCTATGACTGCAGCCAGGACGCCCAATAGTGCGATGGATTTGGCGTCCATGGCACCGTCGGCGAATTGAGCCAACACCACCAGCAAGATCACGGGAAGGAAAACCGCGAAGATGAGTGGTGCATCGTCCGCGTGCGCTACCAAGGTGGAGCCTGGTGCGGCGAGGAACGGCCAGCCGAAGGCGACGATTCCCAGGGCGCTGGCGAATGCAATCGCGATTGCTGAACGTCCCCCGATAGGTATTGCTCGGGCCGTCCGCGAGGTCGCTGAGCGGGTCATGCCGAATCCTCGCGGGAGTGGGATGCCAAGGCGGCGCGAACTTGCTCGACCGTCAACCAACGTGCTGGGGCGAGCACCTTCGCGACCTGAGGCGCGAACATCGGAGAGGAGGTGGTGATGTCGACCGTGGGTCCGTCGGCAACGATCTCACCGTCCGCGATGATCACCACGCGGGTCGCCAATTCCGCGGTCAGCTCAACGTCATGTGTAGCGAGGACGACTGCATGCCCTGCGTCGGCAAGGTCTGTGATGATCCCCGTAAGTCGCTGCTTGGTGTGGTAGTCCAGGCCGCGGGTTGGTTCATCGAGGCAAATGAGTGCTGGACGCGCCGCCAGGACAACGGCAAGCGTCAACAGCAATCGTTGGCCTTCGCTGAGGTCACGAGGGTGCGTCGAGTCGAGAATCTCCGGCGCCAGTAACGCCACGATCGCCCGGGTGGTGCCTGCGGCGCAGTGCGCGTCACGGTCGGATGCTGCGCACTCCTCGAAGACGGTGCTCGCCTCGAGCAGATCGCCCGGTTCTTGCGGCACCAGACCGATGTGATGGATGAGATCCGGTCCGGAAAGCGTTCGTGGGTTATGTCCATCGACGTACACGTGTCCCATTGCTGCAGTCACGGCGCCCACGAGGGCATTCAGGAGTGAAGATTTACCGGCCCCGTTTCGCCCCATGAGCGCAACCACTTCACCACGCCTAATGGACAGATCAATGCCCTTGAGCGCCAGGACCTCCGGGTATTCGATCACCAGGTCCTGGACCGATGCGACGGTTGAACTCTGTGGCACCACCTTGACCGGAGGTGCGATGCCTGTGAGAAGTCGCCGAAGGGGTTCGGCCTGCCGGCGTGCTTCGCGAATGGTGATGGGTGTCGGATCCCAACCGGCTGTCCGAGCCAGATGGACGACCGGTGGGGCGATAGGCGCCGTTGCCAGGACGATGGGTGGGGTGCCGATCATCGGACGGACTCCGGTTCCGCTGAGTGAGATGACGCGATCCGCGTACTGCACCACGCGTTCGAGTCGATGTTCGGCCAGCGCCACGGTCACGCCTAGGTCGTGTACGAGTCGGTGCAATGCGGCAAGCACTTCCTCGGCGGCTCCCGGATCGAGCGCGGAGGTCGGTTCGTCGAGGACGAGGACCTTCGGATGGGCGGTCATGACCGCTCCGATCGCAACGCGCTGACGCTGCCCCCCACTGAGCGTGCGTAGCGGACGATTGCGCAGTTCCTCTAGGCCAAGCAAGTCCAGCGTCTCCTCGACGCGACGACGCATGACATCGGGGGCGATGCCCAGGCACTCCATCGTGTACGCGAGTTCCTCCTCGACGGTGTCGGTGACGAAACTCGCGAGTGGATCCTGCGGAACCATGCCGACTATGTCGGCTAAGTCGCGTGGCCGATGGCGAGAGGTAGGACGACCATCGATTCGAATCTCACCGCTGAGGTAGCCGCCGGTGAAATGCGGCACGAGGCCGTTGATGGCCCCAAGAAACGTGCTCTTACCTGAACCGGTGGTTCCCACCACGAGAATGAACTCGCCCTCGGCGATGGTGAGGTCGACATCGGTGAGAACCGTCGGACCATCGGGCGAATACCGGAAGGAGACGTTGGCGAACTCGATCATGAGGCCACTCTCATCGCGACATCCGCACTCGAACCTCGGGGCGGAGCAGGAGTGATGATCGCAGGAATCGTCGCGATCGCGAGGGCCGCGACAGTAAGGATCGACAGCGACGGCCACGCGGGAGGAGAGACCGACGGGGCGAGAACATCTGGGGAGAGCCTGTTCGCGATCACGAAGAAGATGGCGACTACCGCACCGACGAGCGCGGTTGCAACGTCACTCGCATGCCACACGTTGGGTCGGTAGCGCGTGCGAATGCTGCGCTTGCCGGCAAGTATCAGGCTCACCACTATGAACAGCATTCCCGCTGCGATGAAGCCAGGACCCCACCAGTGTGCTGCTCCGGTCCCGAGTAGCCCGTAGGCCCCAACCGTCGCGAACAGCAAACCGGCCAGCAAGGTTCCGGCGGAGATCCTTCGCTCCGCTGAGGATCGATGTCCGGATCGGCCGTACCCGCGAGAGTCCATGGCAGCGGCCAAGGTGATGGACCGATCCATGGCGCCGTGAAGCACCGGCATCGCTGCGGCACCAACTCCACGTACACCGGTGTCGCGCCGCCCTCGCAGGCGCCTGTTCGCACGTACTCGGGCTACGTCGTTGACCAGTTGCGGAAGGAACGTGGCAGCCACGACCACACTCACGCCGATTTCGTACACCGCTGCCGGCACGGACTTCAGCAAGCGCGCGGGTGAGGCGAGTGAACTCGCCGCACCGACGGCCACCAAGATCGCCGCCAAGCGCAGTCCGTCATAGAAGGCGCCCAACAGCGGCTCGAGCATGATGTCTCCACCGAGTCGCACTCCGGCGAGCCACTCCGGCAACGTTGCTCCAGGCATCGGCACCACGGTGACGGTCCCTCCGGGGGCGCCGATCAGGATTTGCGCCAGGACGCGGATCGCCACGACCAGAAGCGCTAGTTTGACGAAGAAGCCGAATGACCTCGCCCAGGGTGCGACCGGCTTGCGCATTTCAACGACCACTGCCGCACTGAGCATCAAGCCGACAAGAAGTAGCGGATTGGTGGTCGTGCTCGCTGCGACGGCCAGACCAGCGGCCCAGGCCCACCACGCGAGCGGATGCAACCAGCGCGGATGGGTGCGCAAGCGCTCCGGCGCGCGCGTTTCCGGCGTCGCTACAACTGCCATCACACACGCTCCCGACGGCGGTGACGCCAGATCCCGAAACCGACGAGAGCGAGGATTGAAATTCCTACGGCCGTGATGAGTGGAGCGCCGGACGCGGCACTTGCATCCGATGGCTGGGACGAGCTCGTGTTCGTGGCAGGAGTGTCCTGTTGTGACGAGGATGCCGCTGCTTGCATGTCGCTTACTTCGGGAATCTCCACCAGCGGCGCGCATTCTCGCGCCGGGTAGCCGTTGAGGCCGCACACGAACCCGGCGTTCATCCGAACGTTGGCGATCGTCTGCAGGATCTGCAGACCGGTGGATGCTTCATTCGTCACAACGCACTCGGTCATCACTGACCCTGGTGCTTCGCCCTCGGGTGCCTCGGAGGGTGATCCTGGATCGATGATCACGGCAACGCGCTTTCCCTCCCCGGGTGCATCGACCTGCCCGCAGATGGAGGAGAAGTCGGCAAATGGGGAAGGTTGGGTCCGGGTCGCCTCTCCCGCGACGCCGAACCGCCACCCTTCGACTGCGCCATCGAGAGGTATGTGCGTGCCGCTGCCCTCGGTCGCGTACTGCCACTCGGTGGAACTCGGTTCGGCGTTCCAATAGGACCAGTAGCGGTAGGCCGTCGCACCTTCGGCGGGAAGGGCAACGACGCTCAACGCACCCGCGATCACGAGTGCGCCGAGCGCCGTCACCCTGGCGCTCAACGAATGCTTCCGGTGACGGTCTGAATCAAGTTGACACCGCCGAATGAACGCGGGTTTTCACCCGTGCTCTTGGCAACCATCAACAACCAGCCGGCAGCTCCCACGCTGGCACCGTTGTCTGTGGTGATCCACTGACGTGCATCGGTCTTGAGCGCCGACACAGCTGTGTCGATCCCTCGCTTGCCGAGTTCGGCTTCGCCAAGACCGATCACTGCCGCGGCGGTCGAGCCGTAGTCCCTACCTCCGAAGCCGGAGTAGACGAGGATTCCGTCGCGAGTGAGTGTTCGTGCAAGATAACTCGACACCCGGGTGACCGCCGCGCCCGAGCAGGTTGGATTCTCCCGGGGATCGGCCTCGCCTTCGACGGGTAACGCTTCGGTGAGGCCGAGCAGCCCTTGCGCAGTTGCGAAATTATTCGCTGCCTTGGATGTCGCATCGTTGCGCAGTGCGCCCCCGTACGTGCGGCCACACGGGATCACCCGAGCTCGCAACCATCGCTGACCAGCAGCGATCGTGGCTGAATTCGCACCT
>CAYPSE010000093.1:0-6504 GCA_964413305.1 uncultured Rubrivirga sp. | reverse complement strand
TCGAACGCTCCAACCGGATCGGGGACGACCCCTCCCTGGTTGTCTACGGCGGTGGCAACACCTCGGCCAAGGGCAGCATCACCGATCACCTCGGCCGTGAGCAGCAGGTGATGTGGGTCAAGGGCTCTGGCGCGGATATGCGCGGATCGGTTCTCTCCGACTATCCCGGACTTCGCCTGCAGGAGTTGATCGCGCTGCGCGACCGCGGGGAGATGAGCGATGAGGAGATGACCGATCTGGTCACCCGCGCTCTCCTTGATCCCTCCTCGCGCCGACCGTCCATCGAAACGCTGCTGCATGCATTCCTACCGTTCACGCACATCGACCATGTCCACGCCGACGCCATCTGCGCACTCACCAACCACGCAGAAGGTAAGAAGGTCACCCTCGAAGCGCTGGGCGAGGGATTCGCGTACGTGGATTGGATGCGCCCGGGATTCGAACTAAGTGCGATCGTCGGGGAACTCGCCCACTACGAGGGCGTGGTCCTTGCACACCACGGACTCATCACCTGGGGTGAGACATCGGGCGAGTGCTACCAGCGCACGATCGACGTTGTGGCCCAGGCCCGCGACTTCGTAGCTGCCCATACGATCGCCGGTGGCCCACCCCCTCGGCACGACGACATCCCCGACGATGAACTGCGCACGTTGCTGTTGCATCTGCGTGGCGCGGTGAGCGCCACCGGGCATCGGATTCTGCGGGTCGATGACCGACTTCGTGACGTCGCCGATCATCCGAAGGTCGAGCAGATCGTGGCCGGCGGAGTGTCCAGCGCCGATCACATGCTGCGCATTAAGCCGCGCTCGCTCGTGGTGTCCGATCTGGGACAGGTCGAATCCACCGTGTCGGACTATCGCAATGACTATCTGGAGTACGTGGAGCGCAATCGTGCACTGCTGCCCGAGGGCTATGGCCCGCACGATCCGATGCCGCGCGTGATGCTCGTGCCCGGCCTCGGCGCGGTCACCACGGGAACGTCCGTCAAGGACGCGGCCGTAGCCGCGGATATCGCCGTGCACACGCATGATGTGGCTCGCACGGTGCTGGAGGCCTTCGGAACACCTGAGCCACTCAGCGATCGCGAGACCTTCCGTTTCGACTACTGGCCGATGGAGTTATACAAGCTCACCTTGAAGCCGGCGCCGGCCGAGTTCGCTGGGCGCATCGTGATCGTCACCGGGGCGGCCTCGGGAATCGGGCGAGGCATCGCGCTGGAGTTGGGATCTCGTGGGTGCTCGCTGGTGCTCGCGGACCTCGATGGCGCCGGACTCGATGAGGTTGCTGGTTCCCTGGTGTCCGCGGGCGCTCCCGAACCCGTAGTGGTTGCCGGAGACCAATCGGATTCCGCGGTGACATCTGCCACGGTGCACCGAGCAGTGCGGCACTTCGGTGGGCTCGATGGCGTTGTGCTCAACGCAGGGATCGGAGTCTCGGGAACCTTGACCGAGTTGACCGATGAACAGTGGCAGAGTGCGCTACAGGTGAACTTGACGAGTGCATTCTCGCTCACCCGGGAATCGATGCGTGCGATGCAAGAGCAGGGTCTGGGTGGCTCTTTGGTGTTCGTGGCCAGTAAGAACGCTTTCGGTCCCGGCGCCGGTTTCGGCGCCTACTCGGTGTCCAAAGCTGGGATGATCCAACTGATGCGCATTGCGGCTCTCGAGGGTGGCAAGTACCAGATCCGCTCCAACGCCATCAACCCCGATGCGGTCTTCGACAACTCCAAATTGTGGGAGGGCGGCCTGCGTGAAGAGCGTGCTGCAGCGCACGGGATCGCACCGGAGGAACTCGAGGACTTCTACGCCTCGCGCAATCTGCTCGGTCGGCGCGTGACGACCGCGGACGTCGCCGAGTCGGCTGCCTTCTTGTTGTCCGACCGGTCCTCACGCACCACCGGGTCGGTTATGACGGTCGATGGCGGGGTTGCTGGGGCGTTCCCGCGCTAGAAGCTGCTACGTGCGCAGCGATTCGACCATCGCTCGGGAGTTGGCGGTGAGGTCACCACGGTGCAGCGCACCGCCGACGAGTAACGCAACGTCAGTTCCGTAGAAGTCGGTCATTTCGCTGAGGCGGTCCAAGGTCATGCCGCCGCCGGGGCTCGGCCAGGAGGGCGCGATCGCACCGAGCGGTGCATGGCACTGTTCCTTGATCCGTGCGCACTCGGCCTGGGAGAAACTGAAACGGCCTCCGTAGTTGGGGAAGATCGCGATATCCGCCCCGGAGAGCCGCATCAGCGTGCCGAACATGATCCCGTGGTCGATTCCCTGGTCGGGGTTCACCACATTCGATCCAAGGAAGGACGGGTGCGCCATGATCGGTAGCGCGAGTGAATCGTCGTCCGCCAGCATCCGCATCGCATCGAATCCGGACACTCCGGGCAGCACCAACAGCGCGCCAGCACCGATCTCTTTGGCCTCGTGTGCGGCATCGAGGATGCGATCGGCGGGCACGTTCAAACTCGGCATGTACAGCGAATTCGCCCCGCAATGCTCGCGAGCGGCGTTGACGTGATCGGCGATCACGCGCACGCGCTCCTTCCAGCGGGCCCATGGCTGATCGGCCAGACCGTGGTCGTCCTTGATGATGTGAAATCCCGACCGAGCGATGGTGGCGGCCATCTCGCCCAGATCCTGCGAACTCGTGCCCATGGGCTTCACCGCAGTGCAGATCAGTGGACCGGTGGGAGCCTCGAGGAGTTCGCGAAGACCGGCGATGCCGAAGCGCGGACCGCGGAGCTGGGCGAGATACGAATCGGGAAGCCGCAGACCGGTGATACGAACGCCGGGGAACAAGGAGACGTTCCCCCACAGCACGTTCAGCAGTTGGGCGATCCCACCACCGGTGACCCCCTGGTCGTAGGAGATCGTGACGTCGCTTCCTTCGAGGTGCTCGATTCGACCGACCACGGTCTCCTGGATCCATTCCGGTGCCAGATCGAAGGGGAACTCGATCGTCTGCTCGACGCGAATCGAGTCGGCAACCTCCCTGGGTTCGCCGGCTACGATTCGGTAGTCGACCTCGATGCGCTCGTTCTTTCGTTCGTTCCGGATATTCGTCACAGCGCTTCGACCTTCGCGCTGCTGTGGGTGGCTGCGATGCGTACCGGCGCTAGGTCGACTGCGTCGATCTCGAACGTCCGATCCATCGCCCGTGCTGCCGTGCGAACCAAGGACATCGCGTCGAGGTCGTACTCACGCAGTAAGTAGGCCTGGGATGCGCCGTGTGCATAGGTGTTCTTCAAGCCGATGCGATGCAAGGGTGTCCCGATTCCGGAATCGGCCATGACCTCGGCGACAGCTGACCCTAGGCCGCCGGTGACCAGGTGATTCTCCATCGTGATGACACCGTGGGTCGCGGACGTGAGCGCAGCGAGCACGGTGGGATCGGTGAAGGGCTTGAGAGTCGAGATGTGCAGGTGCGTGATGCGTGCGCCCGCCGCCTGTAGTGCAGGAACGGCACGCAACGCCTCCTCGGTTTCGATGCCGGAGGTGAGGATCACCAAGTCCGCCGGATCGTCGAGCGATTCACCACCGAGAGTGAGAACACGCGCCGTGTTGAAGCGCATGGGCTCGGGGAACAGACGCGGCACTTCACCGCGGAGCATGCGGATGTAGACCGGACCGTCGATGGCGTGGGCGACATCGAGCACGGACTCCACCTCGGTTGCGTCGCCGGTCTCGAGAATCGTCATGTTCGGGATCGCTCGCACTACCGCGATGTCGTCAATGGCCTGATGCGTGACGCCACCGGGAGTTGTGATGCCTGGCAAGAAGCCGACCAGGCGCACCTTGAGGTTTGGGTAGGCGATCGACATCTGGAGTTGATCGAGTGGGCGCCGGTAGAGGAAGACTGCGAAGGTGTGCAGCCAAGGCTCGAATCCCTCTCGGGCGAGACCTGCGGCGAAACCGAGCATGTTCTGCTCGGCCATGCCCATCGAGAAGAAGCGCTCGGGGTAGGTGTCTCGCCACTTGCCCACCTCGCACGAATTCGTCAGGTCCGCGCTGAGGACAATCACCTCGGGCTTGTCCGCGGACCAGCGGATGAAGTTCTCCACGTGCGGGCGGGTGACGATCTCTACGCCGGTGCTCGCGCTCATGACGTGGCTCCGATCAAGACGTCGTCGTAGAACTTCTGGTACTGCGCGCGTTCCTCGGGTCCGGTGAATCGCAGATAGTGCAATACCGGCCGACGTTCGTTGAGCAATGGAACCCCGCGTGCGGGATCGGTGTAAGCGAGCACGAAGTGTGGTTTACCGGTGGAACGTTCGAGTGCCGCCTTCAATGCGTCGATGCTGTGACCGTCGACCGAATCCACGCTCGCGCCGAATGCCTTGAGTTTGGTGGCCAGCGGCTCGATCGTCATGACAGAGTCCATCGGGCCATCACACTGCGCACGGTTGACGTCCACGACCACGCGCACGGAGTCCAGGCCGTAGTAGGCCAGCGCTTGAATCGCCTCCCACGTTTGGCCCTCTTGGAACTCCCCATCGCTCATGAAGACGAAAGTCCGACCTGTCTCGTTCTTCAGGCGACGCCCCAGGGCGATCCCGCCGGCGGTGGACAACGCCTGGGCGAGTGAGCCGGTGGTGGTCTCGAAACCGGGCGAATGCTCCGCGCCGATCATCTCGACGGTGGAGCCGTCCTTGTTGAACTGGTCCAGACCTGCTTCGTCTAGACGCCCGGCCTCGATCAGGGCGGCGTAGACCACGAGCGCATAGTGGGCGGGGGAGATGATCAATCGATCCAGTTCCGCGCCGGGCTCGCCGTGGAAGACACCCCCCGATACCCGCGGTGTTCCGGGACCGGGAACGGCTTCGAATGCCGGCGGGTTGAGAGGGCCGTCGGTCGGTGCGAGCCGGACGACGGAGCCGTAGAGGACGGCGAGCAATTCGGCGGCCGAACACGCCTGGCTGAGGTATCCGCCGTTGTTCGCGAGGACGTGGGCCAGGACGCGTCGCCGAATACCGGCGGCGATTTGGGCGGCTTCGGGCACGTCGCCAGGGTACAAAGATGTAAGTCGTCCTACAAGTCTGTATTTCGTGCGGTCGAGGGATGTGGCACGGTTCCCCCGTGGCGCAGAACCCAGGAACGTTCGTGGCAGGGGTGGACACCTCCACCCAGTCGGTGAAGGTGGTCATCCGGGATGCTCGGACCGGAGCGTGGATCCGCGAGGGCCGTGCCCCACACCCCGATGGCACCGAGGTGGATCCCGGCGCGTGGTGGCGTGCATTCGTGCAGGCGTGCTCGGGTGGACTGCTCGACGGGGTCTCCGCCATCGCGGTGGCCGGCCAGCAGCACGGGATGGTTGCGTTGGATGGTGCAGGAGACGTGGTGCGGCCCGCGTTGTTGTGGAACGACACCCGCTCGGCGGGTGATGCCCAAGAACTCACCGACGAACTCGGCGGCCCGGCGGCGTGGGCGCAGGCTGTTGGCAGCGTCCCGTTGGCTGCCTTCACTGTGAGCAAGGTGCGCTGGATGGCCCGCAATGAGCCCGACAACGCAGCGCGGACCGAGCAGATCATGCTGCCCCACGACTACCTCACCTGGTTGCTCGCCGACCGTCCTGCAGAAGCAGTAACCGACCGGGGCGATGCCAGCGGCACCGGCTACTGGTCTCCGGCAACCGGTGAGTACCGCCGCGACATCGTGGCGATGGCCCTTGGCCACGATGTCCAACTGCCGAGGGTCGCCGGACCGGCCGAGGCGATCGGTGAACTCGGTGGAAAAGCGCGCGCCCTCTTGGGCATCCGTGGATCCGATCCGATCCTGCTGGGACCGGGAACCGGCGACAACATGGGTGCGGCGCTGTCCTTGGGAATCGGTCCAGGTGATGTGGTCGTCTCGCTAGGAACCTCGGGAACCGCATTCGCCGGATCGGACTCACCCACCGCGGATCCCACAGGACTGGTAGCGGGTTTCGCGGATGCGAGTGGTCGCTTCCTGCCGTTGGTGTGCACGTTGAATGCCGCTCGCGTTCTCACCAGCACCGCAGAGCTGCTCGGTGTCGATATGGACGAGTTCGCGCGTCTTGCCCTGAGTGCTGCGCCAGGTGCCGAAGGACTGACGATGCTCCCGTACTTCGATGGTGAGCGAACACCGAACTTGCCTGATGCGCGAGGCTCCCTACACGGGATCAGCAGGGACAACCTCACTTCGGCGAACGTCGCCAGGGCTGCAGTAGAGGGCATGCTCGGTGGTCTCGCCGACGCGGTGGATGCGCTCGTTGCTGTTGGCGTCACGCCGCGGCGCATCCTCATGGTGGGAGGAGCAGCAGCGAATCCCGCAGTAGTGGACGTAGCCGCGACATTGGTCGCGGTTCCCGTGCAAGTGCCCCCGGCGGGTGAATACGTAGCTGACGGCGCGGCGAGACAGGCCGCGTGGGTTCTGCTCGGCGACGACATCCCTGCATGGCCCAGGGTTCGCGACGGAGAGACCATCGAACGTGTCGCGGATCCGGTTCCGGTTGTTCGCGAGCAGTACCGCGTGGCCAGGGAAGCTCTGT
>CAYPSE010000092.1:0-6559 GCA_964413305.1 uncultured Rubrivirga sp. | reverse complement strand
CGGAGCGTGCGTCACGGCGGCAGTCTGGCACGGCATACCGTTGGGCCGTGGACATCATTCGTGGGCTACAGGCGGCGATGCCTGAGCACAGCGTGGCGGCAATGGTCATCACCCCGGGGGCCGATCTTCGGTATGTGGCCGGCTACGACGCCAAACCCCTGGAGCGCTTGACGGCACTGGTGATTCGGGCAGCGGGTTCGCCGTTCTTGGTGGCGCCGGAGCTCGAGGGCCACGAGGCGCTTTCCAGTTCGTTCGGCGCTGCCGGTGGCGAGGTCATCACCTGGGGGGAGACGGAGGATCCCTTCGAGATCGTGACCTCGCGGATCGCTGCACTTCCGGCGGGTGCCGTGGCGGTGGATGACCACATGTGGGCCGAGCGGGTCCTTCGGCTCCGTGCATTGCTGCCCGATCGAGAGCAGGTTCCTGCGGGCTCTTTGTTGCGTGGGCGTCGACTGGTGAAAACCGACGATGAGATCGAGTACCTGGCGCAGGCCGCCGCGGCCATCGATGCCGTCCATGCGCAGGTGCCGTCGATCCTTCGCGCGGGGATGACGGAGGCCCAGGCCGGGGCGCAGATCGCCGATGCGATTCTCAAGGCCGGGCATGTGCAGGTCGACTTCGTGATCGTGGCCAGTGGTCCCAATGGTGCGAGCCCACATCACTCGGTGTCCGATCGAGTGATGCAGGTGGGCGATCCGGTAGTGGTGGACATCGGAGGCACCATGCCCTCGGGATACTGCAGCGATTGCACGCGTACGTACGTGCTGGGGGAGCCGTCGGCTGAATATCAGGCCGCGTACGACGTCTTGCTCGATGCTCAGCAGCAGGCTTCGGATTTCGTAGCAGCAGGCCGCAGTTGCGAATCCATCGACGGGCGGGCACGCGAGGTGATGGCGTCGCATTCCTTGGACGGTGCGCCACTAGCCGAGTACTTCATCCACCGCATCGGCCATGGGATCGGTTTGGAAAGTCACGAGGAGCCGTACTTGGTGCAGGGCAACGAGTTGCCACTTGCGCCGGGAATGGCGTTCAGTGTGGAGCCGGGCTTCTACGTCTCCGGGAAGTACGGTGCGCGCATCGAGGACATCGTCGTGTGCACGACCGATGGCGTTCGTTCGCTGAACAACCGCCCGCGTGAACTGGTCAGGATCCCTGCGTGAGTCGTTCGCGCACACTGCTCGTCAACGCGATCGTGCATTGCCGCAGCGATCCGTTCGCGACCGCGTTATTGATCGACGACGGTGTGATCGCCTGGGTTGGAGATGACGCCGGTGCGCGGGTGCATTACGACCTCGCGGACGTGATCGTCGATCTGGACGGGCGATTCGTGGCGCCGGGGTTCGTGGATTCACACATTCATGCCACGTCGACCGGTTTGCAGATCACCGGGGTGGATCTGACTACAACCACGTGCGCAGCTGACGTTCTGGCATTGGTGGAGCAGAAGGCCAAGGCCACGCGCGGGGGATTCATCTATGGCCATGGATGGGATCAAACCCAGTGGAGTGATCCACGACTTCCCACTCGCTCGGAAATCGATCGGGCGTCGTGGGGTAGTGAGGTGTATCTCTCGCGGATCGACGTGCATTCGGCTCTGGTGTCCAGCGCCCTGGTAGCGCGCGCTGACGCAGCCCCTTCGATGGTGGGCTTCGATGCGCTCGGACCGGTAACGAAGGCCGCGCACAACGCGCTGCGCGAGGCGGCGTTGGTGCGCCTTCGTCCAGCGGATCGACGAGCCGCCCACCTGGCAACGTTGACCGATGCGGCAGCGCACGGGATCGTCTCGGTGCACGAGATGTCCGGGCCGTCGATCGGCGGTGCAGATGATCTGCGTGAA
The DNA here is from genome assembly GCA_964413305.1 of uncultured Rubrivirga sp. GTDB lineage: Bacteria > Actinomycetota > Actinomycetes > S36-B12 > S36-B12 > S36-B12. The sequence goes on along the minus strand of CAYPSE010000092.1, from coordinate 4,722 downwards.
CTGCTCGCAACCGCCGAGGAAGTCGCCGGCCCGTCGGTGTTCGGGTACTGGGGGCAGACTGCGGCTGAGGGTGGCATCGAGGTAGCGCGCGAACTCGGTGCGATCGGCGTGGGCGGTGACCTGTTCGTCGATGGATCCTTGGGCTCGCATACTGCGTCGCTCTTGGAGCCGTATGACGATCAGCCAACCTCGCGCGGAGCGCAGTATCTGTCGAAAGAGGAGATCACCGATCACCTGCGCGCGGCCACCCTCGCCGGCATCCCGGGCGGATTCCATGCGATCGGGGATGCTGCATGCGCCGATGTGGCCGCCGGGGTTGCTGCCGTCGCCGAGGATCTGGGACTGGGAGCCGTTCGCTCGCTGGGCCACCGTATCGAGCATGCCGAGATGCTGCGCGAGGAGGACATCTCCATTTTGGTCAACCATGGCGTGACCTTCAGTATGCAGCCGATCTTCGACGCGTTCTGGGGAGTCCCCGGTGGGATGTACGACCAGCGCCTGGGCACGGAGCGCGCGCATCGGATGAATCGGTTGGCCAGCATCGTGGCCGATGGTGGCCGCTTGGCCATCAACTCCGACACGCCCGTCACTCCGATGCGTCCGTGGTCGATCATCCGCGCAGCCACCGAGCACTGCCAACCGGGGGAGAGTCTGTCCGCACGGGCTGCGTTCAACGCCGCGACGCGTGGTGGATGGCGCGCGATCGGGGCCGAAGGCGTGGGCGTCATCGAGGTGGGTGCTCCCGCGCATCTGGCCGTGTGGGACGCAGCAGAGTTGGAAGTGCGAGTGCCCAATGAGACGGTGGTGAACTGGTCCACCGACGTGCGATCGGCGACGCCGGGGCTGCCTCGATTGGACCGTGAAGATCCGACGTGTTTGGCGACCCTCGTGCACGGCCGAGTCGTCTATGGGCAGTCGTACTGGTCTGACCGTGCGGTTGATGACCCCAGCGTGCCGACTCGAGGCATCCGGTGAGCAGGGGGCTGCAGTGGTTGGTCGGCTTGGCCATCGCGTCCATCTCAGGCGTGGCAACCGCGTTGGCGTTCGCACCCTTCGGGCTGTGGCCGCTCGCATTCTTCGGCGTTGCCGGAGTACTCGCCGTGCAATGGCGCACCAGCAGTGGACGCTCCACAGTCGTGGGCTTCGTCTACGGTCTCACGTTCTTCTTGGTCCTGTTGCCCTGGATGACGGTCATCGGCACGGATGCCTGGATCCTGCTGGCTGCCTACTGCGCCCTGTGGAACGCGGCATTCGGCTCGCTGGTCGGCCCACTGAGTCGCTTGCGCGGCGGGACACTGTGGGTGGCCAGCGGATGGGTCGTGATGGAGGCCCTGCGGGGCCGCATTCCGCTCGGTGGCTTTCCGTGGGGGGAAATCGCGTTCTCACAGGGGAACTCACCCCTCGCAGCCACAACGTCGATCGCCGGGATGGCCGGCGTGACGTTCTTGATCGTGTGGATTGCCGCGTTGGCGATCGAATCGATTCGCCGGCGACGCTGGCGGGCCGTGGCGGCGGTCATGGTTTCGACGTTCATCGTGAGTTTCGTGATTCCGCGGCCGTTCGAATTCGGCGGGGAGCGCGCCACTGCGGTGGTGGCAGTGGTCCAAGGCGGTACTCCGGGCACCGGCATGGAAGCGATGGACGTGCGCCGCGCTGTTCTGCAAGGGCACGTGGAGCAAACCCTCGCCTTGGCAACCGCGATCGACGCAGGGCGGGTGCCGCAGCCGCAGTTCGTGCTGTGGCCAGAAAACTCCTCGGACATCGACCCGTTCCTCGATCCGACGGCCGCAGCCGAGATCAGCGTGGCTGCAGCAGCGGTGGGCGTACCTATCGTGGTGGGCGCGGTCGTGGAGACCGACGACCCGTCCAAGGTGCAGAACACCGGCATCGTGTGGGATCCGCAGACTGGACCGGGGCAGTTGTACGTCAAGAACCACCCAGTGCCTTTCGGTGAGTTCGTACCGTTTCGCGAGCAACTGGCTCCCCTCATCGGTCGTTTCGAACGCGTACCCCGTGATTTCATCCGCGGCGACCGGGCAGGCGTGCTGAACGCTGGCGGAATCGTGATCGGAGACGTGATCTGCTTCGAGGTCGCTTACGACGACGTGTTCTTCGGCGTCATCGATGGCGGTGCTCAGATGATCACCGTGCAGACCAACAACGCCACGTACCAAGGAACGGGTCAACCCGAACAGCAATGGGATATCTCGCGACTACGTGCCCTGCAGGCTGGACGAACGGTGGCTGTCGCCTCGACAACTGGAGTCAGCGGCTTCATCGAACCTGATGGGACGGTCGCCGCTCGAATGGACGAGGGGCAGCGTGGTTACCTCGTCCAGGAGGTGTCATTGCGCACGGGTCGCACGCCCAGCACGATCCTGGGCGCGATTCCGGAGATCCTGGCCGGAGGTGCACTTCTGACCGGTCTAGTCATCGCCATGTACGTCCATCGTCGACGACGCAGAGCCGCAGGTCGCGAGGGCGACGTTAGGGTTGACGCGTGAGTCCAGGGCAGGAACAAGAGTCCGGTTCCACCCCCCTGGATTTCAGCGATCTTGGCCGCATCCTGGTCATCGTCCCGACCTACAACGAGCGTGAGTCACTGCCGGTCATCGTCGAACGCATCCGCTTGGCCGTCCCAGACGCTCATGTGTTGGTCGCCGACGACAACTCACCGGACGGAACGGGCGATGTTGCCGACGCCCTCGCGATCGCCGACGAGCGAGTGCAGGTGATGCACCGACACGCCAAGGAAGGGCTTGGCGCCGCTTACATCGCCGGCTTCACCTGGGGCATGCAGAACGGGTTCGACGTCCTGGTCGAGATGGATGCTGACGGTTCCCACCAGCCCGAGCAACTTCCGCGTTTGCTCGCCGCACTTCGCGATGCGGACCTAGTGCTCGGATCACGCTGGGTGGCTGGTGGTGGAACTCAGAACTGGTCCAAGGGACGTGAGGTCCTCTCGCGCGGCGGCAACCTGTATACCCGCACGATGCTCGGGGTTCCGCTGTACGACGCTACCGGTGGCTACCGCGCCTTCCGCGCCGAAACGTTGAAAGGCATCGACCTACATACCGTCGCATCGCAGGGCTACTGCTTCCAGGTCGATCTGGCCTGGCGCGCGGTGCAGCGTGGCTTCACCGTGACGGAAGTGCCCATCACGTTCGTGGAGCGCAGTGTCGGAACGAGCAAGATGAGCCGTGCCATCGTGGCGGAAGCTTTGTGGCGCGTCACTCAGTGGGGCGTGGCCGAACGCGCTGGTCAAGTGAAGGGCACCTTGACGGGGCGCCGTCGTTCCTCGAGAAGTCGCCCGGCTATCGACGAGTGATGCGACGGATCCGATGAAGTTCACTGGGCGATTGTTGTTCTTCGGCTACCCACTTGCGGAGATTCTCGTGCTGTGGGGTGTGGCGTCCGTGATTGGTTGGGGTTGGGCCGTGTTCGGCATCTTCGCAGGCATTCCGATCGGTTTCGCGCTCATGCGCAATGCAGGTTCCAGTGCAACCGGACTAATGGAAGCAACGAACGCAGGCGACCAGCAACGCGCCAGCGCCATGGCCTCATCGATGACCGGACAGTTCGTTGCCGGGATGCTGATCGCGATCCCGGGATACCTGACCGACCTGATGGGACTGGCACTCTTGCTGCCGGGAGTCCGCAACGCGATTGGTAGACGACTCATGAGCCGCTACCGCACTAGTCCGTGGATGAATCGCATGCCGGGATCCGGGCCGATCATCCACGGCACGGTGATCGTCGAAGACTTGCGGTACGAACGGGATCCCAAGAGACCCGAAGACCCGACTCCGCCCGCCATCTCGCGCTAGTTCGAAGTTCCCGGCAACGAACCTGCGGCAGCGAACTGCCGGATCACGCGGAGCGGGGAAGTTCCTCGCGGGATTCCCGCAGAAGCGTCAACCGCTCCTCGAGAAGTTCCTCCAGGTCCTCGCGAGTCCGACGCTCCATCAGCATGTCCCAGTGGGTACGGACCGGGCGCTCGGCCTTGGGCTCGGGTGGGGCGATCTCCTCGGAGATGGCGGTTTCGCCGCAACGGCACGTCCATTCGCGCGGAATCTCGTCGGCGTCGACGAAATAGGGGACGTTGGAAACATGGCCAGCGGGGCATACATAACGGACAATTCGCCGCTCTGCTGGTGCGACGTGCTCATCTCGCTCGTAACTCAAGGCACCGAGTCGGGTGCCGCGCATCGAGGTCTCGCCCATTGCTGCCTCCCTGGCTAGTCGGTTCTTCCCTCACCCACTCGGTCGCGAGCTCGCGAGGTTGTGAATAGGACGCACCGGCCCGGGGAGTGGTTCCCCAGGGGTGCCACCTCAGGCTGACAGCGGGCGGCACCAGGGGGCCAGGGCCTAGGTAGTCAATGTGCAGTCCTAACCGGCCACGAAGGCAACGACCAAGATCACGATCGCCACAGCAGCCCCGATAGCGACCCACGGCACCAACCTCGAAGCACGCCGGTAGACGGGCTTGCCCGAGCCGTCGGCGATCTGCCCTGCCTTCCTCAGCCGATCATTCTCCCGTGCGATGCGGGCGGCCTTCGCGGCACGCTCTTCGGCTGTGGGCTCCTTGGGGGCGGAGTCGATCGCGAAGTCGTCAGGGATGAAATCGGGAATCTCATCACCGGGATTGTTTCGTGGATCTTCCGGGGGAGAGGTCGTCATGGATCCAGGATTACACGAAGGTGGGCTCGTCAGTGGAGACGG
>CAYPSE010000091.1:0-6578 GCA_964413305.1 uncultured Rubrivirga sp. | reverse complement strand
AGCGCACGGCCAAGAAGGCCACCAAGCGCACGGCCAAGAAGGCAACGAAGCGGACGGCCAAGAAGGCTGCACCGCGCAAGGCAGCCAAGAAGGCAACCAAGCGCACCGCTAAGAAGGCAGCCAAGAAGGCAGCACCGCGCAAGGCAGCCAAGAAGGCAACCAAGCGCACCGCTAAGAAGGCAGCCAAGAAGGCAGCTCCTCGCAAGGCAGCCCGCAAGGCCGCTCCTCGCAAGGCAGCCAAGAAGACAGCCCGCAAGGCGACCCGTCGCCGCTAGTCAGTGCACTAGCCCACGCGGCTTACAACGATGGCCCGCACCGTCCGGTGCGGGCCATCGTTTTGCTCGTGGCATGTGGCACGAGCGCGCGATCAGTCGTCGTCATCGCCTTCATCGAAGGCTGCGCTGCGCTCGGCTGCGAGTTCGAGGGCGTGTGAGGCCTCCGCTTCGGTTTCGTAAGGACCCAGCCGTTCGGAGTTCGGGCAGCCGTCCTGCGGCTCAACCCGCTTATGCACCAAGCAGTAATACCAACTCATGGGCCGTCCCTTCTTCTTCACGATTTTTCCCCGTGCTGACGCCCCTCGAGCGTGGCTTTCCAACACGTCCGAGCACAATGTAGTGCGCCCGTAGACTCCACATCGTGAGCATGACCACTCGGGAGCCCTTGACACCGGGTCGAGTGTCGCCACGCCGCGAAGTTCCCGCATCGATCCCGCGCCCGGAGTACGTGGACCGTCCCGCTCCCGCTCCGTTCGAGGGTTCGGACATCCAAACCCCGGAAACGATCGCCGCGATGCGTATCGCAGGCCGCATCGCGGCAAATGCCCTGCAGGAAGTTGGCCGACACGTTCGCCCCGGGGTCACCACCGATGAGCTCGATCGCATCGGCCACGAATTCCTCATCGACCACGGTGCCTATCCGTCCACGCTCGGCTATCGGGGGTTCCCCAAATCCCTGTGTTCGAGCCTGAACGAGGTGATCTGTCACGGGATCCCGGACTCGACACAACTTCGCGAAGGGGACATCTGCAATATCGACATCACGGCGTTCATCGGAGGCGTGCATGGCGATACCAACGCAACCTTCCTGGTCGGGGAGGTGAGCGAGGAGGTCGCCTTGCTAGTCGAGCGAACCCACGAGGCCACGATGCGCGCCATCAATGCCGTGCAGCCAGGGCGCCCACTCAGCGTGGTGGGTCGGGTCATCGAGAGTTACGCGAAGCGTTTCGACTACGGGGTGGTCCGCGACTTCACCGGCCACGGAATCGGCACCGCATTCCACAGCGGTCTGGTGGTTCCCCACTACGACGATCCCCGCATGGGTGTGGAACTTCTCGAGGGCATGACCTTCACCATCGAACCGATGCTGACCCTCGGCACATACGACTACGAGATCTGGGACGACGGCTGGACGGTCGTCACGAAGGATCGACGTTGGACGGCCCAGTTCGAGCACACGATCGTGGTCACCGATTCGGGTGCGCAGATCCTCACCCTCCCCGATTCGGAGTAGCCGTGATGCGTGAACGGGACTCCGCCGTGTGGCCCCACGACGTCCGCACCTTGGCCGTGGATATCGGGGGAAGTGGCGTGAAGGCCTCGGTATTGGATGCCGCCGGCGTCCTGCTGGTCGATCGAGTACGCGTGGACACTCCCTATCCCTGTCCACCGGGATTGCTCGTGGCCACCGTCGTGGATTTGGTTTCCGCCCTTCCCCAGGCCCACCGGGCGTCGATCGGGTTCCCGGGCTTGGTGCGTGACGGCAGGGTCATCGAAGTTCCGTCGCTATCTCGTGCGAGTTACGACGGCGACGCCGATCCGAACCTTGCGCATCAGTGGCACGGCTTCGACCTGGGCCATGCACTTGCCCATGTGCTGGACATCCCGACCCTCGTGGTCAACGACGCCGACATGCAAGGGTGCGCCGTCGTGGAAGGCGACGGCATGGAATTCGTACTCACCTTGGGCACCGGCGTGGGCACCGCGCTGTTCCACGACGGTCAGCTGCTGCCGCACCTGGAGCTTTCCCATGGACCGTTCCGAGACGAACAGTCCTTCGACATCGCACTGGGCAACGTCGAGCGCAAGCGCATCGGCAAGAAAAGGTGGGTCTCCCGGGTTCGCCAAGCCATCCAGGATTTCGACGACATGATCATCTTCGATCGCATCTACGTGGGTGGCGGTAACGCCAAGCACCTCGAGCCGAGCGATGTTGGCCCCAAAGGTCTGATCGTGGCCAACAGCGCCGGCGTTGTGGGCGGGGTTCGCCTGTGGGATGTCGTGGAGACGAGCGTCCACCACCGCAGGTGAGGGAGATTCGCGGATCGTTGACAACTAAACTATTCGTATGACCCGGTGGCTGAGCGAAGACGAACAACGCGCGTGGCGTGCCTGGATCAGCGCATCGCAATTGGTCAACCACCGCCTCAGCCAGGACCTGCAGCGCAAGCACGGCCTGACGTTGGCCGATTACGAGATCTTGGTTCAGTTGTCCGAGTCACCGGATCGACGCATGCGGATGAGCGAACTCGCCGACCGCACCTACGCCTCGCGCAGTCGGCTCAGCCATCAGGTGGACCGGATGGTCAAGAAGGGTTTCGTCGAGCGCCAAGAGTGCACCGTCGACAAGCGCGGGCTCTACGCCGTCCTCACCGACGACGGATGGGCCGCCATCGTGTCGGCCGCCCCCGATCACGTCGCAAGTGTGCGCGAGCACCTGGTGGATGTACTGCCATCCAAAGAATTCGCCGCCCTCGGCAGCGCCTGCGAGACCGTGAGCAGCCGGCTGACGGAAGCCGATCCACAGGCCGACTGACGACCACTTACCCGAAGTCCGTCTCCTTGTACGGCTTGCCCGCAGAGTCGTAGGTGATCCACCGACCCACCTGACGACCGTCGGTGAATCGCCCCGAACGCTTGATGGTCCCGTCGCGCCGGAACCATTCCCAAGCACCGTGCAGTTCCCCGGCCTTCATCTTTCCGCGTGACTTCACAAAGCCGTTCGGATAGAACTCCTTGAACGCTCCGCCAGCCTTCGGGTACGACGCGTTGATCTCCTCGATCCGCGCCTGGCATATCGCTTTGATCAACGACGACTTCATCGCCCGATCCCGATCGAAGTGGATGGTCCCCTTGGTGACCGCCATGTTCGACAACCGCCCACCGAGTCGTTCGATCACCCCGGGGCCGGGGAAGATGCTGTTGTGCCGGGCGAAGCCCAGTAGGGACACGACGATGTCGCCATCGATGCGAAGCGTCGGCATCCCCCAAGCGATGCACTGTTCAGCTCCCGGCAGGATCCCCAGGGCATGCGTCCAGGTATCCACCAGGGCGGTGGATTGTGCGGTTGGGAACTCGGCGAACTTCTCGACGACCTCGCCCATCAAGGACGCACCGGTTATCGGCATCGGCCAAGCCTGCCAGGCGGAGAGCGCCTGCGTGACCCGTACGCTTGCTTCGTGACTTTGTCCTCCCAGGACTACGGCGCGGACTATTTCGCCAACGTCTACGGCGCCGCATCCAAGACCGGTGAGCCGTCGCAAACCTGGATCGACCGGGCCCGCGATCGCCTCCTGGTGAAATTGGCTCTCGAGTACAGCGCCAAACCGCTGGACCGGTTGGACATCGTGGACGTGGGTTGTGGCTACGGCTGGCTCCTGGACACTTTCACAGGCGCCCATTCCCTCACCGGCTCGGACATCTCCGAGCACGCCATCACCATGGCCCGATCGCGCGATGCCGAGCGCACCTACGCCGTCGCCGATCTGCTCGACGGACCACCGTTCGAAGGGACCTACGACGTCGTACTCGCTGTGAACTTGATCGAACACCTCACCGACCCCGCCGCGGGCATCGACGCGATTCGTGCCCTATGCGCCCCGGGAAGTGTGGTCCTGGTGCACCTACCCGTGGTGGACAACAAGGTGGGCAAGTGGATCTACGACCGCACATACGCCAGCGATCCCACCCACATCTACCGACCCACCGGAAAAGAAGTGAAGGCGCTGTTCGAGGGCCGTGGATTCGTCACACTACGGGAGAGCTACCTGCCCCACACTCTGCCGCGCGTAACCCGACACCTGAGGCTGCATCCGTCCTACTTGGCAGTCTTCCTAGCCACGTGACGCATGCAGCCCCGGGCATGACCGGGGCTGCATGACTTGACTTCGAGTGCTCAGCAGCCAGTTCGGGCATCCACGTCGATCGACTTGGTCAATCCACTCTCGGAGGTAGCGATGATCGTGGTCTTGGGCTTGTTACTCGATGAGCAGCCGGTGAGCACCGTCCACCGGTTCGGCTGGTACGGCCCGGCCCACGTAGCGTCGTAGGGAATCTGCGCGTTGTACTCGTTCCGCCGGATCACCTCGACACTCTTGATGCCGCGCTGACTGCCACCCAACGTCGATTCAGCTTCGATGGTGAACCGCAGCCGACCGCTGATCTTGGACTGGTTGGTCACGGCCAACGTGATCGTCTCCTGCTTCTGCTCTTGCGTCGCACTGGCGGTCGGGGTTGGCGACGGGCTCGCGGTCGGGCTCGCCGAAGGTGAGACCGAAGGAGAAGGGGAAGGAGAAGGCGACGGGGCCGCCGACTCGGTTGGAGTTGCAGTAGGCGCCGCGGTTTCGGCGGGCTCCGGTGCTGCAGGTGGCTGGTAACTCAACAATCGCACCGATTGGCGCTTCTCGCCGTCGGGGCCACCCTTGGGGAAGCGAAGGATCGCCCGCGAATAGACGCGCTCGCCCGATTGACTCTTCGGGGATTGCAGCACGATCCGCACGCGATAGGAGTCGAATTCACCCGCAGCGCAGGTGGGGTCGCAATCGTTGATGCGGTAGGTCCCGGTACCGACGGCTTTCTTGTTCTTCCACGACGTCCAGCGGATGTTCTGGACCAATTCATTGGCATCGGCGCAGGCCAAAATCAGCTCGGCCGGGCGAGTCTCCAACGAACCACAGTCGTTGACCTGAGGCGATGACGCTGCCTGCGCGGCACTGCCTCCGAAGGCCAACAACCCGGCTCCCAGAACCAGCGAACTCGCTATCGCACCGGTCCGCTTCCAACCGCTTGCTGTGAACGTTCCCGTCATGACCGCTGTCCCCATTCCGTCTCGGTGTGCAAAGCCAAGCAGAGGATAGAAACCCAGCACCGACCAGTCCAGGGTGCGGGTGACTTCGGGGTGCTAGGGCCCCACGAGAGCCGTTCCAGCACGACCCCTGAAGCCTTCGCCGCCGCGTACGTCAGGACCTACCGAGCCTGATCTCCTCGGGGTGGAACTCAGCGTCCGCCGTTCCTTCGGCGACGTCGACTCGTGCCAGCAGCACCGCTCCCACGATGAAGAACACGATCAGCAAGAGCAGCCCGAGCCGATAGGAACCCGCGAACTGCAAGGTCACCGCGAACACCACCGGTCCGAGCAACGCACTAGCACTACTTGTCGCCTCGAATAGCGAGAAGAACTCCCCCGAGCGTTGCCGGGGGATCAACTGCGCGAAGATCGATCGCGACAGTGCCTGGCTCCCACCCAGGATGAAGCCGATCAGGACGGCCACCGTCAAGAACAACGCGACGTTCCCGGCCGGCAACAGGAAGACGGCGAGCACTACCACCGACCACAGCACCAGGCTGCCCATGACCACGCGCTTAGCCCCCACAGCCCGTGCCAGGCGGCCCAACACCAGCGCACCGACGATTCCCACGACCTGGACGACGACCACGCTCACGATGACGTCGGTCACGTCGAGCCGGAGTTCCTCGACGGCGTACGTCGCGGACAACCCGATCATCGTCTGAATGCCGTCGTAGTAGAAGAAGAAGGCGAGCAGGAACATGAGTGCCTGGGGATAGGCCCGCAGCCCCCGCACCGTTCGACCGAGTTGACGCAATCCCCCGACGAGCGCATTCCCCATCGACGGCACGCCCGGTGGTCGATCGCGCAAGCGAGTCAAGGGGACGATCGTGAACAGCGCCCACCACACGCCCGCACTGACCAACGCGATCCGCGTTGCATCGGTCTGCGAGACCCCGAATCGATCACCACCGACGAACAGTGCGATGTTGACCAGCAACAGCAACACCCCACCGGCATATCCGAACGCCCACGCCGCCGACGAAACGCGGTCTCGCTCGCGGGCCTCGGCGATCAGCGGCAGGAACGAGTTGTAGACGACCATCGCGCTACCGAAGGCGCCGGTGGCCACGATGAACAACAACCCACCCAGTTGGTAGTTGGTCCCTTGCAGGAACCACATGGCCATCACGCTCACGGCACCGACGTACGCGCACACACCCATCACCCGTCGCCGAGAGCGCGCGGCATCAGCCACCGATCCCACGACCGGCATCACCACGATCTGCAGCGCCAAGGCGATCGCCGCGACGTACGGGTAGTAGGACTCGGCCGTAACCGACACGAACCCGAAGAGCGTTATCCGCTCACCCGCCGCTGACGCGGCTTGCGCCAGGTCGGTTAGATACGGCCCGAAGAAGACGGCCACGACGCTGACCGAGAACGCCGAGGCTGCCCAGTCGTACCAATACCAACCGCGCTGTTCACGACGAACATCGATTGCGCTGTTCATGACC
>CAYPSE010000090.1:0-6617 GCA_964413305.1 uncultured Rubrivirga sp. | reverse complement strand
TCCGGTGGTCGATCCGGCCATTACGTCCGGCAGCAGTAGCAGGGGCCGACGTGAACTACCGAGCCTTGGTCATCACCTCCTCCAACCGCGCGGCACGCGGCGAATGGGAGGACACCTCCGGTCCGATCCTCATGGCCGGCCTAGCGCAATTGGGATTCGACGCGGTGGGTCCTCGAGTGGTAGCCGACGGTGAACCGCTCGCCGCAGCACTCGAGCAGGGGGTGGAAGAGGGGTTCGACCTCATCCTCACCACCGGGGGTACGGGGCACACGCCACAGGACCTCACCCCGGAGATGACCCGCCGGATCATCGAGCGCGAATCACCGGGGCTGGCCGAGGCCGTCCGCAATTACGGCGTTGGGCACGGGGTGCCGACCGCCGTCTTGTCCCGCGGTATCGCGGGGATCACCGAGCGGACGCTGATCGTGAATCTGCCGGGCTCACCGGGTGGATGCAGGGACGGTATCGCCGCGCTGGGCCCGGTGCTGCCGCACGCCCTGGATCAGATCCACGGTGGGGACCACTCCAGGGCCGAGTAGTTCACCTTTCGTTCACCCAAGGTTTGTCGCTCGTTGGGTGAAGTGGCCTGTGAGTGTCACGTTCGACCTATTGGATGCCGCTCATGCCTACCGGCGTGGACCAGCAACCTCGGAAACTCTCCACATCGACCCAATTCCACCGCAGCGATCGGATCTTCAACCGCGCGGTGCTCGTTGCCGCCCTCACTTCGCTTTTCATCCTCGCCGGCATCGCGATCTTCCTAGGTGCCCAACTCATTCCCGTGGTGCAAGAGCAGGGAATCGACTTCTTCATCACCACCGAGTGGGATCCTGGTGCGAACAAGTTCGGCATCCTGGGAATGCTCTACGGCTCGGTGATGCTTGCCGTCATCGCGCTGATCATCGCGGTGCCGGTCTCCATTCTGCTTGCGATCTTCGTGGTGTTCCTGGCACCAGCTCGGGTCGCCAAGATCATGACGAACTTCATCGACCTGATGGCGGCCATTCCGTCGATCATCATCGGTCTGTGGGCGTTCTACGTATTTCAGCCCGTCGGAGTCCAGTGGGCCGAACTCCTGAACCAGTATCTCGGCTGGATTCCATTCTTTTCGGTCACGATCGACAACTTCGTGGGTTCACCCTTCATCGCCGGTTGGGTATTGGCTGTGATGATGATCCCGATCGTCACAGCGATCACTCGCGAAGTACTCGACCGCACACCCCCGGAACTGGTCAACGCAGCCGAATCCCTGGGTTGCTCGTTGTGGACCATGCTGCGCTATGTCGCACTGCCGTTCGGTCGTGGAGGACTCATCGGTGGAGTCATGCTCGGTTTGGGGCGCGCTCTAGGTGAGACGGTGGCGGTCTACTTCGTTCTCAAATTGGTCTTCGACATCAATCTATTCCGTGTCCTTGAGTCCGGTGGCGGATCGATAGCCACCATGATCGTCTCGAAATTCGGCGAGGCTGGCCCCAAGGAATTGCAGGTCCTCCTGGCGTCCGGTTTCGTCCTGTTCGTAGGAACATTGATCGTGAACGTCATCGCAAATCTTGTTGTCAGCCGATCTGGGAAGTTGAAGTCATGAGCGGACCCACAATGACCTTCGATGAATCCGACATCGAGCATCTGAGGCACCAGTCAGCGCTTCGTCCGTGGATGCAGCGGACCGCGAAATTCAAACTCGTGACAGCGCTGGGTGCACTCATCCCACTCCTGATCGTCGCCGTCATCTACGCGATGACCGATATCCCCGGAGCCATCGTCGTCGTCGCTATCTACCTACCGTTGCAGATCCTCGCCGCAGTGATCGCAGCCTTGATCTCCGGTGGCAAGAACCGAACCGCGGACGCCGCCATCATCGTTCTCGCCATCGGTGCCACTCTGCTGAGCATCATCGTCGTGGGATCGATCCTGTGGTCGATCGTCACGAAGGGCTTGGAGGCCATCAGTTGGTCCTTCCTCTCCCAGAACAACATCTACATCTCCCCGCCGACCCCGCTCGGCTACGGCGGCATCGGTCACGCGCTTCTGGGCACCGTGATGATCGTTGCGATTGCACTGCTCATTGCCGTTCCCATCGGAGTGGCCACTGCCGTCTACATCACCGAGGTACGCGGCAAGGCCGCCAATGCCGTGCGCTTCTTCCTACAGGCCGAGAGTGGCGTGCCCTCGGTGGTTGCCGGCTTGTTCATTCTCACCGTGTTCATCCTCACCGGGGTGATCAGTCAAAGTGCCTTCGCGGGGGCTCTCGCCTACTTCATCCTGATGCTGCCCACCGTCGCACGAACGTCGGAGGAAGTCCTCAAGTTGATCCCCGAGGACCTGCGCACGGGAGCGCTGGCGCTGGGATCCACGCGCATGCGCACGGTCATGAAAGTCGTATTACCCGCTGCGCGAACCGGAATCATCACCGCGACCATTTTGGGTATCGCCCGAGTGATGGGCGAGACGGCACCTTTGCTACTCACCGCGCTAACCAACGACGGCACCGTATGGAACCCCTTCACCGAACCGACGGCAGCCTTGCCGACCTACATCTTCTTCAACGTGTCACTGCCGTTCCCATCGGCCGTAGCCCGAGCCTGGGGTGCGGCGTTGGTCCTGATGGTCCTAGTGGCCATCGTCTTCACCGCCGCACGGTTCTTCGGAACCAAGAGATTCGCAAAGTCATAAGCGACAGTCATAAGGGAGAAAGCAATGTCGACTGCTGAGTTCGAGGACACGACCACCACCGGTGAATTGGAGGCCCATTTCGCCGCACCTGCGCGTCATCAGCAGATTGAGATGGAATCACGAGAGCTGAGCGTGTGGTTCGGCCAACGGAAAGTCCTCGAGGGTGTCTCCATCAAGTTCCCAAGGAATTCGGTCACGGCCCTCATCGGTCCGTCCGGCTGTGGAAAGTCGACCTATATCCGAACCCTGAACCGGCTCCATGAGTTGATCCCAGGCGCCGCGCTTGCGGGTGAAGTTCTGTACGACGGAAAGGACATCTACGCTGCCGATGTCGATCCGGTGGGAATTCGACTGAAGATCGGCATGGTCTTCCAAAAGCCCAATCCCTTCCCCAGCATGACGATCCGAGGCAACGTGCTCAGCGGCCTGAAGCTCTCGGGAATGAAGCGTTCCAACCATGACGACATCGTCGAAGAGACCCTTACGGCTGCAGGGCTGTGGAAGGAGGTCAAGGACCGCCTCGATCACGCGGCAGGGGATCTCTCCGGCGGTCAGCAACAGCGACTTGTCATTGCTCGTGCCCTTGCCGTGCAGCCGAGTGTGCTGCTGATGGACGAGCCGTGTTCGGCCCTCGATCCGGCGTCGACCTTGAAGGTCGAGGAGACCATAGGTCAACTGTCCCAGTCGATGACGGTCATCATCGTGACGCACAACATGCAGCAGGCGGTGCGGGTCTCCGATTACACGGCTTTCTTCCTGGCAGCGGAGAACGAGCCGGGTCATGTCGTGGAGCAGGGACTGACCACCGAGATCTTCGGCAATCCCCAAGATGAACGGACTCTCGACTACGTCAATGGGCGTTTCGGTTAATCCCGGGTGAATTCGATTGCTGACGTCATCTGATGTTCACCTAGGCGTCCCGAGATGGACCCTTTCCGTGAACTTGTCCGTCAGATGACGTCCCTACGTTCGCATCCGTTGGCACGACCGTGTCGATGAGTCGTATGAAGGAGTTACCAGTGCGTCGCACTCTCGCGATACTGTCCTCAGCCGGCGTCGTAGCAGCAACGTTGATCGCTGCCGTACCGGCTCAGGCAAATGAAACCGTCCCCGGTGGTGGGGCTTCGTTCTCTTCGGTCTTCTTGCAGGACTGTGCGACTCGTTACAACGGGTCTCAGAACAACTTCACCGTCAACTACCAGTCCGTCGGCTCCGGTCGCGGTAAGGCTGGCTTCTCGAACGGCACGTACGTGTTCGGTGGCACCGACAGCGCCTACAGCTCGCGAGACACGAAGCCGACCTTCCAGTGGGAGTACGTGCCGATCATCGGTGGCACCATCACCCTTCCGATCAATCTGAACGGCAAGAACGGTCGCCCGATCGGCAACCAGATCCAGCTACGTCAGACCACCATCGCGAAGATCTTCGGTGGTCAGATCACCACGTGGAACCACCCGGAGATCGTCAAGTCCAATCCGCGTATCGCTCGGAATCTCCCCGACACGGGCATCACGATCGTTTACCGCGCGGATGGTTCGGGCACCACGAACAACTTCCTGCAGTACCTGAACGCGTGGGCTCCCAGCATCTTCCCGAAGGTCCAGGACGCCATGGACAGCGCCTTCCCCGGTGGCAAGCCCCCGGCCAACTCGGTCTCGGGCCCCCAGAATGCCGGCGTGATGAGCGCCATCACCGCTACTCCAGGTGCCATCGGTTACGTGGACCTCGGTGACGCGCTCAAGGCTGGTGCGCGTATGGCTCGCGTGCAGAACGCCCTCGGTGAGTTCGTCGCACCGTCGGCCCAGTCCGCCGCCCGTAACCTGGCGAACCAGACCAACGTCGCCCCTGACGGTCTGGTCACGTTGAACTACAAGGTCCAGGCCCGTGGCGCCTACCCGATCGCGATCTTCAGCTACCTGCTGGCTCGTACGGACGGTGGCGGCCCCAACGGCCTCGGCGTTCGCCAGTTCACCCGCTACGCGCTCGAGAAGTGCGGTCCGGAGCGCGCTGCGCAACTGGGCTTCGTTCCGGTCGCTGGCAAGGTGCTCAAGACCGCTGTCGGCCTGGCCAACAACATCAAGTAAGAACAACATCTAGTAAGAACGAATCGCAGTCGGTAGGGGTGTTGGGCGTTGTTCCCGACACCCCTACCGCTCTGATCTGAGGGGAACGCAGTGAAGAGGTCGGGACTAGCTCTGGCAAGTGCGGGTGTGTCGGTGGCTTTCCTGGCAGCGTGCACCCCGCCCCTTCCCCCCGACGTCCTAGCAGCCCGCCTCGAGCGCACCATTACCTGCGTGCCGGGCGCACAGAACGTGGCCGTCCCGGCGGAGTTCGCCGACGCTGTGGACCAGGTGAACGTCGCGCTGCTCGGCTTATGTCCGGATCAGAGCATGCTCCCGGTGGCTTACGACGATCCCCAGGCCCAGGTGCGAATACTCGATCGACCCGCCACCGAGACCGACATCGACGCTATGGCTCAGATATGCACCGGTGACGTCATCACCACGCCCATTCTTGGCACGCCCATTGGGGTAGCGGTGAACATCGTCGGACTGGACGGTGTGATCTTGACTCCTCAGGCTGTTGCGGGCCTGCTCGATGGTTCCATCACCACCTGGACCGACCCACTCATCACGG
Organism: uncultured Rubrivirga sp.; assembly: GCA_964413305.1. Lineage (GTDB taxonomy): Bacteria > Actinomycetota > Actinomycetes > S36-B12 > S36-B12 > S36-B12. The sequence continues at coordinate 1,307 of CAYPSE010000090.1, read as the reverse complement.
AACCGAATTCGGGCTTCGACATCCCCGACCTTCCGGTAACGCTGCTGCGTCTCGAGCAGCCCTCCGGCGCCGTGGAGGCGATGACCGCGTGGTTGAGTGAAGAAGCACCCGAAGCGTGGACGCAGGGGGAAATCTCGACACTCAACGTGGGAACTCCATTCGCCTCCTACGACGACATCATCGCCGAGATGACCGGGATGTCCATGGACACCGAATTCGACGATCCGCTCGCTGGCGAGGACCTCGATTTTGACGCGCTCTTGGAAGAGGAACCACTCACGGAGGAGGAACTGAACATCGACCTCGATGCGGACATCGAGTTCGAACCCCTGCCGGGTGAGGGATCGGTGGCGGTCATGCCGAACTTCCTAGCGAGTATCAACGTATTGCCCATCGCGGACCTCCCGGCGGAAGGCGTCACCATCAGCGTGACCAACGTGGATCTACCCAAGGTCGGTATCGCCGCCATGGAACTGACCACCGACGATGCCGGGCGTATTTTGCCGACCCATGCCGTGGGTGGGGTTCCGGTGGAAGGACAGTTCGACCAGGCTTCGGCAAAGGTCGTTCTCGAGGAAGGTTCACCGCTGGTGGGGTGGCCGGTGATTGCGACGTCATCGATTCTGGCCTGCGACGATCCGAACAATCCACTGCCCAAATCGACGGCACAGTTCTTCCTTCGCTTGGCAGGGCAGGGAACCTTCGACTCGGTGGGCTTGACGCCGTTACCCGAGCCCATACGTATCCAGTCACTGCCTGCCCTACGGGTGGAACTCGATGCGGTTGGCGACGAAGTCGACTTTGACGATCAGCTCACCGATCAGCAACCGACAGCTGAGTAAGTGGCAAGCCGCCGGAAACGGCAGTAGGGCCGGTGCCCGAGGCAACCGGCCCTACTCCTGAGAGGCGCGCCCATCCGAGCCACCGCTCACATGAACTGCGAGCTATAGCTCAAATGAAGAGGAGTTGCGCTCCCTCAGTCAATTCGATGAAGTCGCTCGCGTTGATGATCCCGTCGAGACCATCGAACAGATCCGATTCATCGAGGTGATTCATATCGGCACTGAGCCGGCAGGCCCAGATCTTGGCCCCCGATGCCTTGAGCAGTTCCAGGAACTCCGGAACCGGTGGGATCTCCAGTTCCTCCAGGGACTTGTTCATCATGTGGGTGGCCATCGTGGTCATGCCCGGTAGCGGTGCGAGCGCAGCAGGCATGTGGGCGGCCGGGTTACCTACGGGTGAGAACTTCAGGTGCTCCATCCGTCCCTTGGTGATGATGTCGAAGCCCCAGAAGGTGAAGAACAGGT